>NZ_JAVYII010000003.1:0-184337 GCF_032378595.1 Nocardioides imazamoxiresistens
CCCCCCCCGCGAGCGCGGACGAGATCGCTGACACGATCGCGTACCTGGCCTCCCCGGGGGCCGCCGACATCGTGGGCGCCGTCGTGGTCTCCGACGGCGGCCGGTTCACGGCCTGATCGCGAGCGGCGTCCTACCGCGCAGGCCCGGAACCCGCCCGGACGACAGGCGGGGGTGACCACGCGACGTCGGTCGGGTGGTAGAGCCGCAACATCAGGCGGAACGGGCCCCGAGGAGCGGGCAGCCAGTTCGCGACGCCGCCGGGCGGCGGGTCAGCCGACACCTCCACCCGCAGCGAGCCGTCCGACTCGCGGCGCAGGCCCGGGGTACGGTCCCCCACCGCGTGACGACCCAGCGGGTTCTCGACCAGCAGCCCGGCCCGGTGGTAGACGGTGAGCGACCAGAACGCCTGCGCCGGCGGAGGGTCGTCGGCGGCGAAGGAGACGGTGTAGGAGTGCTGGGCCCCGTCCAGCGGCTCTCCCCGCTCATCGACCTCCGCCACCGGGTAGGTGGCCTCCTCGACCGGGTTGACGTAGATCTGCGCCATCGCGACCGCCGCCCTCAGCAGCAGGTCGTCGCCCACGGCGGGTCCGCGCTCGTTGAGCGCCCAGCCGTTCTGGAGCCGCCCGAGTGCACCGACACGCCCCTCGATCCGACGGACGCCGTCCGCGAGGCCCTCGCGGACCGCGGGGGCGAGGTCCGTCGGCACGTGCGGCGCGTCCCCGGCTATCCCGCACGTCCCGAGGTCGTCGCGGACCTGCGCGGGCACGGCATCCGGGTCCAGGTCCCGTAGGACGCGCGCGAGGCTGGGGGCGAACCCGTCCGGCTCACGCACCTCGTCGGCGCGGGAGCAGGTGTCGAGGTCGACGTCCCGCAGGCCCTCGGGATCGAACCTCGCCGCCCGAGCCCCGGCGAGGACGCGGACCCGCACCTCGTCCTGGAGGGCGTGCACGCGCCGCAGGTCGTCGGCGTCGCCGGGCTCGACCAGCGTCCGCCCGCAGATCATCAGGAAACGGTGGGGAGTGCTGATCTCGAGCCGCCCGCCCCGCTCCTGCAGGCCGAGCGGTCCACGCCGCAGGGTGAGCGGCGGCAGCTGGGCGCCGTGGGTCCGCTGACCGAGGGACCACGGGCTCCCGGTGTCCGCCAGCGCCACCTGGTAGCTCTAGTACCGGCCGCCGTAGGACGGGGTTCGGAGCTCGTGGTCGCCGAGGTCGAGGTCCAGCCAGGCGACTGAGTAGAGAGTGTCCACGTTCGGAGCCACCCCTACGCGCAGCCCGGGGTCCGACAGGGCGCGCTGGTGGCCGACGTGGCCCAGTGCAGCGCCGGCGGACGTCGGGGGACGGGCGGTGAACGGGTCCCGGGGTTGCGTGAAGTTGAGGCGCAGCCTCTGGGCCATGACGCAGGGGTACGCCCAGACCTGCAGCCGCTCCGCTGCTGCGCGGACGTCGGTCGACGGCTGGACCATGACCCGTGCCTTCCTCGCGTGATATGAAGTGAGTTCAGTTTGAGCATAGCTCGTGAGGAGCCACCATGGTGTTCCGAGGACAGACGCCCACGGAGGCGGTCCGAGCCGCCTCGGCCGGTCGCGCGGACGCGCTCCCGGCCGATCCGGAGCAACGGCGCCTGCGGGCGCGGACCCTGGCGTCACTCGCGACCGTCTACGGGCTCCCCGCCGTCCTGCAGCACGACCTGCTGCGCCGCGAGGTCTGGGGCCCTGACGCCTCACCCCTGTCGACCTTCCGGCACGAGCGGGCCGTGGCCACCCCGCAGTTCGCCGGCTTCCGCGTGCCCAACGTCGACACGCTCTACTCCAGCGCCTGGGTCGACCTCACCGGCGGGCCCGTCGACGTGACGTTGCCGGACCTCGGCGGGCGGTACTACACGCTCCAGCTGCTGGACGCCTTCAGCAACGCCACCAACCTGAGCCGCCGCACCGCGGGCGACGCCCGGCGCTTCACGCTCGTGCCACCCGGCGCGACGCCGCCGGACGACGGGTCCGGCAGGATGCTCGTCCAGGTCGACTCGCGCGTGACGTGGGTCCTCATGCGCATCCAGGTGGGCGCTGACGACCACGAGGTCGTGCGTGCCCTGCAGGACCAGGTGGCCCTGGAGCCGCGCGGCGGGTCGTCGATCGCCCCAGAGGCTGCAGCGGGCGACGTCGAGACAGAGGTCGACGCCTTCCTGGAGACGCTCGACGCCGCCCTGCGCCTGCAGGGACACCCCCCGGAGGACGACGCCCTGGTGGCGCAGCTGCGCTCCATCGGAATCGCAGGGACGGACCCGTTCGACGCGCGGCTCCTCGACGAGGCGACCGCGCTCGGGGTGGGCGACGGGTTCGCCGAGGCGATGGAGCTGGTCTCGGCCAACCGCTCACTGCTCGGTACGCCGACGCCGGGCGGGTGGACCCGCGTGGCGGACAAGGGCAGCCACGGAGCGAACCACCTCAACCGCGCCATCATGAACTACGTCGGCCTCGGCGCGAACGTCGAGGAGGAGAACACCTCCTTCAACACGTACGTCGACGCCGACGGCCAGCCGCTCGACGGCCGCAGGGCCTACGAGATCTCCCTCGACGCACCCCCGGACTGCGACGCCTTCTGGAGCATCACGCTCTACGAGGCCGCGACCGGGATGTTGTACGACGCTCCCGACGGCCGCCACGGCGTGGGGAGCGCATCGGGCGGACGGGGCGCAGCGGTCTCCGGCCGCATCGTCGTGGGTCCCGACCGTGCCGACGGCGACGCCTGGTTGCCGACGCCGCCGGGGCCGTTCTTCCTGGTACTACGCATCTACGCCCCGGGCGCCGCCGTCGTGTCGCACGCCTGGACGCCGCCGCCCCTGCGGGCGCGGTGAGCGGGTCGGACGGTCCCGTGCACCTACGACCGCTCCGGGCCTTGCGCCTGGGCGAGGAGCCCGACCCGAGGTTCTCGCTGGCGAACGAGCGGACCCTGCTCGCGTGGGTACGCACGTCGCTCGGCCTCGCTGCGGCAGGGTTGGCGGCCTACGCCTTCGCCGCGGACGAGGTGCCGGCGGCGCTGCTCACGCCCCTCGCCGTGTCACTGCTCGCGGTGGCCGGCCTCATCGCGCTGGCGGCGCTCCAACGCTGGTTCGCCGTCGAGGTCGCACTGCGGCAGGGGCGCCCGCTGCCCCTGCCGTGGCTCGCTCTGCCGGTCGTCGCGCTGCTCGCCCTCGCCGTCCTGGCGGGGATCGTGCTCGTCCTCCGGTGAGACCGCCGGGCGGCCCCCTGGTCGACTACGCGGTCCCGAACGACCGAGGTGCCCAGGCGGAGCGCACCACGATGGCGTGGGTACGCACGGCGCTGGCGCTCGAGGCAGTGGCGGTCCTGGCCGCGCGAGCCCTGCAGCTCCGTGCCAGCGGCCTCGTCCTGGCCCTCGTGGCGAGTTTCGGGGTCGCGGTGTTCGTGTTGTTCTCACTGCGCCGTCTCCACGGGCGGCGCACCCGGCAGATGACCGATCGCCACGACGGACCCGCTCGTCCCCGTGCCGGCGCTCCGGTGGTGGTCTCGCTGTCCGTCGTGGCGCTCTGCGGGGCCGCCGCCGCTCTGCTCGTGGTCGACGGGCCCCGCTGAGCCCCGGTCAGAGGTTGTCGAGCACGTTCTTGCCGCCGATGAGCATGGCCACGCCCACACCGAGCCCGGTCACGACGGTCATGAGGAGTGCCATGGCCGCCACCTGCGGGTAGAACCCGTTCGCCCACAGGTCGTAGAGCCGGGTGCCCATGACCTGGGTCGTGGGCGCCCGCACCAGCAGCGAGGCGGCGAACTCGTGGGTCAGCAGGATGAACATGAGTGCGACCGCGCTGAGGATCGCGGGCCGCATCAACGGCAGGATGATCCGCACGTTGGTCACGGCCGAGCTCGCTCCGCTGGTCGACGACGCCTCCGCGTACGTCTCGCCGAGCGCGAGCAGGGCCGTCATCTGCAGTCGGGTCGCGAAGGGCAGCATCAGGACCACGTAGACGAGGATGATGACCGTGCGCGTCCCGTAGAGGATGAACGGCGGCTGGGTGTAGGTCAGCAGGAAACCCACGCCGAAGATGACGGCCGGGATGCCCAGCGGCAGCGCGGTGATCAGGTCGCCGGCCAGCCGCAGCACGGTGTAGCGACGGCCGCGCACCAGGAGGTTGGCCATCGCGAACCCGAGCGGGACGCAGATGGCCACGGCGACGGACGAGGCGACCAGGCTGGTGACCACGGAGTCGATGACGTCCGGGGTGCTGAGGAGCGTCCGGAAGTTGTCGAGCGTGAGCGCGTTCCACTGGATGGTCTCGGACCAGTAGGGCGACAGCGCGACCGCGATGAGCCCGAACAGGGGGGCCACGAGAGCGACGAGGCCGTAGACCACGACTGTGCCGACGGCCCACCACGACCTCGCAGGAGCGGAGCGGAACGCCTTGCCGCCGTGGGTGACGAAGCGGCTCTGGTTCCCCAGCAGCGCCTTCTGGCCGAACACGACGACGAGGCCGAGGATGACGAGAGGCGACCCGGCGGCCGCCGCAGCGGCGAAGTCGGCGGGCGACTCGGAGACCCGGCGGTACATCTCGGTGGTCAGGACCTTCACACCGGTGTTCGAGCCCAGCAGCAGCGGGCCCGTGAACTGCCCCAGCCCCAGCAGCAGCGCCACACCGCCTCCGTAGACGAGCGAGGGACGAAGCAGCGGCAGGACGACGCGGAAGAAGACCCCCACCGTCGACGAACCGCTGGTCTGTGCCGCCTCGAGGTGCTCGGCGCTGATGCCCGCCATGCCGGCGCTGACGAAGAGATACACGAACGAGGTCAGCCCGAAGCCGGTGAGGATGATGATCCAGGTCGGCGTGTAGACGTCGATCGGACCTGACTCGAGATGGTCCCACCACGGGAGGGTGCGGAACGCCGCGTTCAGGTAGCCGGGGCCGGGCGAGAGCAGGAAGGCCCAGCCGCTCACGCTCGCGATGGCCGGCATCACGATCGGGAGGACCGGGATCACACGCAGCCACGCGAACTTCGCCGGCAGGCGGCTCGTCGCGAAGGCCAGCAGGGTGCCGAGCACCATCGCGATGGCGAGCGAGACCCCGCCGAGCTTCACGGTCGTCCAGATGACGGAGCCGATGTCGGGCCGGGAGTACTGCGCGTCGTAGCCACGTGCCCCGTCCTCGAAGGCGAGCGCCTGCAACCGGTACAGCGGCAGCACGACGAGGTAGCCGAGGAACAGGACGAGGGCGAGGTAGCCGAGGCGGGCTCCCCAGCCCCGGCGGGCGGTGAACCGGTCGACGGCGCTGCGCACGCGCCCGGGGACGGGCGGCTGAGCTGTCGGCTGTGAGACGGCCGGAGCGGTGGTGGTCGTCGTCATCGCTCAGACCCCCGAGGCCACGGTGTGCGTGCCGCCGGTCCGGGCCTCGGCCCCCGTCAGGGCGAGACCCGTCTGCGGCTTCTCGTCCAGGTCCGGCGCGAAGAGGCGGACGTCCGAGGGCGCGAAGCCCACCAGCACGGGGGCACCCTCTGCCGCCTCCCGAAGCCAAGCGCCGTGCTCGCGGGTGTCGGCCTCCAGGCTGAGCTGCTGGCCCCCGACGTCGACCAGCACGTCGTAGTGACGACCCCCGAACTCGGTGGTCACCAACGTGGCCCCCAGCACGACGTGGTGCGCCGGCGCCTGGTCGGAGGAGCGCAGGAGGTGGAGGTCCTGCTTGCGGAGGCGGGCCACCGCGCGGTCGCCCGCGCCGCGTTCGGGCGTACGGTCCGCGAGGTCGACGACCTCTCCGGATTCCGTGCGCCATCCGGCCTCGCCGCGGGTGAGCTCCAGCCGGTTGCCCATCCCGATGAACGCCGCGACGTACTCCGACGCGGGCTCGTCGAACACCCGCTGAGGAGTGTCGAGCTGCTCCAGCCGCCCTGCCTTCATGATGGCCAGCCGGTCACCGAGCGCGAACGCCTCCGACTGGTCGTGGGTCACGAACACCGCGCTGAACCGGAGCCGCTGGTGCAGCTGGTGGATCTGGGTGCGGACCTGGTCGCGCAGCCGTGCGTCGAGGTTGCTGAGGGGCTCGTCGAAGAGCACCAGGTCGGGCTCGGCCACGAGTCCGCGCGCGACCGCGACGCGCTGCTGCTGACCGCCGCTGAGCTGGGCCGGGTAGCGGTCGAGCAGCGCCTGGGTGTCGACCATCTCCGCCGCGCGTTCGACGGCCCCTCCGCGCAGGGCGTCCTTGCGACCGCGCACCTTGAGGGGGTACCCGATGTTCTTGCGGACGGTCAGGTGCGGCCACAGCGCGTAGGACTGGAAGACCATCCCGATGTTGCGCTTGTGGGTGGCGATGTCGACGTGCCGCCCGCTGTCGAAGACCGTTCGGTCGCCGAACGAGATGTGGCCGCCCTCGGGCCGCTCCAGCCCCGCCAGGCAGCGCAGCGTCGTGGTCTTGCCGCAGCCGCTCGGACCGAGGAGGACGACGAACTCGCCGTCCTCCACGCTCAGGTCGAGGTCGTCCACGACCGTGGTCGCGCCGAAACGCTTCGTCAGGCCCTGCACGTTGAATCCGGACACTGGGTCACCTCATCGTCGGGGGCGGGCGCTCGGCCCGTCGGTCGGGTTGTCGTCGCGGCTGCGCCGCGGCGTGGTGCGACCGGCGGCGGTACCGCCGTCCACCAAGAGGTCGGTGCCGGTGACGTAGGAGGACTCGTCACCGGCCAGGAAGGCGATGGCGCGGGCAACCTCGTCGGCGCTGCCCTGGCGCTGCATCGGGATGGTGCGGAGGTAGGCGTCGACATCGACGTCGTCGAAGCCACCGCTGTCGGTGATGGAGGTGGCGATGCTCCCGGGACACACGGAGTTGCAGCGCACGCCGCGCTCGGCCAGCTCGAGCGCCGCCACCCGGGTCAGCGCGCGGACGCCGAACTTCGACGCGCCGTAGGCGCCCAGGCCGGTCGTGGCCAGGACTCCGCGCAGGGACGAGACGGTGACCACCGACCCACCGTCCCCCACGGTGGTCGCAGCGGTGCGCAACGCCAGGAAGGTGCCGACCAGGTTGACGTCGACGACTCGCCGGAAGTCCGCCAGCGTGGAGTCGGCGAGCTCGGCTCGTTGCGCGACGCCCGCTGCGTGCACCAGGACGTCCAGCCTGCCGGACGCCCAGCGCTGGCCCACGCAGCCCCAGGCGGCCTCGTCCGCGACGTCGAGCGCGACCGAGGTCGCGGACCCGCCCAGCTCGGCGGCGAGCCGGGCACCACCCGCCTCGTCGACGTCCGCCAGCACGACCGTGGCTCCCCGGGCGTGGAGCAGCCGCGCCGTGGCGGCGCCGATGCCGTTCGCGGCGCCCGTGACGAGGACGGTGCGGCCGGCGAACCCGGCGACCGGGGGGCGTTCGTTCACACTCATCGGCTGCTCACCTCCATGGCGGCGGAAGGGTCGGGCGGATCGCGCGCACGCGTCGGAGCGCTGCGGGAGGCGGCGACCGGGGGTCCACCGGCCGCCGCCACCGTCGTTCATCGCAGGAAGAGCGACTCCCACTCCTGCTGGTACGCCTGCACCTGCTCCGGCGTCAACGCGTCGGGGTCGGGCAGCTCGATGTCACTGGCGTCCGCCACGGCTCCGTCGCCATCACCGAGCACCGAGGCGTACCCGGTGTTCAGTGCGGCCTGACCCTCGGGGCTGACCATGAAGTCAGCGAGCACCTGGGCGGCGTTCGGGTGCGGCGCGGAGCTCAGCACGTGCGAGTACCAGGGGGTGCCCCAGGCGGGCTCGGGCAGCTTCCAGTCGACGGGCGCACCCGACTCGACCTCGGCGACCAGGGGCTGCACGCCCGGCGCAGCCGCGATCTCGCCCGAGGTCAGCGCCTGGGCGATGCCCAGGGCGCTGGGATAGATGCGGGGCTCGAGCTCGGCCAGCTGCTCGAGGAAGTCCGGGCCGAAGTTCTCCTCGTAGAACTGGAAGAAGTCGACGTACGCCGCGATGCCCTGCGGGTTGACGATGCCGAGCTTGCCGGCGTACTCGTCGGACAGCATGTCCTGGGGCTCCTCGAAGCCGTCGGGCACCTCGTTCGTGTTCCAGCCCATCGCGAAGACCGCCGCGCTGGTGAGGAAGAACGAGTCCGCGAGCACGTTCTCGTCGCGGTTGAACGCCTCGGCCTCGAACGACGGTCCCCGCAGGTCGTCCACCGAGTACGTGCCCGACTCGGATGCGGTCGTGATCCACGCCGCGTCCGTGACCATGTGGACGTCCGCGGCGCCCCGACCGGTCTGGTTCTCCACCTCGACCTTGGGGTTCATCTCGGCGTCCGTGCCGCGCACGTACTTCATGTCGATGTCCGGGTACGCCGCCTCGAAGGCTGCCTCGAGCGCGTCCAGGCGGGTCGGGTTCTGGCTCGAGTAGAGGAGCACCTCGCCCTCGTCGTTCGCGGCTGCGACCACGTCGTCCCAGCTGCCCTCGACCGCCTCGCTGGCGGCCCCGCCGCTTCCACCGCCGCACGCTGCCAAGGCGAGCGTCAGCACGCCCGCAGCGAATGCGCCGGTGATCCTCGTTGACCTCTTCACGTCACGCTCCCGTCCGATGAACTGATATCAGTTCAATGTAGTAGGCGGTCCGTGTGGCGTCAATCACCATCTGCGGGTTCGGTGGTCTCCACGACGCACTTGCCCCGCGTGCGCCCCGCGAGGAGGTCGACGATCGCCCGCGGAGCCAGGTCGAGCCCCGCGTACGACGCCACGTCCAACCGCAGGCGTCCGTCGCGCCAGAGACCAGCGAGCTCCGCGCGCGCCTCGTCGGCCCGCGCGGCGTGGGCGCCCGCACGGAAGCCCTGCAGCGTCAGGTTCTTCGAGGTGGCCTGGAAGAGGTTGTGCGGCCCGGGCGCCGGTTCGGTGTCGTAACCGGCGATGGCACCGCACAGCGCGACCCGACCGAAGGGCCGCAGGTGGTCCAGCGCGGCGGCCAGGTGATCCCCGCCGACATTGTCGAAGTAGACGTCGACCCCGTCCGGTGCGGCGGTCTCGAGACCGGCAGTCAGGCCGGCCCGGTAGTCGAAGGCCGCGTCGAGGTGCAGGTGGTCGAGCAGGTACGCCACCTTCTCGGGACCGCCCGCGCTGCCGACGACCCGGCACCCTCGGGCTCGGGCGAGCTGCGCGGCGACGCTGCCCACCGCGCCGGCGGCGGCCGAGACCCAGACCGTCTCGCCCGGCTGTGCCCTCGCGACCGCGACGATGCCCGCCCAGGCGGTGAGCCCGGTTCCGCCGAGCAGACCGACGTGGACCTGCGGAGGCGCCAGCGTCGGGTCGAGCCGGGCCAGCATCCCGGCACCTCCCAGGGCGGCGCCCCGGGCCTCCACCACCGCCAGCTCGCGGTAGCCCCGGGCGTGCTGCACCAGGTCGCCGACGGCGAAACCATCGGCGCGCGACTCGAGGACGGTCCCGACGGCAAGACCCTCGATCCCGGCGCCCAGCTCGAAGGCGGGCAGGTAGCCAGGAGGACTCACCGGATCCAGGCGCAGACGGACCGCGGCGTCCACGGAGTGATGCGTGGTGCGGACGAGGACCTGTCCGTCACGCAGGGCCGGCACCGCGGTCTCGACGACCTCCAGGTCGCTCTCCCGCAGACCGCCCTCGGGCCGCCGCACCACGCGTACCTCCCGGGTCGTCCTCATGCCCCGTCCCCCGCCGGGGCGTAGAACCGGCACAGCAGGACGGCCACGCACACCGGGCGGTCGCCCCCCTCGACCTCGACCGTGATCTCCAGACGCGCCTGCCGGACCCCTGCGGCCACCTCGTCGACGGCGACGACGGCGATCCGCGCGCGGACCCGACTGCCCGCCGGCACCGACGCGGGGAACCGCACGCGGTCGAGCCCGTAGTTGACACCCATGCCGGCGCCCTCGACCTTCAGCAGTGCTTCCAGGAACGGGGCCACCAGGGCCAGCGTCAGGAAGCCGTGCGCGATCGTGGTGCCGAACGGACCGGCACCCGCGCGCACCGGGTCCGTGTGGATCCACTGGTGGTCCTCGGTCGCGCCGGCGAAGGCGTCGATGCGCGCCTGGTCCACCTCGATCCAGGAGCTCGGCCCGAGATCCCGGCCCACCAGGTCTCCCAGGTCGTCCATGTGCACTGTCGTGAGCGTCATCGGTTCCTCGTTCCCTGCGGGCGGATGGGGTGGGCGGTGGGCGTAGGTCGGGGGTCACGGACAGACGGCGACCGCGTGGGCGACCCGCCTGGGCGCGCGCCAGACGGCGCCAGTACGCGGCGTCGGCCGCAGTCGGCATTCCGTCGACGACGGAAGCAGTGCCGTGCGCGGTCGCGACGATGGGGTTGCGCAGGCGCCGGCCGCCGACGACCACTCCCTCGGCGAGAACCGACACCACGACCCCCTGGCAAACTGACATGAGTTCACTTCATACTAGGGCCACGATCGGCACCCGTCACGAGGGGACTGGAGGAGTCATGCGATTCGAGGGCAGAACGGTCCTGGTCACCGGCGCCACGGGCGGCCTGGGTGCAGCGACGTGCCGCCGACTGGCGTCCGAGGGCGGCCGCATCGCGGTGAGCGACCTCGACGTCGACGCCTGCTCGAGCCTTGTCGACGACCTCCCCGGCACCGGTCACCAGGCGATCGCGCTCGACGTCGCTTCCGAGGAGTCCTGGCGCACGGCGCTCGACACCCTCGGCTCCCGGGGTCCGCTGCACGCCCTCGTCAACAACGCCGCACTGGGCAGCCTCGCGACCGTCGAGGACGAGACCGTGGAGCACTTCGCCAAGATCGTGGCCGTCGACCAGACGGGGGTCTTCCTCGGCATGAAGCACGCCGGCCCCGCCATCGAGCGGTCCGGCGGAGGCGCGATCGTCAACATGTGCTCGATCCTCGGCACCGTCGGCGGGATGGGGAACTCGTTCGCCTACCACGCCGCGAAGGGCGCGGTCCGCACCATGACGAAGAACGCGGCCCTGCACTGGGCCGCCCGAGGGATCCGGGTGAACTCGCTGCACCCTGGCTTCATCGGCACCGACCAGCTGCTCGAACGCTTCGAGGGATCGGAGCGGCACCGCTCCATGCTGGACGGCACCCCGATGGGCCGGCTCGGCACACCGGAGGAGATCGCCGCCGTCGTCGCCTTCATGGCGAGCGACGACGCGGGCTTCATGACGGGCTCGGAGGTCTACGCCGACGGCGGGTGGACGGCGCGCTGACGGTGACCGCCGGCGGGAGTCGCACCGTCCGCCTCTACGACGGACGGTCCTGGGACCGAGGCGGGGCCCGGCGACTCCTCTACGTCCCGAGGGCAACACCCGCGGTCTCCGCGGCGGCGACCACGCGCAGATGCTGCTGATGCTCGCCCCGGGCGGCCCCCGTGAGGACTACTTCGAGGCCCTCGCGCGGGGCGAGGCGATGGCGGAGGAGGAGCGGACGGAGTTCATGCTGCGCCACGACACCTACTGGGTGTGACGAGAGGCGGCCCGCCGACGCCCGCCCCTCACCCCTCCACCGGCGCGACGTCGACGGCGACGGCGAGCCTCGACCCGGTCGCCTCGGTGAAGATCACGCCCTTGAGCGGCGGGACGTCGCCGTAGTCGCGGCCCCAGGCGACGGTCACGTACCGCTCGTCGACCCACGTGTCGTTGGTCGGGTCGAGCATCAGCCACGTGCCCGGTCCGCCCGTCGGGCCGGGCACCCACACCGCGTTCCAGGCGTGGCTGGCGTCGGCGCCGACGAGACGCTCCCGGCCGGGGGGCGGGGTGGTCGCCAGGTAGCCGGAGACGTAGCGGGCCGCCAGCCCGTGCGAGCGCAGCCCCGCGACCACGAGGTGCGCGAAGTCCTGGCACACGCCGGCCCGGGAGGCGAGCACGTCGGCGACCGTCGAGGTCACGGTGGTCGCGCCCTGCTCGTACGCGAAGTCCGCGTGCACCCGGCGCACCAGGTCGGCCACCGCCTCGCCGACGGGGCGTCCCGGGGTCAGGGAGACGGCGGCGTACGCCTGCACCTCGGCGCCCTGGTCGGCCAGCGCGGAGGGCAGCGCGAAGTCCCACGCCTCCCACGCGTCGGGGGCGTCGGGCCGCGCCGCGGGCCTGGCCTGCTCCCACGGGGTCGCGAGGACGCGGGGGTCGTGCACGGGGGCCTCGACGTCGACCACGCTCTCGGCGTACACCTCCAGCTCGCGGTGCGGCTCGAGGACCTGGAACCAGGTGGCGGTGTTGCCGTACGCGTCGACGTCGTCGCGCTGCCCCGACGGCTCGGGCGTGATCCGCAGGGCCCGCTCGTCGACGCGCTGGCCGGCCAGCTCGCGCGGGGTCAGGTACGCGACGCCGAGGCTGTCGGTGACGTCGTCGTCGTAGGTGTAGGTGGTGCGGTGCCACACGCGGTACCTCACCCGTCCCCACCCGCCTCGACCAGCAGGTCGTCGGACCCCGCGCCGCGCGGCAGCAGCTGGGCGAAGGAGCGCGGGCCCGGCCCGGCCGGGAAGTGCAGGGCCTCGATCGCGTCCGAGAGCCGCGCCGTCTCCGCGACGAGATCGGCGAGGAAGTGGTCGAGGTGCGGTCGGCGGGCACCGCCGAGCGCGACCAGCGCGCGTACGTCCACGCTCTCCACCCGCTCCCCCAGCTCGTCCAGCAGCCGCTCGGAGCGGGTCGAGCCCGTCGAGGCCGGCATCGCGGCCAGGTGCCCGCGCAGGTCGGCGAGCGCGGAGACGACCGAGCGCGGGTTCGCCGGGTCGAGCAGCAGCAGCTCCAGCACGCTGCCGACCTTGACGTAGCCGCGGTGGCGGCGCCGGTGCGTCACGACGGACTCGGTGGAGCCCAGCACGGCGTTGAGCACCCGGCGGTCGGTGTCGAGGCCGCGCCGCTCGACCACCGTCGAGCGCAGCAGCCGGGCGACCTGCAGCACGCGCTCGAGCGAGCGGCCGGCGCCGATCATGTGCCAGCCGGGGTCGCGCATCATGTTCGCGACGACGCCGGTCAGGGCGAGCACCCCGTTCAGCATCCGCCCGCCGGCCTCCTCGACCTGGTGGCTGTGGCGCGAGGTCGCGAGCACCGCCGCCGACCGCTCCACCGAGGCGAACGCCCGCCACGCGTCGGCGGAGAGCTGGTCGCGCACCCCCTGGGCGCAGGCCCGCAGCGCCGCGACGGACTGCGCGACGCCGCCGGCGCGATCGCTGTCGAGCAGCACGGCGTGGAACTCGGCGTCCAGCCGGTCGCCGAACAGCTCCTCGCGCACCGCCGGGTCGTCGAAGCGCACGGGCCTGCCGGGCGGGCACAGGTCGTGCAGCGCTTTCCACGCGACCGCCAGGCTCGCACCGCCGGACGAGAACGGGCGGGTCCGGTAGTCCTCGGCCAGCGCGTGCGCGGTGAGCACGAGCCGCAGCGTGTCCTCGGCCCGCTCGACGTAGCGGCCGAACCAGTAGAGGTCGTCCAGCGTGCGCGGGAGCACCGCCGCCGACGCGTCGGTGTAGGCCGGCTGCAGCTGGTGGGCCAGGTGCTGGTCGGGGTCCGCGGCGTCGCGCTTGAGCACCCACACGTCCTTCGACACCGACCGCGCCGCCTGGAGCCCGTCGTGGCGCTCGCGCACGGTGGCCAGCGCACCGACCATCGGGCGGTAGGACGACCCGTGCAGCAGCGTGAACGTGCGCAGCGTGACCGAGCCGGGCGTCACGGCGCCCGAGGCCGGGGCGTACGCCTCGAGCAGGTCGCCCGCGCCGCCCGCTCCGACCGCTCCGGGCCCACGCCCGAAGGTCGGCGCCTGCGAGAGCGGCAGCGGCTGCTGGCCGACGTAGAGGTGCGGCTCCGCCTCGATCCGCTTGCGCAGCGCGTCGCGTCCGCCGCCCACCCGGCCGCCGTCGATGCGGCGGACCTCGAGCTCGTCGAGACGCCCGAGGACGGTACGCCGGTTCGCCTCGTCGCCGCACCACCACGTGGGGACGGAGTCGAGGCGCAGGTCCTCGCCGAGCAGGTGCTGGGCCGCGGCGGGCAGGTAGGGCAGCAGCCCCGGGTTCTCCACCACCCCGGCGCCGAGGCCGTTGACCACCCGCACCGTGCCCCGGCGCACCGCCTCGCTCAGCCCGGCGACCCCGAGCCGGGACCCCGCGCGCAGCTCGAGCGGGTCGCTCCAGGCCGCGTCGACGCGCCGCAGGATCACGTGCACGCGCTCGAGGTGCTCGAAGACGCGCATCCACACCGCGCCGTCGCGCACGACCAGGTCGCCGCCCTGCACGAGCGGGAAGCCGAGCGTGCTCGCCAGGAACGCCTGGTCGAACGCGGTCTCCGAGTGCGGGCCCGGGGAGAGCACCACGACCCGCGGGCTGGCGGGGTCGCCGGGAGCCGCCTGCAGCAGGGAGCTGCGCAGGGCGTGGAAGAACGGCGCCAGCCGGTGCGGCGACGCCTGCCGGTAGAGCTCGGGCAGCACGCGGGAGATCACGCGGCGGTTCTGCATGGCGTACCCGAGGCCCGACGGCGCCTGCGCCCGGTCGGCGAGCACGCGCCACTCGCCGTCGCCGGTGCGGCCCAGGTCGGTCGCGGTGAGCAGCAGCGGGTGCGGGTCGGCGGCGGAGGCGCGCGCCATCACCCGCACGTAGCCGCTGTGCCCCAGCACCAGCGGGGCGGGCAGCACGCCGTCGCGCAGCAGGGTGCGCGGGCCGTACAGGTCGGCGACGACCGCGTCCAGCAGCTCGGCGCGCTGCGCCAGGGCGACCTCCAGCCCCGTCCACTCGTCGGCGTCCAGCACGAGCGGGACGGGGTCGAGGCGCCACGGCTCCACGCCGCGGCCGGGTGCCGCGTACGTGACCCCGTCGTCGGCCAGCGCGTGGCGGATGTCGGTGTCCACGCGGGCCAGGTCACCCGCGGTCAGCCGCAGCGCGACGTCGAGCAGCGGTCGCCACGCGGGCCGCAGCGCCCCGTCGGCGCCGACGAGCTCGTCGTAGCGGGTCGGCGCGGGATCGAGACGGGGCTGCGCCAGCGCCGCCGTGTAGTCGGAGAGCACGGTCACGTCGGCCCGCCGGCGGTCCGCGTCAGCTGCACGGGGACACCCTGACACGATCCGCGGGCCGCGCGCCCGCCCCGTCCCGGACGGTGGCCGGTCAGCTGCCCATGACCCCGTAGGTCACCAGCGAGCCCTCGTCGACCGTGTCGGCGGCCGTGGTCACCGAGACCGTGAGGCCCTCGCCGTTGAGCGACGAGACGAAGACGTCGTCGTAGTCGACGGCCTCGGCCTCCTCGAAGCCCGCCTCCTCGAGCAGCGCGACGGCCTCCTCGTGGGCGTCCGCAGGCTCGCCGGCGACGTTGATCGCCAGGGCGTAGGTGCCGTCCTGCTCAGATCCGAACAGCACGTCGCCGTCGACCAGGGGCACCTCCTCCGGGAATCCCTCGGGCACCTCGTCCTCGAAGCCCGCGAAGTCCTCGAGGTCGATGTCGGTCGACGCGCCGTCGCCGGGCCCGGCCTCCGGCTCCCCCGGCTCGCCCTCGGCGGCGCCGTCGTCGGAGCCCGGGTCGTCGGCGGTGTCGTCCGACGCGGTGTCGCCCGCGCCGTCGTCGGACTGGCTCGAGTCGTCGCCCGACCCCTCGTCGTCGCTGCAGCCGGTCAGGACGGCGAGCGCGAGCACGGCGACGGACGGGACGGCGGCGAGGCGGCGCAGGGCGCGACGGCGGTTCGTGGTCACGAGGCCGTTCCTACCCTGCCGGGTCACGCCGGCCGGCACCGGGTCGCGTCACCGGGGCCGCGTCACCGGTCCGCGTCACGGGGCCGCCGGGGCGACCACGAGCATGGTGACGCTCGGCAGCGGCACGTCGGCGCCGACCTCCACGTCGCGCGACGCCACGCCGACCACGACCCCGCCGCCGGAGAACGAGCGCAGGTCGCCGAAGGCCGCGGGGTCGGCCTCGGCCGGGGCGGTCAGCTCACCGGTGTCGGAGACGGGAACCGGCTCGCCCTCGACGTAGCCGGCCTGGCGCAGCCGCTCCGCCGCCGCGGGGACCGCCTGCTCGGCGACCACGGTGTTCTGCACGAACACGACCCAGCCGCCCTGGGCGTCGCCGACACCCACGACGAAATTGGGGTCCTGGTCCTCGGGCAGCACCCCGGCCGGCAGGCCCTCCGGGACGACCCCGAACACCTCGGGCGCGAACTGCTCGAAGTCGAGCTGGGTCTCGATCACGGCGCTGAGCCGCTCGGCGTCGGTCGTCGGCTCGGCCGAGGCCTCCTGCGACGGCTCCTCGGACCCGTCCGCCGCGGGATCGCCGCTCGACGACGAGCTCGCGCCGTCGGCCGGCGCGCCCGTGTCGTCGCCGTCGCCGTCGCCGATCCCGAGGAGCACGGCGCCGAGGACGGAGACGACCAGGACGGCCACGATCGCGATGGCGACCCAGCGCCGGGCGGGGGCCGTCATCCGTCCGCCTCCGGCGTCACCAGGTAGCCGATCCGGGTCGGGAAGTCGGCGGAGTCGGCCGACTGGTCCGTGACGTCGGAGACCGCGATGCCGACCACCGCGCCGTCGTCGGCGCGCTCGAAGACCCGCAGCTCGGCCATGCCCTCGGGGTCGAACGCCTCGCCCTCGACGAACCCGGCGCCGGTGAGCCGTCCGACCGCGGCCTCGGTGTTCTCCTCGACGCTGCCGGCCCGCCGCTCGAGCACGAACCAGCCCGACTCCTCGTCGCCGAAGGACGCCACGTCGTCAGCGACGGCGTCGTCGGCCAGCACGCCGTCGGGCAGCTCGGCCACGACGCCGACCTGGTCGTAGGTCTCCTCCGACATGTCCGGCAGCCCGTCGACCACGGCCTGCAGCCGCTCGTCGGGGGTGGCGTCGCCGTCGGCCGCCACGGCAGCCGCCGCGGCCGCGGGGTCCTGCGCGGCGTCGTCGTCACCGCCGCAGCCGGCCAGCGCGGTGGCGGCGAGCACCGAGGCGGCGAGCGCGACCGGGACGCGTACGCCTGGGCGTACGGCTCGTCGACGGCGCGCGGGCAGGGCGGTGGGGCGGGGTGCTGCGGGCTTCACGGTCGACGATCCTGACAGGTCCACCTGAGCGTGCGCTGTGGGCGTGGCCCGTCTCACGCGTCGGTGGACCGGGGCGCGGACGGGGGCACGGACGGGGGCGCGAGGGCCAGGGCCACCGCGGCCTCGACGTGCAGGCGGGTCGTCGGGAAGACCGGCACGGGGCTGTCGTCGGGGCCCACCAGCAGCTCGATCTCGGTGCAGCCGAGGACCACGCCCTGTGCGCCGCGGGCCACGAGGCGTTCGATCACGGCGGTGTACGCCTCCCGCGACGCGTCGCTGACCACCCCGCGCACGAGCTCCTCGTAGATGACGCGGTGCACCAGCGCCCGGTCGTCGGCCTCGGGCACGACGACCTCCACGCCCTGCGCGGCGAGACGGTCGCGGTAGAACGGCTGCTCCATCGTGAACGCGGTGCCGAGCAGGCCCACCCGACCGACGCCGGCGGCCCGCACCGCGGCCCCCGTCGCGTCGAGGATGTGCAGGACCGGCACGTCGACCGCCGCCTCGATCGCGTCGACGACCAGGTGCATCGTGTTGGTGCACAGCAGCAGCAGCTCCGCGCCGGCCGCCTGCAGCGCGCGGGCCCGACCGGCGAGCAGCGCGCCGGCGTCCTCCCAGCGGCCCGCGACCTGCAGCCGCTCGACGTCGGCGAAGTCGACCGAGTCGACCACCAGCCGCGCCGAGTGGACGCCACCGAGGCGGTCGCGGACGAGCTGGTTGGCCAGGCGGTAGTACTCCGCCGTCGACTCCCAGCTCATCCCGCCGAGCATCCCGATCGTGCGCACCGCGGGCCCTCAGTCCCCGATCGGCGCGCCGGTCGGGCCGGGCAGCGCGAGGAGCCGGTCGCAGGCCTCCTCCTCGCCGATGCTGATCCGCACGCCGTCGCCGACGAACGGCCGCACCACGAGGGCGGCCTCCTCCGCCGACGCCACGAACGCGCCGAGGTGCTCGGGGTCCGTGATCGGAAGCCACACGAAGTTGCCCTGCGCGTCGGGCACGTCCCAGCCGCGCTCGCGCAGCCCGGCGAGCACGCGGTCGCGGCGGGCCACCACGGTGTCGACCCGCTCGAGCAGGGCGTCGGTGGCGGCCAGCGAGGCGACGGCCGCGGCCTGGGCGACGGTCGAGACGCCGAAGGGCAGGGACACCGCCCGCAGGGCGGCGGCCAGCGGCGGCTGCGCCACGGCGTACCCGACCCGGAAGCCCGCGAGGCCGTAGGCCTTGGAGAACGTGCGGGTGACCACCACGTTGGGGTGGGCCAGCGCGGTGGCGACGCCGTCGACGGGGTCGGGCGAGCGGACGAACTCGACGTACGCCTCGTCGACGACCACCAGCACGTGCGACGGCACGCGGGCCAGGAACGCGTCGAGCTCGGCCTGCGCGACGGCCGGCCCGGTCGGGTTGTTGGGCGTGCACACGACGACGACCCGCGTGCGCTCGCCGATCGCGGCGGCCATGGCGTCGAGGTCGTGGCGGGCGTCCACGGTCAGCGGGACGGGCACGCCGACGGCGCCGCCGGCGGTGACGGCGATGGGGTACGCCTCGAAGGAGCGCCAGGCGTGCACCACCTCGTCGCCGGGCTCGCAGAAGGCGGCGACGAGCTGGTAGAGCAGACCGACCGAGCCGGTCGCCGTCGCGAGGTGGTCGACGGGCACGTCGAGCCGTGCGGACAGCGCCTCGTAGAGCGCCGACGCACCCATGTCGGGGTAGCGGTTCATCTGGCCGGCGGCCTCGGTGGCCGCGGCCAGCACACCGGGCAGGGGCGGGAACGGGTTCTCGTTCGACGACAGCTTGTACGCCGTGACGCCGGGCCGCGCGACGGGCGGCTTCCCGGGCACGTAGGCCGGGATCGCCAGCACGTTGCTCCGGGGCACGGGGGCCGGGGGGTTCTCGGTCATGACGGGAGGCTAGTCCCCGCGCGCCCGCCAGGGCCGCAGGACGAGGGCCAGCGCGACGCCCACGCCGGCGCCGATCGCGGCGCCCGTCGCGTTGTCGATCACGTCGGTCAGGTCGCAGGCCCGGTCGAGGCGGGCGAGCTCCAGCTGGGTCCACTCGATGAGGCCGGAGAAGGCGGCCAGGCCCAGCACCAGCAGGGGCACGAGGGTGCCGGCCGAGCGCCAGCGGCAGGCCGCGAGGGTGCCCAGCGCCCCGGCGGGCACGAAGAGCGCGGTGTTGAGCAGGCGCTGGCCGCCGTCGAAGATCCAGAAGCCGTCGGGCGCCGGCCCGCCGATGTCGGTGGAGCAGTAGTCCAGCCGCGTCTCGGCGGCGACCCAGCCCGGCGCGCCGGTGGCCGGCACGAGGGTCACCAGCGCGATCACGACGAGCGACCAGCAGAAACCGGCGGCCGCGACGGCGAAGACCGCGCCGGTGCGGCGGGCCAGCGCGAGGGCGAGCAGCGCCGCGAGCACACCCGAGACGAGCGCGCCCAGCAGCATCACGCCCGGTCCGCCGAAGGTCACCACGGCGAGTGACCGTAGCCGCAGCGACCCAGTCGTGTCCTCAGGCCGTGACGACCTCGCCGCCCGGGACCGGCGTCAGGTCGCGGCCCACGACGACGTCGAGGGGGTTGGTCAGGCAGCGCACGGAGCCGCCGCCCTTGTGGAACTCCTCCATCGCGACCAGCACCACCTCGAAGCCCCACTCCTCCAGCCGGGCGCGCACACGGGGCGGGCAGGCGGGCATCAGGACCGTGCGGCCGACGACCACCGAGTTGGCGCAGAACGTCAGCGCCTCGGCCTCGGTCAGCACGAGCGGGTCGGGCACGAGGTCGAGCAGGGCGCGGGCCGACGCGTCGTCGAAAGCCGCCGGGCAGACCATCGCGCGGCGCTCGTCGAGGGGGCAGAACGCCAGGTCGAGGTGGTACATCCCCGGGTGCGTGATCCGCAGGCCCCGCACGCGCACGCCCAGCGCCTGCGCGAGCGGGAGGAGCGCGGCCTCCTCGGTGCGCGGGCCGAACCCGGCCACGAGCTCGCCGCCGAACGCGAACATGTCGCCGGCCTCGAGGTGCGGCCCGACGCCGTCGGCGCCGAGGACGACGACCTCGCGCCCCCGTGCGAGCGCCCAAGCGGTCGCGCTCGACGTCTCCTGGCGTCGCTCGGGGTAGCGCATGTGCGAGGCGACGAGCACCTCGGAGCCGTCGGCGCGGGTCACCGGGAGGCCCAGGTTCATCGCGTACACCATGTCGGGGCTGTCGGCGCGCTGGCGCAGCACGTCGACCCGCGCCCCGGCGCGGCGCAGGGCCGCGACGAGACCGTGCCACTCGGCGCGCGTGCGCTCGGGGTCGGGCTGGTCGGCGGGGTCCATGAACGGGTTGATCACGTAGTCGACGCGGAAGTGGTCGGGGCTGACCGCGAGGTACGCCCGCCCCCACGGCAGCTCGGCCGGCGCCACCGGTGCGGTCGGTGCGACCGCGGCGTCGGCGACGCTCGAGACCGCGAGATCCATCAGCTCGGTGCGCATGGGCCCCTCCTCCTGTCGACCGGCCGGACCCGGTTCGTCGGATTGTCCGACAATCCGACCGTGCAGGAGTGTGACACACGAGGGCGCCGGGCGTCACGACGAGCGCGTCGTCGGCGACAATGCGCAGGTGCCCGACCCGTACGCCGCCCTCCACGTCGAGGTGACCTCCACCGTCGACCGGGTCGCCGACGAGCTGCGCCGGGCCGTGTTCGACGGCGACCTCGAGTCCGGCACGCCGCTGCGCGAGCTCGCCCTCGCCGCCTCGCTCGGCGTCGCCCGCTCCACCGTCCGGGAGGCGCTCGGCGTGCTCGTGGGCGAGGGCATCGCCACCCGCGAGCCGAACCGGGGGGTCACCGTGGCCACCCCCGACGTCGCGTCGGTGCGCGACGTCTGCCGGGCGCGCGCGGTGCTGGAGGTGGCGGGCGTACGCCGTTGGGCCGCGGCCACCGACGACGAGCGGTCCGAGGTCCGGGCGGCCGTCGGCGCCTACACCGACGCCGTGCGGCGCGGCGCCACCTACGCGGAGCTCAACGAGACGCACCTCGCGGTGCACGTCTCCCTCGTCGGCCTCGCCGGCTCCCCCCGTCTGGTGCACATGGCGCGCTCGCTGGTCGCGGAGCTGAAGCTCGTGCTCGCCCAGATCGACCGCGCGGAGCGCAACGCGCACGACCAGGCGGACACGCACGGCGCACTGGTCGCGCTCCTCGACGCCGGACGCGTCGAGGAGGCCGCCCACGAGATCGAGCACCACCTCGCCGCGGCCGAGCAGGACATCCTGCGCGCGCTCGGCGTCGCCTGAGCCGTTCGCGACGCGCGGCCACCACGAGGTGCCTACGATCGGCAGCGTGAAGTTCGTCGCCTGGGTCCTGGTCAACGCGCTCGGCATCGCCGTGGCCGCGTGGTTGTTCGACGGCATCTACTTCGACGGCGCCACCTCCGGACAGGCGCAGATCGAGGACAAGGCCGTCCCCCTGCTGCTCGTGGCACTGATCTTCTCGATCGTCACCGCCTGGGTCGCGCCGGTGGTCAAGCTGCTCTCGCTGCCGCTGATCCTGCTGACCCTCGGCCTGTTCCTCTTCGTCGTGAACGCCGCGATGTTCCTGTTCACCGGCTGGATCGCGGACCAGTTCGACATCGGCTTCCACGTGGAGGGCTTCTGGACGGCGCTCGGCGCCTCCATCGTCATCACGGTCGTCACGTGGCTCGTGGAGGCCGTGACCGACCGCGAGGTCCGCTCGTGACCGAGGCCGGCCCCGTGGTCGCGCTGCCGGTCCCGCGCCCCGGTCACGGACGCCCGGGCGCGGCGTACCGCATCGCCGTCGTGTGCCTCGGCAACATCTGCCGCTCGCCGGTCGCCGACGTCGTGATCGAGGACCGCCTCGCGGCGGCCGGGCTCGACGACCGCGTTGGCGTGGAGTCGTTCGGCACCGGCGGCTGGCACGTGGGCGGCCCCATGGACCCGCGCTCCGCCGAGGTGCTGACGGGCGGCGGGTACGACGCGACCCGCCACCGCGCCCGGCAGTACGCCCGCGAGCACTCCGCCGACCTCGACCTCGTGCTCGGGATGGACGCCGCGAACGTGGCCGACCTGGCCCCGCTCGTCGACGACCCCGCCCGGCTGCTGCGCTTCCGCGACCTCGACCCCGCCGGTCGGGGCGACGTGCCGGACCCCTACCACGGCGGCGCCGACGGGTTCGCCGACACGTTGGCCACCGTCGAGCGCACGGCCGACGCCCTCGTGGCCCGGCTCGCGGACCTCCTCGGGGCCGGTGCACCCGCCCCCGCGACCACGCTGGGCGGCGCCACCCCGTGACCCGGCAGCCCCTCCTGGCGCGTCGCGCCGAGAGCCTCCTCGGGGTGGCGGTCTCGGCCACCTCGCCGGTGGCCGGGGGCGACACGTCCACCGCCACGCGCCTGCGCCTCGCCGACGGCCGCAACGCGCTGATGAAGACCCAGCCCGGCGCGCCCGCCGGCTTCTTCGAGGCCGAGGCCCGCGGGCTCGCGCTGCTCGCCGGGGTACGCGACGGCGTGGCCGTGCCGGAGGTCCTGGCCGCCGCGTCCGACTGCCTCGTGCTGCGCTGGATCGACCCGGGCCGGCCGTCCGCCGACGCCGCGGCGACCCTGGGCGCTGCACTCGCGCGTACCCACGCCGCGCCGGCCGAGCTCGGCGCACCGACCGACGGGTTCATCGGCAGGCTGCCGATGCCGTGCCGCGCCCCCGAGGGCGCGACGTGGGCGGAGTTCTACGCCGTGCGTCGCGTCCTGCCCTACCTCAAGCTCGCCCGCGACCGTGGCGCCGTGCTCCCCGGCGACGCCGCCAAGGTCGAGGGCCTGCTGGGGCGCCTGCCCGACCTCGTGCCGGAGGAGCCGGCCGCCCTGCTGCACGGCGACCTGTGGAACGGCAACGTGCTGTGGGGCACCGGCGGCAGCGTGCACGTCGTCGACCCGGCGGCCTACGGCGGCCACCGCGAGGTCGACCTGGCGATGCTCTCGCTCTTCGGGCTCCCCCACCTCGCCGAGGCGCTGGCGGCGTACGAGGCGACCGCCGCCGGCCTCGGACGCCCCCTGGTCGACGGCTGGCGCGAGCGCGCCGGGATCCACCAGCTGTTCCCGCTGCTGGTCCACGCCGCCCTGTTCGGCGGCGGGTACGGCGCCCGTGCGGCGGCCGTCGCCGCGGCGTACTGACCGATCCCGGCGACTCTCGGCGACTCTCAGCGCCGCCTCAGCCCCGGTCGCCATACTGTCCGGGTGGCAGACACGAACGGATCCCGCGTGCTCGTCGTCGACGACGACCGCGCGGTGCGCGACTCGCTGCGGCGCTCGCTGGAGTTCAACGGGTACGCCGTCACGACCGCCGGCGACGGCGCGGAGGCGCTCGCGCAGATCGCGTCGACCTCCCCGGACCTCGTCGTGATGGACGTGATGATGCCCCGGCTCGACGGCCTCGAGGCGACGCGGGCGCTGCGCGCGGCCGGCAACGACGTCCCGGTGCTCGTGCTCACCGCCCGCGACGCCGTGGGCGAGCGGGTCGAGGGCCTCGACGCCGGCGCCGACGACTACCTCACCAAGCCGTTCGCGCTGGAGGAGCTGCTGGCGCGGGTGCGCGCGCTGCTGCGGCGCGCCGTGCCCGTCGAGGTGCCCGACGAGCGGCTCGGCTTCGCCGACCTGACCATGGACCTCGCCACCCGCGAGGTCTTCCGCGGCGACCGGCTGATCGAGCTGACCCGCACCGAGTTCGCGCTCCTGGAGATGTTCCTGCGGCGCCCGCGACGCGTGCTCGAGCGCTCGTTCATCCTCGAGGAGGTCTGGGGCTACGACTTCCCGACCACGGCGAACTCGCTCGAGGTCTACGTGGGCTACCTGCGCCGCAAGACCGAGGCGGAGGACGAGCCGCGCCTGCTCCACACCGTGCGCGGCGTGGGTTACGTCCTGAAGGAGACGTGACCCTCACCGGCGGGGCGCCGCCGCTGCCGCCGAAGCCCGACCTCCGGGACTCGCCCGCCCCCCTGCCCGAGCTGCCCACCCGGCGCTGGCACTACCGCCGCTCCCTGGCCAGCCGCGTCACTCTGCTGACGACCATCGCCGTGGGCGCGACCGTCGCGCTGCTCTCGCTCAGCGTCTACCTCGTCGTGCGCGTCCAGATGCAGGAGACGATGGACGAGCAGCTGGTCGAGCGGGCGGCCTCCGCGGCAGCCACGATCGACGAGGACTCGGTGATGCTGCCGCCGGGGTCGTTCCTCGACGACATCCGGCTCACCGCGCTCTTCCAGGACGGCCGCGTGATGACCCTGGGGTCGCAGGACCCGCTGCCGTCCAACGACGCCGTCTGGGACGTCGTCGACGGCGACTCGCCCGGCCCGGCGATGCGCAGCATCACGCTCGGGAGCCAGCACTACCGGATCGCCACGGTGCCGATCGTCGACGAGGACACGAGGGCCGTGGTCGGTGCCCTCATGCTCGCCCAGAGCACCGACTCGCAGCAGCGCTTCCTCGGCAAGCTCGGCCTCGTGATGCTGCTCTTCGGCGGCACCGGGGTGCTGCTGGCCTCGGTCGCCGGCACCGCGGTGGCCCGCAACGGCCTGCGCCCGGTGCGGCGGTTGACCGACGCCGTCGAGGACATCGCCCGCACCGAGGAGCTGACCCCGCTGCACGTGGAGGGCGACGACGAGATCGCCCGCCTGGCCACCGCGTTCAACCAGATGCTGACGTCGCTGAGCGCGTCGCGCGAGCGGCAGCGCCAGCTCGTCGCCGACGCCAGCCACGAGCTCAAGACGCCCCTGACGTCGCTGCGCACCAACCTCGACCTCCTCGCCCAGGCCGAGCAGGCCGGCGCCGGTCTGTCGGCCGAGACCCGCGGCGAGCTGATCGACGACGTCCGCGCCCAGATCGTCGAGCTCAGCACCCTCATCGGCGACCTCGTCGAGCTCGCCCGCGACGAGCAGGTCCGCCACACCGTCGAGCCGGTCGCGCTCGTCGAGGTCCTCGACCGGGCCGTGTCCCGCGTGCGGTTGCGCGCCCCGAGCGTCACCTTCGAGGTGCGCGCCGCGCCCTGGTGGGTGGTCGGCGACTCGCACGGCCTCGAGCGCGCGATCACGAACCTGCTCGACAACGCCGCGAAGTGGAGCCCCACCGACGGCCGCGTCGTCGCCACGCTGGCCAACGGCATCCTCACCGTCGACGACGAGGGCCCGGGCATCCCCGAGGCCGACCAGCCCTACGTCTTCGACCGGTTCTTCCGCTCGACCGACGCGCGGAGCATGCCGGGCTCGGGGCTCGGGCTCTCGATCGTGCACCAGGTCGCCGAGCGCCACGCCGGCACCGCCAGCGCCGGGACGTCCCCGGCCGGAGGCGCGCGCCTCACCCTGCAGCTGCCCGGCTCGCCCCTGCACCCCTCGGCCGACGTGTCGGTCTGAGGGGGCCGGGGCCGAGCGCCGGTCTCGAGCGCCGGTCCCGAGCGCCGGTCCCGAGCGCCGGGCCCGAGCGCCGGCCCGAGCCCGGCCAGGAGAAAACGCGGACCGCGCTGGAGAAAACGCGGACTCCGCCCCAGTCTGGGCGCCGGTGCGTCCGCGTTTTCTCGGACCCGGTCCGCGTTTTCTTTCCCGATGCGGTCGGTCCAGGGCGGTCGGTCCAGGGCGGTCGGTCCAGGGCGGTCGGTCCAGGGCGCCGAAGGCCGGCGACTCAGGCTGCCGGGGGCACGTCGGATGGCTGCCGTGCGATCGGCGCCGGTGCGACGCCTCGCGCCTCGGCGGGCCGCGCGTCCAGCGGCGGCGAGCGCCCACCGCTGGTGCGCGGCGTTCCGGCCGGCGGGGGTGAGCAGCGACGTGCGCAGGGTCGCGACCCACGGGCGTACGCGGGAGGGGTCGTGCACCCGACCGACCGCCCGGTCGATGTCGGCCAGGACGGCGACGGGCCGGGCGAGGAGGTCGTGGCTGGTGTAGCCGTTGCGTTCGAGCCCCAGGGCGACGAGCGCGCGGGCCCGGCGCAGGTCCGCCCGCTGCTGGGCGGGGTCGAGGTGGTGGGCGCCGTCGTACTCGTGGATCCGCCGCGTGCCGACGATGCGCAGGTCGGCGTAGAGACGGCCGCCGGTCGTGTCGAGCTCGGGCTGCGGTTCGACCTCGACGCCCATCCGCTGGTGGAAGACCCGTTGGACCGACTCCCACAGCGAGTCCGACCGCGGGCTGCACTCCTCCAGCGCACGACGCAGCGCCGGCGCGCCTCGGCGCCGGAGCCTCGCCGTCCTCGTGATCTCGTCCGGGTCCTCCCCGACGGCCAGAGCGGCGTCGAGGAGCAGGACGAGGTCGAGCCCGTTCAGCGACCAGCAGCCGAGCAGGGTCTCGCCCGGAAGGGCCACGCGCAGGCCGTCGGACAGGGTGTCGAAGCGCGGCGCGACCGCATGGCGGGTCACGACCAGACCCGCGGGCTCCGGGTGCGGCGCGTCCTCCGGGACCGCGGCGAAGACCGGCGCACCGGCGCTCCCGGGCAGGCTCCACCAGCCGCGCAGCTCCGCTGCCGTCAGGCCCGTCAGGCACCCGTCGTCGGGGAGCCGCTCCTGCCAGCGCAGCAGCTCGGCTCGGCGCAGCTCCCCGACGTCGGCCGGGGAGACGTACGCACGGTTGCGCGACAGCGGGTGGTCCATCCGGCGATCCCACCGCGGCGGGCGGATCGACGGAGCGGGCGACGGGCGACCTGTGGAGCATCGCGTCGCCGGTGCCCCCTGGGGAGGCGAACCGGGCCGGACGTCCGTCCGACGGACCGACGTCCCCTCCCCGCCGCCGGAGAAAACGCGGACGACGCTGGAGAGAACGCGGACCCGGCCGGCGCCAGCGGCCCCGTCGGTCCGCGTTTTCTCGGTCCCGGTCCGCGTTTTCTCTCCACCGGCGCGCACAGGTGCAACCGCACGACGAACGGGGTAAGGATCGCCCCCATGAGCGAGCAGCCGCCCGACGCGACGCGTCCGCACCAGGCCATCCGTCCGGCGGGACCGCCCCAGCAGCCCCAGCAGCCCGGCCAGCCGGGGCGGCCGCAGCAGCCCGGCCCGCAGCAGCCCGGGCCGCCCGCGGGCGGGTACGGCGGCCCTCCCGGGGGTCGACCGCCCGGCCCGCCGCGAGGCGTACCCACCCCGGGCGGACCGAACAACCCGAACGGGCCCGGCCGTCCGCAGCAGCTCCACGCCCCCGCGCCGGCTCCCCGCGGCCAGGGGCGGCTGGCCTCGGGCGTGCTGATCGGCGCCATGGTCCTCGGCCTGTTCGGGGGCATCGGCGGCGCGGCGGGGTGGTCGGCGCTGGTGGACGACGACTCCATCTTCTCCTCGTCCTCCGGCGGCGAGGACGGCGACGGCGACACCCGGATCTCGGCCGACCAGCTCGACACGGAGAGCATCGACCCGCTCGACCTGGTCTCGGTCAACGACATCGCGAACACCGTGCTGCCCGCCGTGGTGCAGATCAACGTCCCGCTGGGCGGCGGCTACTCGCAGGGCTCCGGCTTCGTGGTCTCCGAGGACGGCGAGATCCTCACCAACCACCACGTCGTCGACGGCGCCTCGCGGGGCGCCGACATCGTCATCACGTTCTACGACGGCACGTTCGGCACGGCCGAGGTCGTCGGCAGCGACCCCCTGCTCGACGTGGCGCTCCTCGAGCTGACCGAGGTGCCAGACGACCTCGTGGTCGCCTCGCTCGGCTCCTCCGACGCCACCGAGGTGGGGCAGGCGGTGGTCGCGATCGGCGCGCCGTACGGCCTGCAGTCGACCGTCACGGCCGGCATCGTCAGCGCCCTCGACCGTCCCTTCGTGCTGGAGGGCGGCGGCCTGGAGACGGTCGCGTACCCCGCCATCCAGACCGACGCGGCGGTGAACTCGGGCAACTCGGGCGGGCCGCTGGTCAACCTGCGCGGCGAGGTCGTCGGCATCAACGGCGCCATCGAGCTCGCCCAGACCGAGCGGGGCTACGACGCCGGGTTCATCGGCATCAGCTACGCCATCCCGATCGACGAGGTCGGCCGCGTGACCGACCAGATCCGCGCGGGCGAGGACGTCGACCACGCCTCCCTCGGCGTGGGCGCGGAGACGGCGACGGTGGAGAACATCGTCGACGGCGCCGCGGCCATCGTGGAGCTCCGCGCGGGTGGGGCGGCCGACGAGGCCGGTCTGACCGAGGGTGACATGATCATCCAGGTCGGCGACGTGCACGTGAACAGTCGCGAGGCGCTGCTGACGGCCGTCCTCACCTTCGCGCCGGACGAGGAGGTGGAGGTGACCTACATCGACCGGCAGGGCAACGAGGAGACCATCGACGTGACGTTGGGCAGCGACCTGGATGACTGACGTACGCTCCCGCGCGGCCGCCGCGGTCGGCCTCGCGCTGGCCGCCGGCGTCGCCCTGACGGGCTGCTCCGACGACGGCGCCGACGACGCCTCGGGCCCGCGCAGCACCTCGACCGCCAGCAGCTTCCCGACCGTGGACGGCCAGGAGGTCCCCGACCCCTGCGAGGCCATCGACGTCGCCGAGCTGTCCGACCTGGTCGGCGTGCCCGACCTCCAGGCCGAGAGCGCGGGGGCGTCGGTCTACCGCGGCTGCTCCTACACCGACCCGGCCACGGACATCGTCGTGCTGTCGACGACGACGTACGTCTCGAACGCGGACTTCGAGCAGGTCTGGCAGGAGGCCGTGGGCTCGATCACCGCGGACACCACCGACCTCGCGGTCGCCGGCGCGGACGCCGCCCGGCTGATCACGGCCGCCGACGAGGAGACGCTCGCGCTCAGCGCGGTGGCCGCCGCGGGCGGCACCGTCGACATCGCGAACCTGCTGGTCCAGGCGCCCTACGACACCGACCAGCAGGTCGCCGCGCTCACGAGGCTGCTGGAGGCGATGGTCGCCCAGGCGACCTGAGCGCCGGCACGACCCGCGCCAGCTTCCAGCCGGCCTCGGCCCACTCCTCGTCGAGGTCCGAGCGCACGGTGATCCCGCCGCCGGTCCCGGCCGACCAGGTCGCGCCGTCGGCGCTGGTCAGGCTGCGGATCACGACGGCGAGGTCGGCGCCGTCACCGTCCAGCCAGCCGAACGCACCGGCGTACGGCCCCCGCGCGCTGGTCTCGGCCTCCGCGACGACCTCCATGGTGCGCAGCTTGGGCGCGCCGGTCATGGAGCCGGCGGGGAAGAGGGCGCGCACGGCGTCGACGACCCCGGTCCCGGCGCGCAGCCGGCCGCGCACGGACGAGACGAGCTGGTGCACGCCGGCGTACGTCTCGACCTCCATCAGCTCCGGCACCTCGACCGTGCCCGGGTCGCTGACCGAGCCGACGTCGTTGCGCAGCAGGTCGACGATCATCAGGTTCTCCGCCCGCACCTTCGTGTCGGCGCGCAGGGCCGCGACGCGCGCGGCGTCGTCAGCGGCGTCCGCGCCGCGCGGCGCCGTGCCCTTCATCGGCTTCGCCTCCAGCACGACGCCGCCTGCGTCGCGACGCAGGCGGGCGTACCGCTCCGGGGAGCTGCTCGCCAGCCACGCCCGCGAGCGCCGGCCGGGCACGTCGACGTCGTGGGCGAGGAAGCCCGCGTACGGCGCCGGGTTGGCCGCCCGCAGCCGGCGGTAGACCTCCGCGGGCGCTGCTCCCGTGCACTCGCGGTGGCGCAGCGTCAGGTTGACCTCGTAGGAGTCGCCGGCGTGCAGGGCCTCCTGCACGCGCTCGAAGCCGGAGCGGTACGCCGTCGGCGCGGCCGCCGCGAGCACGTCCGGCGTGTCGTGACCTGGTGCACCGGTGTCCGCCGTGCCGGAGCCTCCGGGGTGCCCGGGGTGCTCGACGCGCCGCACCCGGCTCGGGCGCAACCACACCGCCTCGGGCGGGTCGTCGGCGTCGAGCAGCGCGGGCAGGTCGCGGCGCGCGGCGTAGCCCAGGTAGCCGAACCACCGGGCCCGCGGCTGCTCGGCGACCTCGGCGGCGAGCACGGCGAAGGGGTCGTCGCCGACGACCGTGCGGCGCCAGCGCCCGGGGCGTCCCGTCCAGCGCACGACCTCGCCGGCCACGGCGTCGTAGGTCAGCGAGACGTCGTCCTCGTCGAGCCCGGCGACCCAGGAGGTGCGGCCCGACCACTCCCGGCCGGCGCCGCCGTCCAGCCACACGCAGCGGGGGTGCGCGGCGACCAGCGCGTCCAGGTCGACCTCGGCGGGGTCGCGGTCGGGGCGGGTCACGGCCGCACGCTACGTGGTCGACGGCGCGGGCCGGCGGGCGTGGCCCGACCGGTTGTGGACAGCGGGCCACGCGCGGCCCGCCGAGGCCCTAGATTCTGCTCCTGGCCCCCGCAACGGTGCGCGGCCGCGGAGGGGGGGTCGGATGCGCGTCACCAGCACGGTCGCCGCCGCTGCCGCCGGTGTCGTCGCGGCCGCCCTCCTGCTCGTCGTGCCCGTGGCGCCCGCCGTGGCGAGCGGGGCCTCGTCGCGCTGCTCGGACCCCGTCCTGCCGGAGCAGGTGCAGGCCGTCGAGGCCGACGCGGCGGAGCTGCCGGTCGTCGAGGAGGCGCTGACCGAGGCACTGACGTCGGTCGCGCCCGGCGCCGGCGAGGCCCAGGTCCGGGCCCGCGTCGAGGAGGCGGTCACCGACCCGAGCGTGTGGGTGGGGTCGTGCGGCGAGGTGGTGCACCTCGATCCGACGGCCGCCGACGGCGGCCACGACCACGACCACGGCCACACCGAGCACCACGCGGACACCGCCGAGGGGGCGGGCGTCGACGCGACGGGGCCGTACGCGGCGGCAGCGGCCGGCGCCGACCCGTTCGCCCTGTCCTCCCTGCCGGGCGCGGACCTCACCATCTACCTCGACTTCGTCGGCGGCACGGTGCGGGGCACGTACTGGAACGAGGTGTACGGCCGTTCCTCGATCACGTACCCGCCGTTCTCGCTCGACTCCTCCCCGGCGTTCTCCGCGGTCGAGCTCGACGCCGTCCGCGCGGTGTGGGCGTCGGCGGCCGAGGACTTCGCGCCGTACCAGGTCGACGTCACCACGGCGCCGCCCCCGCGGGAGCGCCTCGAGCGGCGCGACGCGCGCGACCGACAGTACGGCGTGCGGGTCGCGATCACCCAGGACATGCTCGTCGACCGTGACTGCGAGTGCGGCGGGATCGCCGTGCTGGACGCGTTCGGCACCGTGGGCGCCGAGAGCCGCTTCACCGGCCTGGCCTGGGCGTTCAGCTCGGGCGGACCGGTCAGCGGTCTCGGCGGCACGGTCTCCCACGAGGTCGGCCACACCTTCGGCCTGGGGCACGACGGGCGGGGCGGCGACGCGTACTACTTCGGCGACGACGGCTGGGGCCCGATCATGGGCGCGCCGTGGGTCGTGCCGATCAGCCAGTGGTCGTCCGGGGAGTACCCGGGGGCCACGAACCGCGAGGACGACGTGGCGATCATCGGCCGGTCGCTGCCCCGACGCGCCGATGAGAGCGAGGGCACCCGGCTGCTCGACCGGGTGCCCGCGTCCGGCGTGATCGGCACCCGCGCCGACACCGACACCTGGACGTTCCGCGGCAGCGGCGCCCCGGCGACCGTGGCGGCCTCGACCGGGACGCACCACCCCAACCTCGATGTCGCGCTGACCGTGCGCGACGCCGCCGGCACCGTGCGGGCGGTCGTCGACCCGCCGTCGCGGCCGACCTCGCGCAGCACCGCGCAGGGCATGGGCGCGTCGTGGACCGGCACGGTGCCGCTCGGCCAGCTCTGGTCGGTGACCGTCGACGGGGTCGGGAACGGCAACCCCCGCACGCTCGGCCGCTACTCCGACTACGGCTCGCTGGGCAGCTACACCCTGCTCGCCACGGGGGTCGGCGCCGACACCCCGCCGCGCGTCACGACCGACCCGAACCTGCCCGCGGCGCGCGTGGGCACGGCGTACTCCCTGCGGCTGGCGGCCAGCGGAGGCACGGGGACGTACGCCTGGCGCGCGGCCACCCCGCTGCCGTCCTGGTTGAGCCTGTCGGCCGACGGCACCCTGTCCGGCCGGCCGACGGTCCACGGGACGAGCAGCGTCACCGTCGCGGTGCGCAGCGGCGGCCGCGAGGTCACCCAGCAGCTGCGCGTCACCGTCGCGCCCACGCGGCCCAGCCTCGGCGCCCCGCGGCCGGCCGCGACCCTGCCGCGCGACCGCTGGCACCGCACGACGGTGCGCGTGACGGGCGGGATCCCGGCTTACGCCTGGACGGTCACCGGTCTGCCGACCGGGCTGCGGGCGGTCGTCGCGCCCGACGGACGTTCCGTGGACGTGCAGGGCCGGCCGACGCGGGCGGGCACCTGGCAGGTGCGCGTCCAGGTGCGCGACGGCTACCGCCAGGTCGTGCCGACGACGTGGACCGTCACGGTGCGCTGAGGAAGTTCCGCACCAGGGCCTCCCCGTGCTCGCTGAGCACGGACTCGGGGTGGAACTGCACGGCCTCCTGGGGCAGGTCGCGGTGGCGTACGCCCATCACCACGCGCTCCGCGGGGCCGTCCGGGTGGCCGCCGTCGCGGGCCTCGTCGTCCGCGCAGGTGGCCGTCACCTCCAGGCACGCGGGCAGGCGCACCACGCCGAGCGAGTGGTAGCGCACCGCCGCGAAGCCCTGCGGCAGGCCGGCGAGCACCCCGCGCCCGTCGTGCTCGACCCGCGCGACCTCGCCGTGGGCGGGGCGGCGACGGGTCACCTCCCCGCCGTGGACCGTCACGAGGCCCTGCAGCCCGAGGCAGACCCCCAGCACGGGACGGGTGCCCGTCGCGAGCACGGCCCGGCCGACCGCGAAGTCGGTCGGGGATCCGGGGTGGCCGGGGCCCGGCGACAGCACGACGTGCGAGTGGGACAGCACGTCGTCGGCGTCGACCTCGTCGTGCTGCACGACGCGGGGCAGGACGCCCGTCACCGCGGCGACCAGGTGCGCCAGGTTGTGCGTGTAGGAGTCGCGGTGGTCGACCAGCACGACGTCCGGCCGCGTGCCCACGCCCGTCCCCCGTCGGTCTCAGACCAGCAGGTCCCGCACGAGCCGGTGCAGCAGCGCGAAGCCGTTCTGCGTCAGGATCGACTCGGCGTGGAACTGGATGCCGCGGAAGTGCGGGCCCGCCACGAGGTGCACGTCGCCGGTGGCCGGGTCGGCCTCGACGTGGACGCCGTCGCCGAGCTCGGCCCGACCTCCGGGCCCGACGGCCTCGGTGGGCACGCGTCCGACGAAGGTGTTGTAGAAGCCGACGCGCTCGACGTGCCCGTCGATGCGTACCGGCGACTGCGTGCCCTGGAAGACGATGTCCTTGAAGTGCAGCGGCAGCCCCAGGTGGTGGCACAGCGCCTGGTGGCCGAGGCAGACGGCCAGGAAGGGTCGCTGCGCCGCCGAGAGCTCGGCGACCGCGGCCCGCAGGTTGGCCATCTTGGGGTCGTCGTCGTCGCGCGGGTCGCCCGGGCCGGGGCCCACGATCACGAGGTCGAAGCCGTCGAGCACGCCGGGGGCGTACTGCTCGTGGCGCACCACCTCGCTGCGCATGCCCAGCACGCCGAGGACGTGGCGCAGCATGTTGACGAAGTCGTCCTCGCCGTCGAGGACGACCACGCTGCGCCCGGCGAGGTCGGGATCGGGCTCCTCGCCGGCCTGGTCGGCGAGCCAGAAGGTCGAGAGGCGGCGGTTGCGGGCGTTGAGCGCGAGCAGCACGTCCTCGTCGGCGGTCAGCTCCTCGACGTCGACCGCCGTCGCCGGCGCGGCGGGCACGAGACCGAAGGCGCTGAGGATGCCGCTGGCCTTCGCGTGGGTCTCTGCGACCTCGTACGCGGGGTCGGAGTCGCGCACCAGGGTGGCGCCGGCCGTGACCGTGAGCCGGCCCTCGAGGTCGACGTCGGCGGTGCGGATCACGATCGGGCTGTCGAGGACGGGCGCACCGTGGGCGTCGCGGCCGAGGATCGCGAGCGCCGAGGCGTAGTAGCCGCGCCCGGCCGGCTCGTACTGCTTGATCAGGCGGCACGCGTTCTCGACCGGGCTGCCGGTGACGGTCGCGGCGTACATGGTGTCGCGCAGGACCTCGCGCACGTCGCGGTCGGTGCGTCCGGCCAGCAGGTACTCGGTGTGCACGAGGTGCGACATCGGCTTGAGGAACGGGCCGAGCACCTGGCCACCCTCGTGGCACAGGTCGCACATCATCTTCAGCTCCTCGTCGACGACCATGAAGAGCTCGTAGATCTCCTTCTCGTCCCTGAGGAAGTCGAGGAGGTCGCGCTTCAGGGCGCCGGCGTCCGCCTCCCGCGGCAGGCGGAAGGTGCCGGAGATCGGGTTCATCCGCACGTCGCCGCCGTGCACGCTGACGTGGCGCTCGGGGCTGGCGCCCACGAGGTAGCGGTCGCCGGTGAAGAACAGGAAGGTCCAGTACGCCCCGCGCTCGCGGGCCAGCAGGCGGCGGTAGACGGTCAGCGCCTTCTCGGCGCTCCAGTCGGCCACGACCGCGTGGTACTGCCGCCCGATCACCAGGTTGGCGCCCTCGCCCTGCCCGATCTCGTCGGAGATGATCTGCTTCACGATCTCGCCGTACGACTCGTCGTCGACGTCGAAGCCACCGCGGTCGGTGAACTCGACGTCCCCGGTCGGCAGCACGTCGAGCATCGCCTCGACCGAGAACTCGTGCTCCTCCTCGACGTCGACGACCACCAGCGGCGTCCCGTCGTCGTGGGCCTCGAACCCCCGCTCGGAGATCTGGCGGAACGGCACGGCGACGAGACGGTCGCACTGGCGGCCCGGCTCGGGCACGCCGGTCTCGAGCGGGATGTCGAGCAGCGACTCGGCCACCCAGCGGCGCCCGCCGACCAGGCCGACGGTGTCGCGGTCGCCCGACCTGGTCGAGCGGCGGATGATCGCCCACGCCTCGTGCCCCTGGAGCGCGGCGAGGGCGTCCTCGGCGTTCAGGGGGGCGGCGGGCTGCTCGGTCATGGCCCGGAGCCTACTTCTCGCGCGGCGCCGCCCCCGACCGGCCACCCGACGCCGACGGCCGCGGGGGATCCGGTTTCCGCGGCCCGGTCGCCGGGAACACCGCGTCCGTTAGAACGACGACTCAGCGAATCGGGCGTGACGATGACCGACGGGGACCGCGGAGCGGCGAGGGCGAGCCAGCTGGCGGGCTGGTGCACCGTCCTCGCGGTCGGCGCCGTCACGGCCGTGGCGTGCCTCCTGCGGGGTGGTCCGGTCGCGGTCTACCTGATCGGCGCCGGCGTGACCGCTGCCGCGGGCACCGCACTGGCTGTCCTCGGGCTGCGCGGCCGCCCCCGGGCCGCATCGGTCGGCGTGGTCGTGCTCGCCGCCGTGGCCTCGGTGGTCGTGCCGTGGCACCTCGCTCAGGCCGCCCGCACGGGCGACGCGCTGTGGAGCCTCGACACGGCCGGGCCCGCGCAGGACGTGCGGGTGCACTCCTCGGGTCTTCTCTTCGCCGACCAGGACGGTCTGCACGCGGTGGACCGCGCCGACGGTCGGGTCCTGTGGTCCGCCACGGGCCCGGCCCCGGTCGGCGGCTTCGACGTCGCCGCCGACGGTCACGTGCTGGTGCGGTTCGCCGGGACCGACGGTCTCCGGGAGGCCGTCTGGCTCTCGCCAGCCGGCGACGAGCTGTGGCGCCACGTCGCGGGCCCGACGGACGACGGGCCCGCGGCCGGCGGCCAGGTGGTGGTCGAGCACGAGGCGTACGCCCGCCCCGTGGCCGCTGCGGACGGCGTCCTGGTCGTCGTGGCGTGCGGGCCCGCCGCCCGCTCGTGCTCCTACGTGGGGATCGGCCCCGACGGTCGGCAGGTGTGGTCCCGCCCGGGGGCGCCGTGGTCGGGCGTCGGCTCCGGGGCCCCGTCGACGAACGCACCGGTCCACGTCGCCCGGGTCGGTCACCCGGCCCTGCCCCGGGTCGCGGTCGTCGCAGCGCCGGACTCGCCGTCGCCCGCCGAGCGGCCCGCCGGCACCCGCGTACCCGCCGAGATCGTCGACGCCGCGGACGGCGCGTCCGTCGCGGACCTCGAGATCCAGGACGTCGTCGCGGTCGTCGGCGACCTCGTCGTCCACGACGCCGGCCCGGCCACGACCGCGGGCCGTTGTCGACTCGACGCCGTCGACGCCGAGGGCGTCCTCACGTGGACGAGCGAGCCGCCCTGCCTCATCGAGGGGGTCACGGCCGGCGACCGGTACCTCCACGCGGACGGTCCGTCCGGCTCCGTCGTGGTCGACGCGACGACCGGTCGGTGGGCAGAGATCGCCGGCTCGGGCGGCGACGCCGTGCCGGGCGACGACGTGGTCCTGCGACGCGCGGGTGCGCACGTGGAGGGCCTCGACCCCGCGACCGGGCGGCAGCTGTGGCGCCGGCCCCTCTCCGACCCCGCCCACGTGCCGACTCTCACGTCCGGGCACGGCGCCGCCGTGCTGCTGTCGCCGGCGGGTCGCTCCAGCAACCCGTTCCTCGCCGCCGTGGAGGCGGCCCCGGGAGCAGCCGCGGTGCTCGTCCTGGAGGACCGCACCGGCGCCGTCACCGCCGGCCTCACCACGACGGAGACGATCTGGAGCACCACGCCCACCGGTCCGGGGCAGGCCGCCGTCGCCATGCTCGACCGGATCGTCCTCCTGGGCGACCAGGACACCTGACGCCCCGACCGGCCACCCACCGGTCACCCGTCGTTCCCCGACGCACCCGAACTGGACACCACCCGGTCGCTCGGCGTCCCTACGGTCCCCACGCCGCTTCCTGGAAAGCCCCCGGGATCTCCACGTCCGAAAGGTCCTCCCCGTGCCCCGTTCACCCCTGGCCCCCGTGCCCGCACGCCGTGCGGTCGCGCTGGGCGCGAGCCTGGCCGCGCTGGCCACCGGCCTCGCGCTCGCCCCGACCGGCGCGGTCGCCGCCGCCGCGCCGCCGGTCTTCGTCTCCGAGATCCTCGCCAACCCCGTGGGGCACGACGACTTCGAGTACTTCGAGATCACCAACCCGACCGGCGCACCCGTGTCGCTGGCGCAGGCGGGCATCACGTTCGCCTACACCTACGCCGACTCCACCGACACGACGCGCGACGTCCCGCTGACGGTCGAGTCCGACGTCACCGTGGCGCCGGGCGGCTCGGCGGTGCTGTGGCTCAGCTACCGCAACGCCGCCGGCACGCTCGACTCGTTCGCCCGCAGCGTCGAGGAGTTCCGCGCCGCGACCGGCGCGAGCGCCGACACCCAGGTGGTCCGCGTGACGGGCCAGGCCGGCATGGCCAACGGCGGCGACCGCGGCATCCGCGTGCTCGGCCCCGAGGGGATCCTGACCTGGTCGCACTACCCGGCCGGCTCGATGGCCGACGACCTCGGCGTCGACTTCGCCGTGCCCGCCGCCGTGGGCCAGCCGGCTCGCGTGCTCGCCACCACCTCGCCGATGACCCCCGGCACCGTCGCCCCCGAGGCGCTGCAGCCCGAAGGCCCCGGCGAGCCGGAGGAGCCGGGCGACCCGGGCGACCCCGAGGACGTCGCGGGCCTCGAGCCCGACCCGACGCTCAGCGGCGCCACCCTGCAGGTCACCGAGCTGCTCCCCAACTCGCGCAACGTCGGCAGCTCCGACGGGTTCGAGTTCGTCGAGGTCTACAACGCCGGCAGCGAGCCGGTCGACTTCGCCGACTACGCGCTGACGTACCTGTATCCGCAGGACTACACGACCAACACCAACGAGGCGCTGTGGCCCTCGACGCCCCGCGACGTGACCATCCCCGCCGGCGAGACGCTGGTGCTGTGGATCAAGAACGGTCCGAACGACGACCTGACGGACGCGGACTTCAACGCCGAGTTCGGCAGCGACCTCACGCTCGGCGAGGACCTGGTCGAGATCCGGTCCGCCGGCATGGCCAACGGTTCGCCGCGCGGCATCGACATCCGCACGAACACCGGCTTCAGCGTCAACCGGGCGTACTACAACATGGCCGGCGCGAGCGACGTCGCCGACAACCGCGGCATCCAGTACACGGCGTCGGCGGACGACCAGGGCCTGCAGACGATCGTCGCGGGCCGCGACCCGAGCCCCGGCCGCGTGCAGGTCGACCAGGTGCCCGGCGGCCTGATCGTGCCCCCGGCGGACGCCGAGGCCCCGCAGGTCGCCGACCGCACCGGCGCCGAGATCGACCCGGCCGCGGGGCTCGCGATCGACCTGGCCGTCACCGACGACGTGCAGGTGCGCACGGTGACCCTCGAGCTCCGCAACGACGTCGACGACGAGCCCGTGGCCGTCAACCTGGTGCGCGACCCGGCCGACCCGACGGCGTACCGCCACACGGTGCACCCGGCCGACGTCGCCGGGAAGTCCTGGTACGAGTACGTGGTCGTCGCCACCGACGGCACCCGGACGACCACCACCGAGGCGCGGCGCGTCGACGTGGCGGGCGCGAACGACGACCCGGTGCGGCTCAACGTGACCGACGGCGAGTTCGTCGGCGGCACGACGAGCATCTCCGCGGCCGGCGAGACGTTCCCGCCCGAGCTGGACCTCACCATCGACGAGCAGGTCGTCGAGACGCGGCCCTCGCTGGAGCGCTCCCCGCACTTCGTCTTCGAGTACTCCCAGACCGACTTCTACTTCCGCAACGGCGTGCGGATCGGCGACGAGATCCTCGCGATCTTCGACGAGGGTTCCTACGAGCGCACCGAGACGCTGTCCGTGCCGGTGCCGCTCGAGCACATCACGCAGGGCGAGCCGCTCTCGGTCGACGTGTGGGCCGGCACCAAGGCCGGTCCGTGGATCGACGAGGACGAGAACAACGACGACTTCGTCATCTCCGGCATGCGTCTCGTGCTGCCCGACGGCCGCACGCTGCGTCCCGCCGGCTACGACGACCCGACGCGGATCGTGCAGATGGGCGACAGCGCGGGCAAGAACGACTTCTTCGTCTCCGAGTTCACGCTGCCGGACGACGCGTACTCCGCCGTCGCCCACGACTGGGACACGACCGCCACCACCGACGGCGCCCACACGGTCGCCGCGACCGACGGCACCGACAGCGCGAGCGCCGAGGTGCTGGTCGACAACACGGCACCGACCGTCACGCCCAGCGTGGAGGAGGGACGCGTCTACCAGGGCGAGTTCGTCGTCGACGCGGAGATCACCGACGGCTCCGGCTCGGGTGTCGCGGACGTCGTGGCCCTGCTCGACGGCAAGCCCGTCGCGCTGGGCACGACCACCTCGTCGACGACCCTGGCCGCCGGCGACCATGTGCTGTCCGTGACGGCGACCGACGCGGTCGGCAACGTGACGACGTCGACGACCACTTTCGTCGTGCCCGAGGAGCAGCCGGGCGCCGACGGCCTCGCGCCCGCCGAGGGCGCCGAGGTCGAGGCCGGGTCCGCGATCCTGCAGGCCGAGGTCAGCGACCCGACCGGCGACGCGCTCGACGTGTCCTTCCGCGAGGGCTACCGCATGCAGCTGGGCGACGACGCCGTCGTCGCCGGCTCCGGCACGACCACCGACGCCGGGGCGCTGGAGCGTACGCCCGAGGCCGCGCGCTCGGCGGCCGAGCTGCCCACCACGGCCGGCCTCGCCCCGGTCGCCTCCACCGACGAGCTGCCCTACTACACGTTCGACGTGACCGTGCCGGCCGACGCCGGCGCCGACGCCTCGGTGCGGCTGACCTGGGACGGCACGGCGGACGCCGACGCGCAGGTGATCCTGTACGCGCTGGCGGCCGACGGCTCGTCGTGGATCGAGGTCGCCCGCCACCTGACCACGACCGACGGCGAGGAGTTCGCGCTGACGGGCACGGTCGGGGTCGCCGACGCCGTGCGCGACGGCGTCGTGTCGGTGCTCGTGCAGCACTCGGAGGGGTACGCCTCGCCCGACCTGTCCACCCGCGACACCGCGGTGACCCCGCGCCACGCGGACGACACGCCCCGCTCGGAGTACGACTTCAGCTTCGCCTGGGAGTCGGACACGCAGTACTACAACGAGGAGTTCACGCAGCACCAGTCGGCCATCCACGACTACGTGCTGGACCAGCGCGAGGAGCAGAACATCGGCTACCTCTTCCACACCGGCGACATCGTGGACGACTGGGACCAGCCCTACCAGTGGCAGAACGCCTCGCCCCAGTACCAGCGCCTCGACGACGCGGGCTTCCCCTACGGCGTGCTCGCCGGCAACCACGACGTCGGGAACCGGCCGGCCGACTACTCGGTCTACTCGCAGCACTTCGGCGAGGCCCGCTTCGCCGGCAACCCCTGGTACGGCGGCAGTTATAAGGACAACCGCGGCCACTACGACCTGGTCTCGGCCGGCGGCATCGACTTCCTCATGCTCTACATGGGCTGGGACCCGGGCGACGAGGAGATCGCCTGGATGAACGAGGTGCTGGCGGCCCATCCCGAGCGGGTCGCGGTCGTGAGCCTGCACGAGTTCCTGCTCACCACCGGCGGTCTCGGCCCGATCCCGCAGCGGATCATGGACGAGGTCGTGGCGACCAACCCCAACGTCGAGATGGTGCTCTCGGGCCACTACCACGACGCGTACACCCGGATCGACGCGTTCGACGACGACGGCGACGGGGTTCCGGACCGCGACGTCCACTCGATGCTGTTCGACTACCAGGGCCTGCCCGAGGGCGGCCAGGGCTTCCTGCGGCTCATGCAGTTCGACAACGAGGGCGAGCAGATGCGCGTGCGCACCTTCTCGCCGTCGCTCGACCGCTACAACTCCGAGGAGCCCTCGCTGCTCGGCCCGGCCGACGACCCCTGGTACTACCAGGACTTCGAGCTCGACTACGCCGACCTCGGCATCGCCCCGAGCGACAAGTCGCTCACCACGACGGGCTTCACCGCCGACGTGCTGACGACCCGCGAGATCGGCGCGGTCACCGACGTCCCGAGCGGCGGCGTGGCCGCGGTGCCGTGGGACCTCGAGACGCCCGGCGTCTACAGCTGGTACGCCGTGGTGTCGGACCCGCACGGCGGCGTCGAGACCACCGCCGTCCGCTCGTTCCGCCTCGTCGCGGCGCCGGTCGACCCGACGGACCCGACGGACCCGGGTGACGGGGACGACGGCTCGGACGGCGGCTCGGACGGTGGCTCCGGCGGCGCGCCCGGCCCCGGCGGTGACGTCGGCGGCCACGCGCCCGGTGGCCCGGGTGGCTCGGGCTCCGGCCCGGGTGCCGGCGCGGGTGGCGGCACGGGCCCGGGCTCCGGCGGCTGGGTGGGTGACTCCCGGCCCGGCAGCGGCAAGGTCGTCGGACGCGGCCCGCTCCCGGACACGGGCTCGACGGTCTCGCCGGCGCTCCTGGCCGGCGCGCTGGGCCTGCTCGGCGCCGGCACCGCCCTGCTCCTGGCGGCCCGGCGCCGCCGGGCCGACTGAGTCCGGCCGAACCAGGCACAGACAGCGCGGCGCGAGGCCCGGTCCCCGGTGGGGGCCGGGCCTCGTGGCGTCGGGAGACGGACGTCGCCGCGCCGCGCACCGAGCTGCACTGGAGAGAACGGCCCCGCCGCCGGACCGCGCGCCGGGCCGCTCGCCGGACCGCTCGCCGAGCCGGCTCAGCCCCGCGCCTCCCGCGCCCAGGCGGCGAGCGTCGCGACGAAGAGCTCGCGGTCGTGGTCCCAGTTGTGCCGCTCGAGCACGTACGCATGACCGCGCTCGGCCGCCGCGCGGGCCCGGGCCCGGTCGTCGGCCAGCGCGAGCACCGCGTCGACCGGCGCGGTGCCGAAGGGCACGACCACGCCGCCGCCGGAGGCCGCCAGGAACGCCTCCACCTCGGGCAGCGGGGTGGCGACGACGGGGACGCCGTGCGCGAGGTACTCCATGTTCTTCGTCGGCAGCGACACCCGGTGGTTCAGCTCGTCGTGCAGCAGGGCCAGGCCGGCGACCGCGCCGTGCAGCAGCGGCAGCGCTCGGTCGTTGGGCACGAACCCGTGCCAGACCAGGCGTCCCGCGTCGTGCTCGGCCTGCAGCGTGGCGCCGACCTCGCCGTGGGCCGTGCCGATCACCTCGACGCGCACGTCCGGGCGGTCCGCGAGCGCGCGGGCCAGCTCGACGATCTCGCCGGCGCCGCGGTCGCGGGTCAGGGTGCCGAGGTAGACGACCCGCGCGGGCCCGTCCGCGTCCGGCCCGGGCACGGTCGCCGGCACGGCGGTGGAGTTCGGCACCACGGGGTGGTCGCGACGGAACAGGTCGCGGTAGCCGTGCTCGGCCAGCAGCACGTGGTGGCGCCGCTCGGCGCGGCGCAGCAGCCGGGTGAGGAAGCCGGCGAGGGGGGTGCGCAGCCAGGCCGGGATCCACGACCGGATCCGCACGGTGGCCGGCACGTTCTCGTGCACGTCCCAGACCACGGGCGTACGCCCCGCGGCCCCGGCGACCAGCAGCAGCTCGGGGTCGTGCAGCAGCACGAGGTCGTGCTCGGGGGCCAGGGCGCGGATCTTGCGGCGCGCGTCGAGCAGCGCGCCGACGCGGCGGCGGCCGTAGGAGCGCCGCACGTCGACCGAGGTGACGCCGTCGCGCGGCGCGAGGCCGAACCCCGAGAACGGCGCGAGGAAGGTGACCTCGAAGCCGGCGTCGAGCAGGGCGCCCATCTCGCGGTGCGCGATCCGCGCGTCGCCGGGGTGGTGCACCACGGTCACGACGAGGACCGAGAGCCCGGCGCCGGGGCGGGCGGGATCGACAGGACGGGCGTCGTCGGGGCGGGGGTCGGCGGGTGCGGGAGCCATCGCGGCGATGCTAGACGCCGGGCCCGGGGTTGACGCCGCGGCGCCCGGGGTACGACGCACCGCCATGAGCAACCCGCTGCCGCCGCCCCCGCCGCCCGGTGGACGGGGCGTGCCCCCGGGCGTGCCGCAGCCCGGTGCGCCGTACCACCCCGCGCCGCGCAGCAACCGCGGCCTGCTCGTCGGCATCGTCGTCGGCCTGGTCGTGCTGCTCCTGGCGGGCGGCACGTGGGGGCTGGTGGCCGCGTTCTCCGACGACGGCCCGCAGGACGTGCGCAGCACGGCCGAGCAGGCCGTCGAGGCCGCGCAGGCGCTCGACGTCGACGCCGGGGCGCGGCTGATGTGCACCGCGCCGACGAGCGAGGAGCGCGACGACCTCGAGGACGCGATCGAGGAGGCCCAGGAGGTCGCCGGCACCGACGACCCCGAGGTCGCCTACGAGATCACCGAGGTGACCGAGGACGCCGACGGCGGCGGCACGGCGACCGTCGAGGCCCTCGGTGACCAGGCGGAGCTCGAGGGCGCGGCCCTCACCGTGCGCCTCGTCGTGGTCGACGACGGCGACCGGCACTGCATCGACGAGATCGAGGTGCTCGCCGCCGACGTCCCGCAGCCGTGAGCCCGGCCGGTCTGCTGCGCTGGCTCGGCGCGGCCGTGGCCTGCGCCGGGCCCGTCGCGGCGGTCGCGCTGGGCGTGGGCGTCTCGTGGCGCGCGCTGACGGCGCTGCTGCGGGCGTACCCGCCCGGCGGCGTCGCCGCCCTCCTGGTGCTCCTCGCCCCGCTCCTGCTGGCCGGCTGCGCGCTCGCGGCGGGGCGCTCGCGGGCCGCGGCGTGGGCGTACGCGGTCGTCGTGGGGCTGACGGTGCCGGCGGGCGTCCTGCTGGTCGCGCGCTACGGCCACCTGCTGGGCGCGGCCGGGCTGGCCGGCCTGGCCGTCGCCGGCGCCGTGCTGGTCATCGCCGGCGCGGCCAGCGCCGCGAGCTCCGCCCAGGCGGCGACCCGCGTCAGCCCACGCAGCTGAGCAGCTGCGTGGCCCGGGTGAGCACCACGTAGAGCGTCGCGCGGCCCGTCAGCGACTCGTCCTCGATCTCCTGCGGGCGCACCACCACGATGCCGTCGAACTCGAGGCCCTTGGTGTCGAGGCCGGTCAGCACGACCACGCGGTCGGTGCCGCTCGGCGGCTGCGTCGAGTCGACGGAGGCCGCGGCGGACGGGGCGTCGCCCGCCCGCTCCTCCCAGCGCGCCAGCCACGAGTTCACCTCGGAGCGGCGCGCCGCGGGCACGACGATGCCGACGGTGCCGCCGACCGAGGCCGCGATCCGGTCGACCTCGGCGCGCACGGTCTGCTCGAGCGCGTCGTCGGGGACCCCGTCGACCTCCACCGGCGCCGTGCCGGTGCGGCGCACCGCGTCGGGCAGGTCGGCGTCGAGCCCGACCCGCTCGGCGTAGGCGGCGGCGTACGCGTAGATCTCGGCCGAGTTGCGGTAGTTCGTCGAGAGGTGGAAGGAGTGGACCGTCTTCTTCTCCAGCGCGGCGGCGCGCGCGGCGTCGGCCTCGGCCGGCACCGGCCACGACGACTGGGCCGGGTCGCCCACGATCGTCCACGACGCGGTGCGGCCGCGGCGCCCGACCATCCGCCACTGCATCGGCGTGAGGTCCTGCGCCTCGTCGACGAGCACGTGGGCGTACGGGTCGTCCTCGATCCGGTGCGTCGGGGGCGCCCAGGAGCGCCCGCGCGGCGCGTACTCCCGGTCGGAGGCCGTCGTCAGCTCGTGGATGTCGACACCGCCCTGGTCGACGCCGAGCACGTCGTCGAGCTGCGTGTCCGACTCCGTCGCGGCCGGCACGTCGCCCAGGGCGTAGCGCAGCTCGTCGACCAGCGGGACGTCCGCGATCGACAGGCCCGCACCGGTGCGCGGGTCGACCGGCCCGTTGCCCCACGACTTCAGCAGCAGCCGCTGCTCCTCCGCGTCGAGCAGGCCGTTGGCGATCCGACCGAGCAGGTCGGGGTCGCGCAGCCACTCGAAGACCTCGATCGCGGCCAGCGGCGGCCACCAGGCCGCGGCGAAGTCGACGAACGCGCTGGTCGAGAGCAGGTCGTCGTCGAAGTAGTCGCGTCCCAGGTCGCGTCCGCGCTCGGAGCGCACCTGGCGCCACAGCACGTCGAGCAGCGCCCGCGGCACCCGCGAGAGCTGCCGGTTGCGCAGGCCCTGGCTCATCAGCTGGCGGCGCACCTTGCCGAGCGAGCCGGCGTCGAGGGTCAGGCGGTTGTCGCGCCAGAACAGCGAGAACTCGTTCGGCGAGCCCGGGGCTTGCTGGCGGGCGAGGCGACGCACGACCTCCGCCATCCGCTCCGAGCCCTTGATGTCCGCGACCGCGGGCTCGTCGTGGCGCGAGGCACGGACCCCGTCGACGACCTCGCCGAGGGAGCGCAGCGCCACCGCGGTCTCGCCGAGGCTGGGCAGCACGCGCTCGATGTAGCGCATGAAGACGCCGCTGGGACCGATCACGAGCACACCGCCGGACTCGAAGCGCCGCCGGTCGTTGTAGAGCAGGTACGCCGCCCGGTGCAGCGCCACGACCGTCTTGCCGGTGCCGGGGCCGCCGGAGATCGTGACCACGCCCTTCGCGGGCGCGCGGATGGCCTCGTCCTGCTCCGCCTGGATCGTCGCGACGATGGAGTGCATGGAGCGGTCGCGGGCGCGGGAGAGCTGCGCCATCAGCGCGCCCTCGCCGACGATCGGCAGCTCCCGGCCGCTCTCCTCCTCGGCCGCCTGGGCCTCGGCGTCGAGCAGCTCGTCCTCGACCCCGAGGACGGTACGCCCGGTGCTGCGCAGCACCCGGCGGCGCACGACGCCCTGCGGGGTCGCGGCCGTGGCCTGGTAGAACACCGCCGCCGCGGGGGCGCGCCAGTCGACGAGCAGCATGTCGTGGTTCTCGTCGCGCAGGCCGATCCGGCCGATGTAGCGCGGCTGGGGGTCGCGGTCGCTGGTGAGGTCGAGGCGCCCGAACACGAGACCCTCGTGGGCCGCGTCGAGCTGCGCGATCCGCTTGGCGGCCTGGAAGACCATCGCGTCGCGCTCGACGAGGCCGCCCTCGTGGCCCAGCTTGCCGCGGTTGTACCCCTCGGTCGCGAGGCGCTGCGCCCGCTGCGTGGAGACGACCAGCTGGTCGCTCACGCGGTCGACGAACGCCTGCTCCCCCGCCACCTCGCGGGCCTCGACGTCGGCGTCGGGTCGGCCGACGGTCTGGTCGGGCGCCCCCTGGTCCCCTGCCTGGTCAGCTGCCTGGTCCTGCGTCACTTCTCGAATGCCTCCGTGCGGCTCGGATCTCCCCCTGTGCCCGCGGTTCGGCGTCCCGCGGGAGCAAGCAGGAAAGCGTACCCCCGCGCGGCGCCGGGAGCCCACGCCACGACGCGCGACGCGGGTCACCCCGGTCGTCCACGGACGGGCGGGTGCGCCGCGGGGCCCGGGCAGCAACAATGTGCGGCGTGAAGCGCGAGATGGGGTGTCACCTGGAGATCGAGGTGGTCGACGGGTGCGAGCTGGAGCTCCAGGTCGCGGTCAGCGGCGCGTACGACTCCGACCAGCTGCGCGAGGACCTGCGCTGCACGCTGGACGGGCGGCCCGTCGAGGTGCGCGAGGTGCGCGACCCCGGCGGCGGCCGCATCCACGTCCTCGACCCGACGCCCGGGCGCCTGGTGGTCGACTACGCCGCCACGGTGCAGGGGCGGGCGCGTCCCTCCCGCGGCAGCGAGTGGGAGCGCTCGCTCTACCTGCGGCCCAGCCGCTACGCGGAGGCCGACACGTTCTTCGGCTTCGCGGCCACCGAGTTCGCCGCGGTGCTCGAGGAGCACGGCGACGCGCCGGCGCAGCTGCTGCCGCGCGTGGCCGCGTGGGTGGGGGCGCGCCTGGACTACGTGCCCGGCACCAGCAAGCCGACCGACGGCGCCTCCGACACCCTGCTCGCCGGCGCGGGCGTGTGCCGCGACTACTCCCACCTGACCGTGGCCCTGCTGCGCGCGCTCGGGGTGCCCGCCCGGTTCGCGGCCGTCTACGCCCCCGGCTGCGACCCGATGGACTTCCACGCCGTGGCCGAGGCGCTGGTCGGGGACCGGTGGTACGTCGCCGACGCCACCTGCCTCGCGCCCCGCTCGTCCCTGGTGCGGATCGCGACCGGCCGCGACGCCGCCGACGCCGCGTTCTGCGACAACCACGGCGGGCAGATCGAGCTGCTGGTCTCGCAGGTGCACGCCATCGTGGACGGGCCCCTGCCCGGCGACGACCTCGACGAGCTGGTCGCGATCACCTGAGGGGCCGGCTCGACCTCCCGCTCGACGGCCCCGGCGGCGGCGTCAGCGGCGGCGGGAGAAGAACGCCGTCATCGCCTCGCGGGCGGCGTCGGAGGCGAAGAGCCGGGCGCTGAGGGCGACCAGCCGCTCACCCTCCGCGTCGATCCGGGCGAGCAGGTCGCGGTTGAGCAGCGCCTTGGTCTCCGCGAGGCCCTGCGGCGCCCCGGTGGCCAGCGACCCGACGACCCCGTCGAGCGCGGCGTCCAGCTCGTCGGGGGCGACGACGGTGGTGACGAGGCCGTACGCCGCCGCCGTGGCGCCGTCGAAGACCTCGCCGCCCAGCGCCGTCAGCGCCGCCGCCCGGTCGGTCAGGCGCGGCAGGACGGTCAGCGAGATGACCGCGGGCGTCACGCCCAGCTTCACCTCGGTCAGCGCGAACGTCGCCTCCGTGCTCGCGACGACCACGTCGGCCGCCGCCACGATGCCCGTGCCCCCGGCGCGCACCGGCCCGCCGAGGACGACCACGACCGGCTTGCGGTGGGCCACGATGCGGCGCTGCAGCTCGACGACGGCCCGCGCGCCCTCCTCGAGCGGCGCCGTCGCCGCCTCGGACAGGTCGGCCCCCGAGCAGAACACCCGGTGCGCCGAGCGGATCACGACCACCTTGACCTCGGGGTCCTCGTCCGTGGCCGCGAGGTGGTCGAGCAGCTCGGTGACGAGCCGGCGCGAGAGCGCGTTGCGGTTGTGCGGCGAGTCGAGCACCACGGTCGCGAGGCGGCCGAGCCCCTCGCCGAGGTCCGTGAGCTCGAGGCGTACCAGCTGGTCGTCCTGGCCGGCGTGCCGTCCGTCCTCGTTCTGCGTCATGGGGGCATGGTGCCCGCTCGGCGCCGGTCAGGCGAGCAGCGCGGCGACGACGGTGACGGCGGGGACCGAGAGGATCGTGGTCAGGAAGACGGCGTCGCGGGCGAGCACGATGCCGCGGTCGTAGCGGGTGGCGTGCACGAACACGTTCTGCGCCGTGGGCAGGGCCGCGAGCACCGTGACGGCGAGCAGGGCGTGGTCGTCGAGGCCCAGCACGAAGCGGCCGACGGCCCAGGCGGCGAGCGGCTGCACGACCAGCTTCAGCACCGTGATCGAGAGCAGCTCGGCGGCGCCGCCGAAGCCGGGGCGCGGGCCGAGCCGGAGGAACACGCCGTAGGCGAGCAGCATGCTCGGCACCGCCATCGCCCCCAGCAGCTCGAGCGGGTCGTGCACCGGGCGCGGCAGCTGCAGCTGCGTGACGGACAGGAAGATGCCGATCAGCGACCCCACCGTCAGCGGCGTGCGGAACGGGCGGGTCAGGACCTTGACCGCCGAGAGCCGCTCCTCGGCGACCGCGACGTCCATGACGGTGAGGGCGAGAGGCTGGAGCACGAGCATCTGGAGCAGCAGCACGGGCGCGACCAGCGCGGTGTCGCCGAGCACGTAGGCCGCGATCGGGATGCCGAGGTTGCCGCCGTTGACGTAGCCCGAGCACAGCGACCCGACGACGGTGTGCGCGAGGTCCCGGTGCAGCACCAGCCGCGCGAGCAGGACGTAGAGCACGACCACGACCAGCACGCTGGCCGCCGAGGCGACCAGGGTCTTGGACAGGACGTCGCCGATGTCCTCGTCCTCCAGGACGGTGATGAGCAGGGCGGGGCTGGCGACGTAGAAGGCCAGCAGCGACAGCGCCCGCTGGCCGGCCAGGTCGATGATCCCGAGCTGGGCCAGCAGGATCCCGATCCCGATGAGCACCGTGATCGTGGCGAATCCCTCGAGCACGGCGAGCACGGTCGCACCGTATCTCCCCGAAGGGACCCATCCGCCCCCGGTGGCCGCACCGAACACCCCGCATGGCTGACTCCACCGACTCCGCACGCCCCGGCCCCCGCCGCCCGGGCGTCCTGCTCGCCGCCGCGGGCGGCGTCCTCGCCACCCTCGTCGGCATGGCGGTCGGCCACCTGGTGGCCTCGATCACCGACCCGGCCGCGTCCCCCGTCCTCGGGGTGGGCTCGACGGTCATCGACCTGACGCCCACGCCGGTCAAGGAGTGGGCGGTCGCCAACTTCGGGACGGCCGACAAGCCCATCCTGATCGGCTCTGTGCTGGTCGTGACGCTGCTGCTGTCGGCGGCGATCGGCGTCGTGGCCGCCCGGCGCCTCCGCCTCGGCCTGGCGCTGCTGGTCGCCCTGGCCGTCGTCGCCGGCGTGCTGGTGCTGCTGCGCCCGACCTCCGGCCCGCTCGACGTCGTGCCCGCCGTGGCCACCGCGGTCGTCGGCGCCGCCGCGCTGTGGTGGTTCCTGCGCGCGGCCTCCGGCCTCCCGCTGCGGCCGGCGCGTACGCACGGTGGGAGCGGCTCGCACGACGTCATGGACGACGCGACGCCGGGCACCACGTCCGGCGGGGCCACGCGCCGCGGCGTCCTCATCGCCACCGGCGTGCTGGCCGCGGCCGCGGCCGTCAGCGGCGCGGTCGGCCAGTGGGTCACCGTCGCCCGCACCCGGATCGGCAACATCGCGCTGCCGAAGCCGGTCGACGCGGACCCGCCGCTGCCGGACGGCCTCGACATCGACGGCATCTCGCCCTTCCGCACGCCGAACGACGAGTTCTACCGCGTCGACGTCAACCTGTCGGTGCCCGTCGTGGACCACGAGTCGTGGACGCTGACGGTCGACGGCGACGTGGAGAACGAGCTGACCATCACCTTCGACGAGCTGCTCGAGATGGACATGGTCGAGCGCGACATCACGATGACGTGCGTCTCGAACGACGTGGGCGGGCAGTACGTCGGCGCCGCGCGCTGGCTCGGCGTCCCGCTGACCGACATCCTCGACCGCGCCGGCGTGGGCGACCGCGCCGACCAGCTGCTGTCGACCGCCGTCGACGGGTTCACCATCTCGACGCCCCTCGACGTCGCGACCGACGGCCGCGACGCCCTCGTGGTGGTCGGGATGAACGGCGAGCCGCTGCCCCGCGACCACGGCTTCCCGGTGCGGATGATCATCCCGGGCATCTACGGCTACGTGGGCTCGACGAAGTGGCTGACCAAGCTGACGCTGACCACGTACGCCGACGACGTGGCGTACTGGACCGAGCGCGACTGGGCCACCGACGCCCCCGTGAAGATCTCCTCGCGCATCGACGTGCCGAAGTCGGGCGCGGAGGTCGACGCGGGCGAGGTCGTCATCGCCGGCGTCGCCTGGGCGCAGACCCGCGGCATCGCCAAGGTGGAGATCCAGATCGACGGCGGCGCCTGGACCGAGGTCGAGCTCGGCGCCGATGCGGGCGTCGACTACTGGCGGCAGTGGTTCTACCGCTGGCAGGTCGACGAGCCGGGCCGCCACAGCTTCACCGTGCGCGCCACGGACGTCGACGGCGAGGTGCAGACCGACGTGCAGATGCGCCCGTTCCCCGAGGGCTCCAGCGGGCTGCACACCCGCGCGGTGATGGTGGCCTGAGCGGCCCGGTGCGAGAGGGTCAGCCGCCGGCGGCCGCGACCAGGTCGCGTACGCGCTGCGCCCACTGGTCCAGGTACGCCGCCCGCTCCGCGTGCTCGACCCGCGGAGCCGCGTACGCCACGAAGGGCGGCGCGGCGGCCAGCCCGAGGTACTCCACCATGCAGCGCTGCGTCGGCCACAGCACCTGCTCGATGTCCCCGTACGCGTCCCCGGCGGAGAACCGCCGGCGGGTGCCACCCGTCGAGACCCCCAGCAGGCCGTGGCGGCCGGTGAGCATCCCCGAGTCGTAGCGCCGCCCGTCCTCGTAGGCGAACCCGTAGGCCAGCACTCGGTCGAACCATCCCTTCAGGACAGCCGGGACACCTCCCCACCACAACGGGAACGTGAGGAGCAGGAGGTCGGCCTCTGCCAGCCGCTCCTGCTCGCGGCGCACCTCCTCCACGAACCCGTCGTGGCGCGACGCGTGCAGCTGCTCGTCCTGGAGGTGGAAGCGTCCCGGGTCCGCCACCGTCGCGAAGTCGCGACGCGAGGCGACGGCCTCGAACCCTTCGGCGTACAGGTCCGAGACGGTCGTGGCGACGCCGGCCCCCTCGAGCGCGGCGACGGCCACGTCCCGCATGGCGGCGACGAAGGACCTCGGCTCCGGGTGCGCATGGACGACGAGGGCCCGCAGGGGCCCCGGTCGTCGGTCCGCGGACAGCTCGGCCACGCCTCAGCCCTCGAGCGAGAGGAGCCGGCGCGGGTTGTCGTGCACGATCGTGCGGAGGTCCGCCTCGGGCAGTCCCAGCTCGAGCAGCGCCGCCCCCACCCGCCGGAAGGCGTCGACCGGCCGCGGGAAGCCCGCCTGCCCGAGGTCGGAACCGATGAGGGTGTTCTCGGGTCCCAGCGTCGTGATCCAGCGCAGCAGCTGCTCGACGGGCCACTGCATCCGCGCCCCCGGGTCGTACATGTGCAGCTCGTGCTCGATCAGGGCGCCGTTCGCGACGTACTCCGCGCACTGCTCGGGCTCGGCGCCGAGCACGAAGTCGGGGTGGGAGACGACGAACTTCGTCACGCCGCGGTCGCGGGCGGCCGCGAAGCACACCGCGATGTCCTCGGGGTGCAGGTGGCCCCCGTTCAGGACGGCGTCGTGCGCAGCCACCTCGTCGAAGATGGGGAGCAGCTCGGGGACCACCTGGCCGTCGCGCACGACCTCGATGCGCTCCGCGGACAGCTTCACCGTCGGGGTCGGGAAGCCGAGGTTCTCGGCGTGGCAGTCGATGTGGCGGCCGGACGAGACGGTCGGGAGGTACACGACCTTCCCGCCGAGACCCAGGCAGAGCTGCACCTGGGAGAGGTTGAGCCCGCCGACGGTCGTGTTGAGCGCCACCGCGCCGATGACCTCCGTGGGGATGTCGGCGAGCAGGCTGCGCTGCGAGAGCACGTCCATCTGCGTGTTGTGGTGGTGGCACTTCGCCACGAGGGCGCGCATGCGCAGGCGGTCCCACCCGTCGCGAGCCCCCTCTGCGTGGTCGAACTCCCGTGGCATCGGCGACGGTCCGGAGTGGCAGTGCATGTCGACGAGGCCCTCGAGCGCCCGGTCGACGGTGCTCGCTTCGATCGTGGTCATCGGATCTCCTTCGGTCGAAAGGGGTGGTTCAGAGGGACATGTCGACGTCGCGCGTCTCGGGCCCGAGCCAGGCGCCGACCACGGTGAGGAGCCCACCGAGGGTGAACAGGACCGCCGGCGCCAACTCCGTGCCGACGAACGCCTCCAGGCCGAGGAGGTAGTAGGCGAAGAACGCGGGCACGACCAGCGCGAGGCTGTAGCCGATGCCGTACCCGGTCGCGCGCAGCGCCGCCGGGAAGCGCTCGGTCATGTAGGCGGCGATCGGCCCGAAGGCCAGGATGCCGACGGTGAACGCCACGCTGAGCAGGGCGGTGGTCGGCCAGAAGCCGAGACCTTCGGAGCGGGCCAGCACGGCGACCGTGCCGCCACCGACGACGGCGACGAGCAGCCCGGCGCCGATGTAGAACGGACGGCGGCCGATGCGCTGGCTGAGGATCCCCGCCGGCGGGTACGTGACCGCACTGATCATCGAGGCGATCGACAGCGCGACGGTGAGCTGCGTGGCCGACAGGCCGCCCGCCGCCTGGGCCAGTCCGGGGACCACGGACACGGTCAGGTTGAGCACGACCCATACCCCGGTCATCAGGACGAAGACCTGGAGCAGGCTGGAGCGCTGGGCGCCGAGGAACAGCTCGCGCAGCGGGGAGACCCGGGCCGCCGGCGCCGTGGTGCTCTGACCGCCCTCGGACTCGGGGACGTACTTCACGAAGTAGTAGAGAGTGGCCACGGCGAGCAGCGCCCCGATGACAAACGGGATCCGCCAGCCCCACACGGCGTACGCGGACTCGGCCGACCCGGACGGGAAGACCTGGAGCAGACCGAGCGTCATCAGCGAGATCAGCGCCAGTGCCAGCGGTGCGCTCATCGTGATCCAGCCGCTCGCGAGGCCGCGCCGGTGCTGCGGCGACCACTCCATCGCCAGCGGGATCGCCGCGGTGTACTCCCCGCCGAGGAAGACGCCGTCCAGCATCCTCAGGACGATCAGCAGCGCCACCGCCCACACGCCGAGCGTGGAGTAACCCGGCAGGAGGGCGATGAGGAACGTGGTGACGGCGATGCCGGCCATCGCGATGATGGTCGCGCGCCGGCGGCCGGTGCGGTCGGCGACGAGCCCGAAGATCATCGCTCCGAGCGGACGGCCGATGAGGGTGGCGGTGAAGATGAACGCCCCGATGATGGTCGCCGTGCCGGCGTCCAGGCCGGCCGGGATGAAGTACGCCATGGCCGGGGCGAGGGCGATCACCGGCACGTAGATGTCGAACTGGTCGACGAAGTACCCGGTGATGCCGCCGGTGAGCGCACGGCGACGGTCGAGCCGGTCCTGCGCGGCCGACGGGCCGGGAGGTTGCGAGGTGGACCGGGCGACGCTCGCGGGCGACGGCGCGGGGTGGTCGGTCGGGGTGGTCATGCGTGCCTCTTCTCGGATGCGCGGACGGCGGTGACGGCGGCGCGAGCGGCCGTGGCGAGGAAGGTGGTGTCGTTCGCGACCAGCGCGAAGTCGTTGCCGGCGTCGAGCCCCGTGCGCACCGCCTCGGGGTCGGCGCCGTGGGCAAGGCCGAAGAGCCTGCCGTGCGCACGAGCCGTCTCGCGCACGGCGGAGACAGCGGCGGAGACGGCGGCGTCACCCGGGCCCACGCCCAGGTCGAGCGCGAGGTCGGCGGAGCCGAGGAGGATGCCGCCCACCTCGGGAACCGCGGCGATCTCGTCCGCCGCCGCGACGGCCGCGGCGGACTCGACCTGGACCACCAGCAGCGCACGGTCGCGCCCGTCGGCGACGTACTCGTCGGGCGGGAGGGTCCCCCAGCGACCGGCACGGCTGGTGCTGCCGGCGCCCCGGGTACCCGCTGGCGGGAAGCTGAACGCCCGGGCGACGGCCGCGGCCTGCCCGCCGTCCTGGACCCGGGGCACCACCAGGCCGTGGGCGCCCATGTCGAGCACCTTCTGGATGGTCGACGGCGCGTGGTCGGGGACCCGCACCAGTGGCGTGAGCCCCAACGCGTCGGCCAGCGAGACCGACGCGAAGGTCGCCGAGAGGTCGAGCGGGGCGTGCTCGAGGTCCAGCACCACGAAGTCGAAGCCCGCGAAGGCCATGATCTCGACCGACTCCGGGCCGGCGAGCTTCACCCAGGTCCCCAGCGACCGGGCGCCGGGGCGGAACGTGTCACGTGGTGATGTCCTCACGGCTGCGGGTGCTCCTCGGCGTTGAGGACCCAGCCCGGCTGCTGCGAGAAGTCGACCCGCGGCGGGCTGAAGATGTCCACCAGCAGGTTGCGCCCCGGCCCGCTCCCGGCCGACGTGTGGATGGTGGGCGGCGGGATGAGCGTGAGGGAGGGACTCCCGATCGAGACGTGGTCGTCCTCGCGCCACTGCGTGCCGTCCTTGACCCACGGCGTGCGGATGTGATGGACGAACTCGCCCTGCACCGCGAGCGAGTACTGCTCGAAGTCGTCGTGGTGGTGCGGGGAGAGATGACGGGGGTCGCGCGGCCCGTCGTGCGGCGGAACGAAGTTCACCATGAACGAGCGGCTGCGGAAGATCCAGCCGAAACGTCCCTCCTCCGCGGGGTGGTCGGCCACGAGGTGCACCCGGACCGCCGGGTCCCCGACCGGCGCGGGCCAGGGGTCGGCGGGGGCGACGCGGGGTGCGGGGTGCGCGTAGACCTCCTCGTTCACCGCCGTCCCGGCCCAGGCGGGCTCGTCGGTCCTGACGAGCAGCGCGAGGTCGCCCGTGCCGGCCGCCTCGACCCGCACCTGGCCCGGAGGCACGATCGCGACACCCTGGCCGCTGATGCTGGTGCGCCGACCGTCCCACTCGACGACGGCCGCGGAGTCAGCGGTCGCGCACACCAGGAGTGTCTCGTCCCTGAAGGTGCCCGCCACCGCGAGCTCGTGCCGCTCGACCTGGACGTAGTGCACGAAGGCGTTCTGTCCCCGGAGCGTCCAGGTGGTCCCCGCGGGGCTGGTCCCCCGTCGGGTCAGGGCGGTGAGGTCGAGGTACTGGGGTTCCGCGATCGGCTGGGTGCGGTCGAGGGCGAGGCCGGCCGGGGCCATCGCCTGTCGAGGGTCGTGCGTCGTGCTCGCGCCGGTCATCATGCGTCCTCCTCGGTCCGGACTCCCGGGTCGCTGTGAGCCGGGACACTGTTCGGATGACGAATATCTAGTTCACGATGCGAGTTGTCAACGCCGCTCCTGGCGCTCGAGGCCCGACCAGCGGTTCGTATTGCGGCGCATCGTCAACGAACCTGCACGCCATCCGCACCGCCAGGCCTAGACTGAGGTCGCATCGCGAACACAGCCACTCGACGAGGAGACCAAAATTGGCGCACGAGACAGCCGGCAACGACATCCAGTCGGTAGCGCGGGTCGCCCAGATCCTCGCTCTGTTCAGCCCCCAGCGCCCGACCGTCTCTGCGGCGGAGGCCGCCCGGCTCCTCGGCCTGAACCGGTCCACCGCGACGCGGTACCTGGCCTCGCTGGAGACCACCGGACTGCTACGGCGCAACAGCCAGGTGAGCACGACGTTCGAACCGGGGCAGGCCCTCGTCCAGCTGGGCGCCTTCGCGCTGGGGGGCCTGTCGGTGACCTCGGCGGCCCCGCCGGTGATGCGACGGTTGAGCCGGGCCACCGGCCACACGGTCGCGCTGAGCGTGTGGGGTGCGACCGGGCCCGTGGTCGTGCACTCCGAGAACAGCGTCGAATGGGGCGCGTCGGTGACGGTCCGCGTGGGTACCCACCTGCAGATGAACGCGGCCCAGACGCGCGTCTTCCTGGCGTTCCACGAGGACCGCATGCTCGTGGAACGGCTCGTCGGGACGCTGGAGGACCAGGTCCGCGAGGAGACGCTGACCGACATCGCCAGCATCAGGTCCGGGACCATGGGCCAGCGCGTGTCGAACAACGGCGTCAGCGTGTTCGCGGCCCCGATCTTCGACACCCACGGCATCTGCGCCTCCCTCGGCCTCCTCGGCACCACGACCGCGCTCCCGCTCGACAGCTCACCCAAGGAGTCGGCCCTGCTGATGGAGGCGGCGCAGGACCTGACACGCACCCTGGGCGGCACGTGGGCACCCGCCTCGGAAGCGCCCGTCGCCGGACGCTGACCCGGGCTGCCGCCCCGGCGCTGGCCAGGTCGCAGCCGCTCGCGCAGGAGTCAGCGCACACGGGTGGAAAAAACTTTGAGATCGATCCCATCCGCCCCCCGAGCAGCGCCGAACGACTCCTGCAAGACCCGCTGAGGACCGTCGCCGAGACGCCCGACCGCGGGACTACCCCGGAAACCGACCCGAAAGGTCAGCACGATGAAGACTCTGAACCGCCGCTCCACGATTCGTCGCTCCAGCGGTATCGCGGCTCTCGCCCTGACCCTGTCCGTCGGCCTGGCGGCCTGCGGCGACTCCTCGGACGAGGACACCGACAACGGCACCGACTCGAACGGCTCGAGCGACACCGGCAGCAGCGAGTCCTCCGCCCCGGAGACCTCGGACGAGGGCGCCACCGACGCCGCCGTGTTCGGCGACGCGTGTGGTGAGATCCCGACCGACGGCGCGGGCTCGCTCGAGGGCATGACGGTCGACCCGGTCGCCACGGCGGCCGGCAACAACCCGCTGCTGACCCAGCTCGTCGGCGCCGTGGGCCTGGTCCCCGGTCTGGCCGACCAGCTGAACTCGGCCGAGGAGCTCACGGTCTTCGCGCCGTACGACCCGGCGTTCGAGGCCGTCCCGGCCGAGACCATGGAGGCGCTGACGGCCGACCCCGAGGGTGCTCTCGCCCCCGTGCTCAGCTACCACGTCCTCCCGGAGCGCCTCGAGCCCGACGAGATCGCGGGCACGCACACCACCCTCAACGGCGCCGAGCTGACCGTCGAGGGCGACGCGGAGACCGGCGTCACCGCGGGTGAGACCGGCACCGAGGCGACCGTCCTGTGCGGCGGCATCCAGACCGCCAACGCGACGGTCTACGTCATCGACTCGGTGATGCTCCCGCCGGCCAACTGACGGTCCGGGCGACAACCCGACCTCCCACAGGGAAGAATCCGAGCATGACATCCCTCCGTTCCGTGCCCTCCGGCGACCAGCCGGAGGGCACGGGCGGTGAGAGCCCGCACCACGCGGCCCCACCGCCCGACCCCAACGCCGTCTACGGCGCCCTGCTGCGCCGCTCGGCGCTCGGGGACGAGGCGGCGTTCGCCGAGCTGTACGACGCGACGTCACCGCGCGTGTACGGGCTCGTGCTCCGGGTGGTCCGCAACCCGTCGCAGGCCGAGGAGGTCACGCAGGAGGCCTACCTCGAGGTCTGGCGCACGGCGTCCCGCTTCGACCCCGACCGCGGCTCGGCGCTGTCGTGGCTGATGACCATCGCCCACCGCAAGAGCGTCGACCGCGTGCGGTCGGCGGAGGCCTCCACGCGGCGGGACACGTCGTACCACCAGCAGGCCGGCCAGGTCGACCACGACGCGACGGCCGAGGCGGCGTACGCGTCGCTGGAGGCCGAGAGGGTCCGCACCGCCCTCGGCGCGCTCACCGAGGTGCAGCACGAAGCAGTCAGGCTCGCCTACTTCGGCGGGTACACACACACAGAGGTCGCCGCGATGTTGGACCTGCCGGTCGGAACGGCGAAGACGAGGATCCGCGACGGACTGATCCGCCTGCGAGACGCGATGGGAGTGGGACAGTGACCAACGACATCCACCTGTTGTCCGGCGCCTACGCCGTCGACGCGCTGTCGGACGCCGAGCGGGCCGACTTCGAGGTCCACCTCGCGCAGTGCGAGAGCTGCCGCGACGAGGTCGCCTCCCTGCGCGAGGCCGCCGCCCTGCTCCCCTTCGCCGCCGAGGTCGCCCCTCCGGCCGGCCTGCGGGCCTCCGTGCTCGCCCAGAACTCCAACGTCCGGCCGCTGCCGCCCGAGTCCGACGCCCCGGTCCCCGCCGTCGGCGCACCGGCCGCGTCGACCGCCCCGATCGGGGTCCCGGCCGGGGTCGGCGCGAGCCACGCCACGGCTGCGGCACCGGGGGGTGACCTCCCGGGCCGCGACACCAACGTGGTGCCGCTGCGGAGGCGTCGGTTTCGCACCGCGCTGGTCGCGGCAGCCGCGGCGGTGATCGTCGCCGGCGGCGTCGGCACGGTCGTGCAGCTGACGGGCGACGACTCCTCCAGCAGCCAGAACCAGGCGGACGAGCCCGTGACCGCCGAGGCGGTCCTGGCCGCGGCGGACGTCCAGGCGACCCACTCGACGCTCCCGCTGCCCGACGGCGCGGAGGCGAGCGTGCACTGGTCGGACGACCTGGGCGCGGCCGTGATCAGCACGGCGGACATGCCCGGGCTGAACGCCGACCAGGTCTACCAGCTCTGGTTCCAGGACGAGGACGACGCGATGGTGCCGGCCGGCCTGATGCCCGGCGACACCGACCTGGTGCTGCTGGACGGGGACGCCGACGCCGCGAACGCGGTCGGCATCACCGTCGAGCCGGCGGGCGGCTCGGACGAGCCGACCTCCGACCCGATCGCCCTGTTCCCGCTCGAGGAAGCATGAGCACTCGCTCCACCCGCGTCGCCGTCGTCGGCTCCGGCGTCGCGGGCCTGACCGCTGCCTACGTCGCCTCGCGCAGCGCGCACGTGACGCTGTACGAGGCCGACGACCGCCTCGGCGGGCACGCCGACACCCACCTCGTGCCCGTCCCGGACGGGCGCGGCGGCGAGACGACGGTGCCGATCGACACCGGCTTCATCGTGCACAACGAGCGCACCTACCCGGTGCTGCTGCGCATGTTCGCCGAGCTCGGCGTGGCGACGCAGGACTCCGAGATGTCCATGTCGATCCGCGACGACGCCGCCCCGGGCGGCCCGCTGGAGTGGGCCGGCGCGCTCGGCCTACCGGGCCTCTTCCCGACGTGGCGCAACGCGGCGCGACCCGGCTACCTGCGGATGCTCACCGAGATCCCCGCGTTCCACCGGCAGGCGCGACGCCTGCTCGACGCGGAGGGCTCCGACACGGACGCCCGGGTCACCTTCGGCGAGTTCCTCGACGCCGGCGGCTTCTCGCCCGCCTTCCGCACGCACTTCGCCGAGCCGCTCGTCGGCGCGGTCTGGTCGACCGACCCCGCCGAGGCGCTGGACTACCCCGCCCGCTACCTCTTCCGGTTCCTCGACCACCACGGGATGCTCGGCATCTTCGGCTCCCCGCAGTGGCGCACCGTCACGGGCGGGTCGCGGGAGTACGTCGAGCGCGTCGCCGCGCTGCTGCCCGACGTGCGTACCTCCACCAAGGTGATCGGCCTCGAGGAGACCGCGACGGGCGTCGAGATCACCGACGGCAACGGCGCGGTCGAGACGTACGACGCGGTCGTCGTCGCCACCCACCCGCACCAGGCGCTGTCGCTGCTGACGCAGCCGACCGCGGTCCAGCGCGAGCTGCTCGGCGCGATGACCTACACCCCCAACACCGCGCAGCTGCACACCGACACCTCGGTGCTGCCGCGCCAGGAGCGGGCGCGGGCGTCGTGGAACTACCTGCGTCGCGAGCCGGCCACGGGCGCGGCGCTGGAGCAGCGCGGCGGCCCGGTCACCATCACCTACGACCTCACCCGGCTGATGCGCGTGCCGCACCTGCCGGGCGCGCCCGACACCCGCTTCCTCGTCACCCTCGGCGGTCTCGACATCGTCGACCCGGCGACGGTGATCGCGACGATGGAGTACGAGCACCCCCTCTACAACCGGGCCTCGGTGGCTGCGCAGGCGCGCCTCGGCGAGGCCGAGACCGACCGCGTCGCCCTCGCGGGGGCGTACCACGGCTGGGGCTTCCACGAGGACGGCGCGCGCTCCGGCGCCGAGGCCGCCGCCCGGCTCGGGTTCACCTGGGACGACACGACCACGACCGCGACGACCCCTGCGGCCGCCGCGCGACGCCAGGCCACGCCGGGCACCGACCCGGCGGGCACCGTCTACCGCACCACCGTGCGGCACACACGGCGCCGGCCGTGGAAGCGGACGTTCGAGCTGACCTCGCGCACGTGGGTCGTCGACGTCGACGACCTGCCCGACCACGGCCGCCTGGCCTGGGCGAAGGGGTCCTTCGAGGCCCGCGACCACCTGGGCGAGCCCGACCGCTCGATCCGCGCGAACGTCGAGCACCTGCTCGACCTCCAGGGGATCGAGCTCGACCGCGACGGTCGCCGCGGGCGGATCCTGATGGCGGCCCAGCCCCGGGCGTTCGGCTACTGCTTCAACCCCATCAGCGTGTTCTGGTGCTTCGAGGCCGGCGCCTCGACCGCGGACGTGCCGACGGCGGTCGTCGTCGAGGTGCACAACACCTACGGCGACCGGCACGCGTACGTCGTGCACCCCGACGCGCAGGGCCGGGCCCAGACCCCGAAGGCCATGTACGTCTCCCCGTTCCACGGCACCGACGGCACCTACCGCATCGCCGTACCGACGCCGAGCGCCGGCGCCCACGGCCGCCTCGACATCGCCGTCACGCTCGACACCGACGACGGGGCGCGGTTCACCGCGACCCTCGCCGGCCGCCCCGAGCACCGGCGTACCAGGGTCTGGCGCGCCGCGCCCGAGGCCCTGAGAGGATCCCTGCTGATCCGGCTCCACGGCGTCTGGCTGTGGGCCCGCCGGCTGCGGATCCAGCCCCGTCCCGACCACCACCAGGAGGGTGTGCGATGAGCACCGACGCCGCTTCCGGTCCCCTCGTCTCCGTCCCGCCGCCGGACCGCCACCTCGACCGCGGCCGCTGGCCCGGGCTGCTCGACGTGCCGCACGGCGCGCGCACCCAGGCGTACGCACGCATCGCCCGCGCCCTGTTCCACCAGGTCGTCGAGCGTCTCGACCTGACCGTCCGCGTCGGCGAGGGCCCCGACGCCCCCGTGTGGGGCCGTGGCGGGCCGGTGATGATCCTGCGCCGGCCCGACGAGTTCTTCGCCCGGCTCGGCCGTGGCGGCCTGATCGGCTTCGGCGAGGCGTACCTCACCGGCGCCTGGGACGTGCCCGGCGGCGAGGAGGGCGCCTCGCCCAGCGCGCTCGGCGACGTCCTGACCGTGCTGGCCGCGCAGATGCCGACGCTCGTGCCCGGATGGATGCAGCGGCTGCGCACGGCGTACGTCCAGCGGCCCCCGCGCCACCAGGTCAGCTCGACGGAGAACAGCCGCTCCAACATCGCGCACCACTACGACCTGTCGAACGACCTGTTCACGGCGTTCCTCGACCCGACGATGAGCTACTCCTCGGCGCTGTTCGAGCACCAGACGATCGCGCGGATCGACCCCGTCGGCGGCCACGAGGTCGCCACCGCCCCCGACCCCCGCGAGCCCGCGTCGCTCGAGGAGGCACAGGCCCGCAAGATCGAGCGGCTCCTCGACGAGGCCCGCGTCGGCCCCGGCAGCCGGGTCCTGGAGATCGGCACCGGCTGGGGCGAGCTCGCGCTGCGGGCCGCGCGCCGCGGCGCGACCGTGCACTCCGTGACGCTCTCGACCGAGCAGCAGGCGCTGGCCCGCGAGCGGATCGCCGCGGACGGGTTCGCCGACGCGGTCACCGTGGACCTGTGCGACTACCGCGACGTCGTCGCCCCGGAGGGCGGCTACGACGCCGTCGTGTCGGTCGAGATGATCGAGGCGGTCGGCTTCGACTACTGGACGACGTACTTCCAGAAGATCGACGAGGTGCTCGCGCCCGGCGGACGGGCCGGCATCCAGGCGATCCTGATGCCCCACGACCGGATGCTCGCGACGCGGCGGACCTACACCTGGATCAACAAGTACATCTTCCCGGGCGGCTTCCTGCCGTCCGTGCCCGTGATCGACGAGATCACGCGGGACGCGACGTCCCTGCGCCTGCTCGGCGAGGCCAACCGGCTCTCGTTCGGCGGCCACTACGCGGAGACGCTGCGCCGCTGGGACGAGGCGTTCCTGACGTCGTGGGAGGACGTGCGCGCGCTCGGCTTCGACGACACGTTCGCCCGGATGTGGCACTTCTACCTCGAGTACTCCCGCGCCGGCTTCGCCTCGGGGTACATCGACGTGCAGCAGCTCGTGCTGGAGAAGCGGGCCTGAGCCCTGCGCAGGAGTTCCCGGTTAACCGGGGAGTCCTGCACTGTGTGCCCGTCGAAACGGTAGCCAAGTGTCGGAGTTCCCGCTTAAGCGGGAACTCCGACGAAGAAACAGACGTGGAGACCCCATGACCACCACCCCCATCGCGCCGCGCCTCGAAGAGGCGCTGCGTCCGTTCGTCGGCGGCGACCTCCCGGTGCGGCTGCGCGCCTGGGACGGCTCCGAGGCCGGTCCGGTCGGCGCGCCGCTCGTCGAGCTGCGCTCCCCCGCCGCCGTGCGCCGCCTGGTGCGCCACCCCGGCGAGCTGGGCGCGGCGCAGGCGTACGTCACCGGGGAGCTCGAGGTGCACCACGACCTCGACGACGCCCTCACCCACGCCTGGGCGGTCGTCGCCGAGCGCGACCTGTCGGGCGTACGCCCGGGACCCCAGGCGTACGCGGCCGCCCTGCGCGTCGCGCTCGACTCCGGCGCCGTCGGCCTGCCGCCGCGGGCACCGCGCAGCCAGGCCCAGGTCGGCGGTCCGCTGAACGCCCTGCTGGGTCGCCGCCTGCACTCGAAGCTGCGCGACCGGTTGGCGATCAGCCACCACTACGACCTGTCCAACGAGTTCTACGCCGCGATCCTCGACGACCACATGGCGTACTCGTCGGCGTACTACACCCAGGACCCCGCCACCCCCGGCTACACGCTGGAGGACGCGCAGGCCGACAAGCTCGACCTCGTGTGCCGCAAGATCGGTCTGCAGGCCGGCGACCGGTTCCTCGACGTCGGCTGCGGCTGGGGCTCGCTGTCGCTGTTCGCGGCGGAGAGGTACGGCGCGCAGGTCACCGGCGTGACCATCGCCGCCGAGCAGAAGCGGTTCATCGACGCCCGCATCGCCGAGCGCGGCCTGGCCGACAAGGTCGAGATCCGGCTGCAGGACTACCGCGACGTGCCCGAGGCCGACCCCGCGCGCAACGGCGGGAAGGGCCACTTCGACGCGGTCGCGAGCCTCGAGATGGGCGAGCACGTCGGCCAGCGGAACTACCGGGCGTACGCCGGCGTGCTCCACGACGCCGTCAAGCCCGGCGGTCGCGTGCTGGTGCAGCAGATGTCGCGCTCCGGCGGCCGCAAGGGCCACCCCGGCGGCGGGCCGTTCATCGAGTCGTTCATCGCGCCGGACATGCACATGCGACCCGTCGGCGAGACCGTGGACCTGCTCGAGCAGGGCGGCCTCGAGGTGCGCGACGTGCACGCCCTGCGCGAGCACTACGTCTGGACCGTCGACGCCTGGATGGAGCGCTTCGAGAAGAACGAGGCACGCCTGACCGAGCTGGTCGGCGAGGAGGTCGTGCGGGTGTGGCGGCTCTACCTCGTGGGCGGCCGGATGGCCTTCCGCGACGGCCGCATGGGCGTCGACCAGATCCTCATGGTGCGCCCCGGCGCGGCGCACACGCTGCCGCGTCGCCGCGACTTCTGACGTGGCCGTCCTCCTCACGCTCGCCGCGGCCGCGGCGACCGTGGCGGTGCTGATGACGGGTACGGCGGTGCTCGCGCGCCGCACCGACCGCCTGGCCGTCGTCGACGTGACGTGGGGCGTCGGCTTCGTCGTGGTCGCCGCGGTGATGATCGTCGTCGGCGCCTCGCTCGCCGACGACACCTCGACGTGGCGCTCGGCGCTGCTGCTGGCGCTCGTCGCGGTGTGGGGCGGACGGTTGGCCTGGCACGTGCGCAGCCGCGCGCACGGACTGCTCGGCCCGGGCGAGAAGCCGCCGGAGGACCCGCGCTACGCGGAGCTGATGGAGGGGCGGCCGTTCTCCTACGCCGTCACCCGCGTCTTCCTCACCCAGGGCGTCGCCATGTTCCTCGTCTCGACCCCGGTCGCGGTGGCGATGGCGCTGCCGGTCGCGGGTGGAGCGGAGGGCGGCTGGGGCTGGTGGGTCGTCGGCCTCGGCGTCGTCGTCTGGCTCGTCGGCATCGTCTTCGAGGCGGTCGGCGACGCGCAGCTGGCGGCGTACAAGGCGATCCCGAAGCCCGAGCGGCCCCTGGTGATGGACCGCGGCCTGTGGGCCTGGACCCGGCACCCGAACTACTTCGGCGACGCGTGCGTGTGGTGGGGCCTGTGGCTCGTGGGCGGCCTGGCCTCGGGCTGGGTCGTCGGGCTGGCCACGCTCGTCGCGCCGGTCGCGATGACGTGCTTCCTGCTCTTCGCCACCGGCGCGCGCCTGCTCGAGCGCGAGATGATGCGGCGGCCGGGCTACCCGGCGTACGCGGCCCGCACCTCCATGTTCGTCCCGCGCCCGCCCCGCCGCGCGTAGGCCCCGGTCCGCCTGCGTCGCGCCCGCCCGTCGGGCAGGATCGGCGCATGAGCGAGACGCGGGTGGCCCTCTACCTCGACTTCGAGAACCTGGTGGCGTCGCAGTACGACGCGGTGCACGGCCGCAACGCCTGGCACAAGGACCGCGTGGTGCACGCGCCCGCCGGGGAGCCGGAGGTGCGCGCGAAGCTCAAGGCCTCGCGCCTCGACGTGGACGCGATCGTCGACTACGCCGCCTCCCTCGGGGTCGTCGCGGTCAACCGGGCGTACGCCAACTGGGCGTGCCCGGCGTTCACCGGCTACGCCGAGGACCTGACCTCGCGGGCCGTCGACCTCACCCAGCTGTTCCCGCTGTCCGGCACGAAGAACGGCGCCGACATCCGGCTCGCCACCGACGTGCTCGACGACCTCGGGCGCTTCCACGACCTCACCCACGTGGTCATCGCGGCCGGCGACTCCGACTACGTCGCCGTGGCGCAGAAGGCCCGGCGCGCCGGGCGCTCGGTCGTGGGCGTCGGGGTCGCGGGGTCGATCGGGAAGTACTGGGAGGCGGCCTGCGACGAGTTCAAGCGGTACGACGCGCTGCCCGGCGTGGACCCGCAGCCGGCGGAGGAGCCCGCTCCGGAGACCTCGACCGCGGACCCCGCCGAGGGGTCCGACGCGGGCACGCCGGACGACCGCGCCAAGCCGGTGCCGTACGCCAAGCTGTTCCGCCGCGCGATGAACAACATCCTGCGCCAGCGCAGCGACGACCGCGTGCCGATGAGCGAGCTCAAGCAGGTGCTGATGCGGATGAGCCCCGGATTCGACGAGGCGACGCTCGGCTACTCGTCGTTCTCGGCGTACGTGCGCGACCAGGCCGGCGTCGCGACCGACGCGAAGAACCAGCTGGTGTGGTTCGAGGGCTGAGCGCTGGGCGGAGGGGACCGCTGGCTCGGCGGCCAGCCGGAGAAAACGCGGACGGCGTGCGGGAGAACGCGGACGGAGCGGCTCCGCCCGGCGGCCCGGGTCCGCGTTTTCTTCCCGGTGAGGCACCCGGCGGCTCAGCCGGGGTCCGTCCACCCGCTCACGCCGGCACGTCCACCGTCGTCGTCACGCGCGTCGCGGAGGGCCGGCGCGGGGTGGAGCTGAAGCCGAACCGGCAGGGCGGGTCGACGGGCGCCAAGGCGCCGAGGTCGGCGCCGTCGAAGCGGCCCTCGGCGGCGACCAGGGAGCGTACGCCCGTCGCGCCGTAGGACTCCGTGCGTCCGTTGCCGGCCGTGCCGCGGGTGCGTACGCCCCGCAGCACCACCCGCGCCACGGGGTCGGTGACCGCGCACCACGCGGGCGAGGTGGCGACGCGCCGCGGCACCAGGCCGACCAGCCGGCCGAGCAGCGTGGGGGCGCCGAGGCGCCAGGTCAGCTGCAGCGAGGGGCTCTCGAAGCGGCGGGCGGGGCCGTCGGCGATCGCGGTCACCGGCTCGATCCGGACCTCGTCGAAGGTGTAGGTCGCGGCGATGAACTCGGCCAGGTCCTCGGTGGGCGCCACGAGCACGCGGTGGCCGTCGGCCCGCTCGACCATGGCGTCGGCGACGTCGCCGAACGGCGAGTCCCACCACCGCCCGACCACGACGCGGGTGCCGCTGGTCGACCCGACCCCGGAGATCTCGCCCTCGAAGCGCATGCGCATCCGTCCAGCCTGCCAGCCCACTCTTGAACTACGTTCAACAGCGTGCGACGATCCGCGCCATGACCGTCGACCTGGCCGACCCGCTCGTCCTGCCCTGCGGCCGGACGCTGCCGAACCGCCTCATGAAGTCGGCGCTCTCCGAGTCCCTCGGCACGTCCGCCGGTGCCCCCACCCGCCGTCTGGAGCGGCTCTACGACGCCTGGGCCGGCGGCGGCTGGGGCCTCGTCGTGACCGGCAACGTGATGGTCGACCTGCGCCAGCGCGGCGAGCCCGGCAACGTCGTGGTCTCCGACGAGCGCCACCTCGACGCCCTGACCCGCTGGGCGGGCGGCTTCCGCGCGTCCGGCACCCCGTTGTGGATGCAGGTCAACCACCCCGGTCGTCAGGCCAACGCGCTCGTCGGCCGCGCCCGCCCGGTCGCCCCCAGCGCGGTCGCCGCGAACGTCCCCGTCGCCACCCGGCCGCGCGAGCTCGGCGACGCGGAGATCCGCGCGACGGTGGAGCGGTACGCCGCCACCGCGGCCGTCGCGGAAGCCGCCGGGTTCGACGGAGTGCAGGTGCACGCCGCCCACGGCTACCTCGTCACCCAGTTCCTCTCGCCCCTCGCCAACCGCCGCACGGACGCGTGGGGCGGCGACCCCGAGCGCCGTCGCCGCTTCCTGCTGGAGGTCGTGCGGGCCGTCCGCGCCCGGGTCTCGCCGGGCTTCGCCGTCGGCATCAAGCTCAACTCGGCCGACTTCCAGCGCGGCGGGTTCACGGAGTCCGAGTCCCGCGACGTCGTCGCCGCGCTCGCCGCGGAGCGCGTCGACCTGATCGAGATCTCCGGCGGCACCTACGAGGCGCCGGTCATGTTCGGGCCGGACACGCGGCGCGCGTCGACGCGCGAGCGGGAGGCGTACTTCCTGGAGTACGCGAGCAGCGTGCGCGCCGCGGCCGGCGACGTGCCGCTCGCCGTCACCGGCGGCTTCCGCAGCCGCGCGGCCATGCTCGGCGCCGTGACCTCCGGCGACTGCGACGTGGTCGGGCTGGGACGCCCGGCGTCCGCGTACCCCCACGTCGCCGGCGAGCTCGTCGCCGGGACCCGCGAGCGCATCGACCTGCCGACCGTGCGCGTGGGGGCGGGGCGCGGCCTCGTCGGGCGCGTGACGACGCTGCACACCCTCGACAGCGCGCTCGACCTGTCCTGGCACACCGACCAGCTGCATCGCATCGGCGCCGGCAAGGCGCCCGACCTGGCGCGGCCGTGGTGGCGCACCGCCGTCAGCGCCGCGTTGCGCAACGGCCCCGGCGCGTTCGTGCCCAACCGGGGCTGAGGCCGCAGGCTGACCGGTGCTCGCCTCAGTTCGCGAGCCAGCGCGCGGCGATCTCGGCCAGCTCGCGGCGCCGGGCGCCGTCCATCCGGTCGAGGGTGCGCACCGTCATCGCGGTGCGTTGGTTGGCCTCGAACCCGTCGCGGTGGTCGGTGACGAACTGCCAGTACAGCGCGTCCCAGGCCTCCGCCCAGCCGTGGCCGTCCTCGTCGTGCTCACCGTCCGCGCGGCGGAAGTCGCTCATCTTGCGCAGGTAGTTGGACCCGGAGACGTACGGCTTCGTGGTCACGGCCTCCGCGGCGGCGAACTGGCTCATGGCGTACACGTTCGGCACCATCACCCAGTCGTAGGCGTCGACGAACAGCGCCGAGAACCACTCGTAGACCTCGTCGGGGTCGATGCGCAGCAGCAGCATCGCGTTGCCGAGCACCATCAGCCGCTCGATGTGGTGGGCGTACCCGTGCTCGAGCACACGACGCACCACCACGTCGACCGGGTGCAGACCGGTGGTGCCGTCCCACCAGCCGGGGCCGAGCTCGCGGGTCAGGTGCAGGCGGTTGGTCGTGCGCAGCCGGCGACCCTGGGTGACGTAGACGCCGCGCATGTACTCCCGCCACCCGATCACCTGCCGCACGAACCCCTCGAGGCTCGCCAGCGGCACGTCCTCGGCGGCCAGTGCGGCGTCGAGGACCTCGCCCGGCGAGAGGAGGCCGATGTTGATGACGGGGCTCAGCGTGCTGTGGAAGCCGAACGCCTCGTCCGCGGCGATCGCGTCCTCGTAGGGGCCGAAGCGCTCGAGCCGCTCCGCGACGAAGACCGCGAGCCAGCGCCGCGCCTGGGTACGCGTGGTCGGCCAGCGGAAGTCCTCGGGGTCGCCGGGGTTGTCGGGGAACTCGGCGGCCACCCACGCGATCGCGGCGCGGACGTGCTCGTCGCGCCGTAGCCGCGGCAGCGGCGGGATCTCGACGCCGCCCTTCGGGAACGGCTCGCGGTTGTCCTCGTCGAACGACCAGCGGCCGCCGACCGGCTGGTCGCCCTCCATCAGCACGTCGAGGCGGCGACGCTGCCAGGAGTAGAAGGTCGCCATCCGCGGGCGGCTGCCGCGCCGCGGCGCGAGCTGGGCGTGCACGTCGGCGTCGCTGGTGAGGAAGGCGGGCGTCTCCTCCACGACAAGCTCCGCGTGCGCCTTGCCGACGATGCGGCGCAGGTCGCGCTCGAGCCAGTCGTCGACGACGTCGAAGCAGCTCACCGTCGTCGCGCCGCGCTCGGTCAGCAGCTCGGTCAGCTGGGCGTCGGTGCCGCGGTCGGCGCGGCTCTCGACGTACGCCGTCGCGTGCCCGGCCGCCTGCAGCTCGGCCTCGAAGCGCCGCATCGACGCACGGTGCAGGACCAGCTTGTGGGTGTGGAAGGCGTACTGCCGGAAGAAGAGGTCCGGCTCGACCAGCACGACGAGGTCGGCCTCGACGCCGCGCTGCTCCTCGAAGAGCTGGTGCGGGTGGACCAGGCGGACGTGCACCTCAGGCCCGCTCGGACCCGTCGGCGCCCAGGTGTGCGGGCAGCCGGTCGAGGCAGCTGACCCAGCCCTCGCGGTGGCTCCCGACGTCCTCGGGGCGCAGGCCGTCGTGCAGCAGGTGCAGCCGCGTGCCGTCCGGGGTGTCGAGCTCCGGCGCCGTCGGGGCGAGGGTGACGGCGACGACGCTCTCGTGCTCCTCGCCGTCCCAGCGCCACGTCCAGCTCAGCGAGAGGGGGCGGGCGACGGCGAGGAAGCGGCCGCCCACCGCCGTGCCGTCCGGCGCGGAGGCGATCCGCCACGCGCCGCCGACCACCGGGTCGCACTCGACGGCGGGGGCCATCCGCTCGGGCCAGTACCAGGCCGCCAGCTCGGCGGGGTCGGTCAGCGCCCGCCAGACGCGCTCCGGGTCGGCGGGCAGGTCGCGCTGCAGCTCGACGGTCGTCATGCGTCGAATCTAGCCACACCGGGTCGCGGTACCTCCGGTAGTTCTCGACCATCGGAGGTACCGCAACCCTCGCCGCCGTTGGTTACCCGGTGGTAGGAAGTGCTCCATGACCTCCCGGACGATCTTCATCACCGGCGCCGCCGCCGGCATCGGGCGAGCCACCGCCCTCACCTTCGCGCGCGCCGGCTGGACCGTCGGCGGCTACGACGTAGACGAGGCCGGGCTGGCCTCGCTCGCCACCGAGGTCGCGGCGTCGGGCGCCACCGCGATCACCGCGCGTCTCGACGTCAGCGACTCCGCCGCCTTCGCGGCCGCGGTGGGCGACTTCGTCGAGCGGACCGGCCGTCTCGACGTCCTGCTCAACAACGCCGGGATCCTCAACGCCGGCCGCTTCGAGGACATCGACGTGGCGCGCCACCAGCGCGAGGTCGACGTCAACGTCCGTGGCGTCGTCAACGGCCTGCACGCCGCGCACCCCCACCTGCGACCGGGCTCGACCGTGGTGAACCTGGCCTCGGCGTCGGCGATCTACGGGCAGGCCGAGCTCGCGAACTACAGCGCCACGAAGTTCTTCGTGCGCGGCATCACCGAGGCGCTGGACCTCGAGTGGGGCGCGCAGGGCATCCGGGTCGTGTCGCTGTGGCCGCTGTTCGTCGAGACCGCGATGACGCAGGGCGTCTCCACGGGCACGACCGAGTCGCTCGGCATCCACCTCGGCCCGCAGGACGTCGCCGACCAGGTGCTCGCGGCCGTCACGCCCTCGCGCCTGGCCCGCACGCTGCACCAGGTGCACTTCCCGGTCGGACGTCAGACCCGGGCGCTGTCCCTGGGCTCCCGCTTCTCGCCGGCCTGGCTGACCCGGCTGGTCAACAAGCGGCTCGCCTCGCACTGACGTCCGCCCCAGGCACGTGGTGCCCGGCGCCCGGGCTCAGCCGGCCGCCGCCTCGAGCTCGCCGAGCACGGCGTCGAGCTCGGTGCAGAAGCGGTCGACGTCGCCGGAGGAGAACGGCAGCGGCGGACGCACCTTCAACGTCGACCCGTGCGGGCCGCACACCGACGTGAGCACCCGGCGCCGGCGCATCAGGTTGATGACGTCGGCCGCCGTGGTCGTGCCCGGTTCGTCGACGCCCGGCGCGGCCCGCAGGTCGACGCCCAGGTAGAGCCCGGCGCCGCGCACCTCGCCGACCAGCGCGCGCCGGGCGGCGACCTCGCGCAGCGCGGTGAGGAACTCGTGGCCCACCCGCGCGGCGTTGGCCTGCAGCTGCTCGTCCTCGATGACGTCCAGCACGGCGCTCGCCGCGGCGATGCTGACGTGGGTCCCGCCGAAGGTGTTGAAGTACGGCGTCGACGCCGCCAGCGCGTCCAGCACCGAGCGTCGCCCGGCGAGACCCGCGACGGGCAGCCCGTTGCCCATCGGCTTGCCCATGGTGACCAGCTCGGGGTCGAGACCGTGACGCTCGAACCCCCAGAACGTCGCGCCCGTACGGGCGAACCCGGGCTGGACCTCGTCGGCGATCAGCACGCCGCCCGCCGCCCGCACCGCGGTGGTCGCGGCGGCCAGCCCGTCGACGTCGGGGTGGACCCCGTCGGAGGACAGGACGGTGTCGACGAGCAGCGCGGCCGGGCGCACGCCCGCGGCCGACATCTCCGCGAGCGCCTCGGCGACCGCGGCGGCCATCTCCCGCACGGGCACCCGCCAGACGTGCTCGCCGCGGGGTGCGCCGGGGCCCAGCGAGGGGGACACGCCGGTGACCAGCGCGGTGTTGCCGTGGTACGCCTCCTCGCTCACGATCACGCCGGTGCCCCCGGTGACGGCGCAGGCCGCGCGCAGCGCCAGGTCGTTCGCCTCCGAGCCCGTGCAGGTCAGGACCAGCCGGTCCAGGGCCGCGGGCATGGTGGCCAGCAGCCGCTCGGCGTACCCGACCAGGCCCGCGTCGAGGTAGCGGGTGTGGGTCGTGAGCGTCGCCACCTGTCGCGCGACCGCAGCGGCGACCCGGGGGTGGGCGTGGCCGACCGCGGCGACGTTGTTGTACGCGTCGAGGTACTCCGCCCCGTCCGCGTCGTAGAGGTGCACGCCGCTGCCGCGCACGAGCTGGACGGGCTCGCGGTAGAAGAGCCGGTACGCCGACGCGAGCACGTCCGCGCGGCGGCGCACGAGGGTCCCGTCGGCGCCCCGGCCCTGGTACGCGTTAGCGTCGAGGATGCTGGACGTGGTCGGAGCGGAGCCCGAGTTTTTGGTCTGCTGCACGGGCCAAGCATGCCCGGTTGCTTGTTACGAGTGCGTGAAGACTGTGTCGCATTTGGTCTGCCCCCCGGTTCCGGCGGGTTGACTCGTCCCCGTGCTGCTGACGACCGACGACTGCGACGAGCTGCTGGCGCTGGCCCTGCCCGCCTACGGGATGGGCCCGGCGGTGGACGTGCGCCTGCTCAGCCTGTCCGAGAACGGGACCTACCTCGTGCGCGACGACGACCGGGTGGTGGTCGCCCGGGTGCACCGGCACGGCTACCAGGACGCCGCGTCGATCCGCTCCGAGCTGGCCTGGACCGACGCCCTGCGGGTCGACGCCGACGTGCGTACGCCCGCGGTCGTGCCCACCCTGGACGGCGAGCAGGTGGTCCGCCTCGACCGCCCCGAGGGCGAGCGGCACGTCGTGCTCTTCACCTACGTGCCCGGCACCACCGCGGAGGAGTCCCCGCTGCCCGTCGCGTACGACGCCCTCGGTGCGCTCACCGCTCGGATGCACCGGCAGGTCGAGGACTGGCCCCGGCCCGACGGGTTCACCCGCTTCCACTGGGACGCGGCCGCCTGCCTCGGCCCGGACGCCCGTTGGGGTTCATGGCGCGACGCGCCCGGCGTGGACGCCGGCTCGGCCGTCCTCGCGGAGGCCGAGGAGGTGGTGCTCGCGCGCCTCGAGGAGTACGGGACCGGGCCCGGCCGCTACGGCCTCGTCCACGCCGACCTCCGCCTGGCGAACCTGATGGTCGACGACGAGCGCCGGCTGACGGTGATCGACTTCGACGACTGCGGCCACGGCTGGTTCCTCTACGACCTCGCCGCCGCCCTGTCCTGGCAGGAGCACGAGGCGCACGTGCCGGCCGCCGTCGCCGACTGGCTCGCGGGCTACGCCACCCAGCGGAGCCTGGGCGCCGACGACCTGGCGATGGTGCCCGTCTTCGTGATGCTGCGGCGCCTGATGCTGACCGCCTGGCTGGGCACCCATCCCGACTCCCCGCCCGCGCTCGGGTGGGGGCGGGCGTACGCCGCCGGCACGGCCGACCTGGCCGACCGCTTCCTGTCCGACCCCACCTGGCTCCGTGCCGACCCCGAGGAGCGACCGTGACCGACCTGTCCCACACCCGCGTGCTCGTCACCGGCGGTTCCCGCGGCATCGGCCTCGGCATCGCCCGCGTGCTCGCCCGCGCCGGCGCGTCCGTCGCCGTCACCGCCCGCTCCGGCGACGCCCTGGCCGCCGCGGCGGCCGAGCTGGAGGCGCTCGGGGCCCCGCAGGTCGTGGCCGTCCCGGGCGAGATCGGCTCGCGGGCGGGCGCGCACGCGGTCGTCGAGGCGGCCACCGAGGCCCTGGGCGGTCTCGACGTGCTGTGCGCGAACGCCGGGATCTTCCCCGAGACCCGGATCGGCGATCTCACCGAGGCCGACCTCGACGAGATCCTGGCCGTCAACGTGAAGGGCACGATCTTCGCGGTCCAGGCGGCGGTGCCCGCCCTGACCGCGTCGGGCCGCGGCCGGGTGGTGCTCACCTCGTCCATCACCGGTCCGCTCACCGGCTACCCCGGGTGGTCGCACTACGGGGCGACGAAGGCCGCCCAGCTCGGCTTCATGCGCAGCGCGGCCATCGAGCTCGCGCCGGCCCGGATCACGGTCAACGCGGTGCTGCCCGGCAACGTGCTCACGGAGGGTCTGGCCGAGCTCGGCGAGGACTACCTCGCGTCGATGGCGCGCTCGGTGCCGCTGGGGGCGCTCGGGACGACCGACGACATCGGCCACGCGGTGGCGTACCTGGCCAGCCGCGAGGCCGGCTACGTCACGGGCCACGCCCTCGTCGTCGACGGCGGGCAGGTGCTGCCCGAGTCGCCGGAGGCCCTGGCCGGACCCTGAGCGGGCATGATCCTCCCGTGGACGAGACGGAGGGCGGCGCGGTCGCCGAGGAGGTACGCCGCCGCCTGCTGCGCACGATCGCGTCCGGCGCGCTGGGGCCCGGCGACCGGCTCGGCACGGAGCGCGAGCTGGCCGAGCGCTTCGGCGTCGCCCGCGCGACGCTGCGCAGCGCGCTCGTCCCGCTGCACCGCGCCGGCGTCCTCGAGCGACGCACCGGCCGGGGCGGTGGCACCTTCGTGCGCGGCGGGGTGATCGAGCGGGAGGCCGCCGAGCGCCTGGGCCTGCCGGAGCGGCTCGAGTCCGGTGGGCACCCGTCCGCCACCGTCGTGCTGGGCGCGCGCGTGCGGCCGGCGACGCCCACGGAGCGGGCGCTGCTGGAGCTGGAGGCCGGCACGGCGGGCACGGGGGACCCGCAGGTCGCCGAGGTCGAGCGCCTCCGCTTCGCCGACGCCCTGCCGCTCTCCGTGGAGACCGCCCGCTTCCCCGCGGCGCTGGTGCCCGGCCTCGTCGACGGGAGGCTCGACGGCTCCCTCTACGACCTGCTCGCCGACCACCACGGCCTGCGGCCCGACGTGGCCGAGGAGCAGATCACGGTGGTGCACGCGACCCCCGCCGAGGCCGAGAACCTGGAGGTCCCGGTCGGTGCGCCGCTGCTGCACCTGCTGCGGGTGGCGCGCACCGCAGTCGGCACGCCCTTCGAGCTCTCCGACGACCTGTTCCGCGCCGACCGCGTCCGCCTCGTCGCGCGGCGCGACGCCGCCGACCGGCACGAGGTCACCCTGCGCTGAGGCGCCCTGGTGCCTGGGGTTGCGGTTCCTCCGATAGTCGTCGACTACCGGAGGTACCGCGACCCGGGCGACTCAGGGGATGTCGGGCAGGGTCGGCAGCTTCGCCGGGTTGCGCACGAGGTCCACGCGCAGGATCCGGCCGTCGGCCACGGTCAGCGACGCCACCGTGGTCACCGCGCCGCCCTCGACCAGCGCGAACCCGAGCCGGCCGTTGACCTCCACGGGCAGCACCGTGGCGCCCGAGGCCTGGCGTCCCAGCGTGCCGACGAGGAACCGGCCGACCCGGTCCGCGCCGTGCACGGGCCGGCGCGCCGACGAGACCACGCCGCCGCCGTCGCCGGTGAGCACGACGTCGGGGTCGAGCACCCGCACGAGCGCGTCGAGGTCGCCGGCGGTCGCCGCGAGCGCGAAGGCGCCGACGACCGCGTCGTGCTCGCTGCGGGCGACGGGACGGCGTACGCGCTCGGCCGCCAGGTGGCGCCGCGCCCGGCTGGCCAGCTGCCGCACCGCGGCGGGCGTACGTCCCACGACGCCCGCGACCTCGTCGAACCCCATCCCGAACACGTCGTGCAGCACCCACGCCGTGCGCTCGGCCGGCGAGAGGCGCTCCAGCAGGGCGAGCAGGGCGTAGTGCACCTCGTCGGCCAGGGTCACGGTCTCCGCGGGATCGGCGCCCAGCCCCACGACGACGGGCTCCGGCAACCAGGGGCCGACGTACGCCTCGCGCCGCACCCGCGCCGAGCGCAGCACGTCGAGCGCCCGGCGCGAGACCGCCACCACCGACCAGGCCTCGACGTCGCGCACCGGGCCGCCGGCCGCCGGCGCGTCGGCGGCGGCGAGGCGCAGCCACGTGTCGGCGACGACGTCCTCGGCGTCGGCGGTGCTGCCGAGCAGGGCGTACGCGACGCCCACGAGGCGCGGACGGAGGGCGGCGTACCGCTCCGCGAGCTCCCCGAGATCTCCGGACCCGGCGTGCTCAGCCACGCAGCCACTCCGCGAACGCCTGGCGGCCGACCAGGTCGGGCGCGTCGGTGGTCAGCGCCCCGGCCCGCACGGCCCGGCCGAAGGCGCCGGGCACCGGGACGCCGAGCACGAACCGCGGACCGCCGCCGCGACGGGCCGTGCGCCGCGCCATGTCGGCGAGGTCCTCCCGCGCCGGCCCGGCGAGCTCGAGCACGGCCCCGCGAGCCGGCTGCGCAGCGAGCCGCGCGAGGTGCTCGCCCACCTCGGCCACGGCGACCGGCTGCACCGGCATCCGCGGCGCCAGCCCGACCGGCCCGAACGAGAGCCGCTCCAGCATCTGGCCCGCGAACTCGTGGAACTGCGTGGCGCGCAGGATCGTCCAGGGCAGCGACCCGGCCTGCACCAGCTCCTCCTGGCGCAGCTTGCCGACGTAGTAGTCGTAGGGCGCGCGGTCGATCCCGACGATCGAGAGCACGAGGTGGTGGCGTACGCCCGCCCGCTCGCCCGCCGCGAGCAGCGCGGCGGTGGTGCGCTCGAAGAAGTCGCGGGACTCGTCGGCCTTCATCGTCACCACGTTGAGGGTGTCGACCACCGCGTCGACGCCGGTGAGCCGATCGGCCAGCGCGGCCGTCAGCTCGTCGTGCGGGCGCGCGAGGTCGATCCCCGTCGAGCGAGCCAGCACGACGGCCTCGTGCCCCGCCCGCTCCAGCGCCTGCACCGTCAGCGCACCCGTCAGTCCCGTGCCGCCCGCCACCGCGATCCGCATCGCGTCCGTCCTCTCGTCCGAGGCCCCGTCGGGGCCGCTCGCACCCAGGACGAGACGGCCGCGCGCAGTGTGACACTCCTCCACCTCCCGGCGAACCGGCTGCGGGCGGGCGAGGGGTGTCCTACGGTCGCCCGGTGATCGACCTGCGCCCCGACCTCGTGCAGCTGTTCCTGGATCCCGTGGCCGGCGCCGACGGGCGCGCCGCCCGGCACCACGCCGTCGTCGAGCTCGCCCGCGCCGAGGGCCTCGTCGGCTCGGCGTTCGAGGACCCGGACGGCAGTGGCCTGCTGTCGGTGCTGCTCGCGGTCGACGCCGACGGGCGCGCCGTGCGCCTGCGCGACGGCACGCTCGGCCCCGGTCGGGCCCTCGCCGAGATCGAGGCGGACCTGACTGCGCGGCTGGCCGCGCTGCGCGCGGAGCGGGCCGGTGCCGCCCCGACGCCCGCCCACGAGCCGGTCCCGTCCGCCGACGCGCCCGTGCGTCGTGTCGCCGTCCTCGAGCGTCCGGCCGTCGTCGACGACGCGCTGGCGATCGAGGTCGCCGGGATCCTCGGCACGGACGTGCTGCTCGTGCCCGCCGACGCGCGGCTGCTCGCCGTGGCGACCGACGGGGAGGCGATGCCGGTGTGGCCGCGCCGGCTCCGGCCGGTGCTGGTGCTGGAGGAGGTCGGCGCGGACCTCACGCTGGAGGCGTACCTGCCCGACGCGGGAGCCGGGCAGCGCGGCGTCCGCGACCGCCTCGCGGCGCACGCCCTGCCGTCGTGGTCGTGGACGTGGTCGGCGCACGAGGCGACGCTGTTCGTCGACGGCGAGCGGCTCGCGGCGCTGGCGGCGGGCGTACGCACCGAGGTGCGCGAGCTGCAGGGCCAGGCCGACCCGCAGGTCCTGGCCGACGCGCTCGCGCTCGACGCCACCGGCGCCCGAGCCTGGGCCGCGCTGCTGGACCGGACCTCCGCGGCCTCGGCGGCCGAGGTCGTCGCCGCCCTCGGTCTGCCCGCCGCCGTGCCCGGCCTGCTGGCGGGCACCGCCCCCGCGGAGGAGGCCGAGGAGGCCCCCGGCGCCCGGTCGGCCGCGTACGCCGGGGCGGTGCGCGGCATGGCGGCGACCGTGCTGGCGCGACCCGAGGGCGACTCGCTGACCGCGCGGGTGCGGCGCTGGGACTGGGACCGTCCGCTGCTGTCGGTGCTGTGGATCCTGGGCGAGCTGGCGCTGGCGGGCGTGGCGGGCTGGTTCGCCGCGACGAGCGGGCACGCGCTGGACGCGACGCCGTGGCGGATCGGCCTCGGCGTCGTCGCCGCGCTGCTCGCGGTCGAGGCGGCCGGCAGCACCGTCACGCTCGTGGCGGTGCGCCGGCGGCTGTCCCGGTCGGCGGCTCAGTAGGACTTCGGCAGCCCCAGCGTGTGCATCGCGACGAAGTTGAGGATCATCTCCCGGCTCACCGGCGCGATCCGGCCCAGCCGGGCGGCGATCAGCATGTTCGCGAGGCCGTACTCCTGCGTCAGCCCGTTGCCGCCGTGCGTGTGGACCGCGACGTCGGTGGCGTTGCAGGCGATCTCGCCACCGGCGTACTTGGCCATGTTGGCGTACTCGCCCGCCCCGAAGTCGTCGCCCGCGTCGTAGAGGGCGGCGGCCTTCTGCCAGAGCAGTCGCGCCTGCTCGAGCTCGATCTTCACCTTGGCCAGCGGGTGCGCGATGCCCTGGTGGGCGCCGATCGGGGCGTCGCGCCACACCGAGCGCTCCTTCGCGTACGCGACCGCCTTGCCCAGCGCGAAGCGCGCCATGCCGCAGGAGAACGCGGCGCCCATGATCCGCTCCGGGTTCAGCCCCGCGAACAGCTGCCACATGCCGCCGTCCTCGGAGTGCGGGTCGCCGACCAGCGACGTCGCGGGCACGCGCACCTCGTCGAGGAACAGCGTGAACTGCTTCTCGGGGGCCTGCCACGCCATCGGGATGACCTGCTTGGTGAACCCCGGCGCGTCGGTCGGCACGACGAACAGGGCGGGGCGCAGCTTGCCGCTGGCCGCGTCCTTCATCCGGGCCACGACCAGGACGCTCTGCGCCTCGTCGACGCCGGAGATGTACGTCTTCTGGCCGCTGAGGACGTAGTGGTCGCCGTCCCTCGTGGCCGCGGTGGTGATGTTGTGGGAGTTGGAGCCGGCGTCGGCCTCGGTGATCCCGAACGCCATCAGGTGGGTGCCGTCGGCGATGCCGGGCAGCCAGCGCTCCTTCTGCTCGGGGGTGCCGCAGCGGGAGATGATCGAGCCGCAGATCGCGGGGCTGACCACCATCATCAGCAGCGGGGCGCCCGCCGCGGCCGACTCCTCCAGCACCGCCGCGAGGTCGGCCATCCCGCCGCCGCCCCCGCCGTGCTCCTCGGCGATGTTGACGCCGAGGAAGCCGCTGCGGCCCATCTCGAGCCACATCTCGGTCATCTTGCCGCCCTCGCGGGCCTGCTTCTCGACGTACTCGTGGCCGTACTTCCCGGCCAGCCTGGCGACCGACTCCCGCAGCGCCACACGCTCCTCGGGCTCGACGAACATCGTGCTCATCCCTGCTCCTCCCGGTCCTCGGCGGGCTCGACGACCGCCAGCACGTCGCCCGCCGCGACCTGCTGCCCTGCTGCCACGCCGATCTCGGTGACCACGCCGTCGTGCGGCGCCGCCACGGTGTGCTGCATCTTCATCGCCTCGAGCACGAGGACCGGGTCGCCGGCGCCCACCCGCGCGCCCGCCTCGACCGCGACCCGCACGACCGTGCCGGGCATCGGCGCCAGCAGCGACCCGCTGGCCACCGCGTCGGCCGGGTCGACGAAGCGCGGCACGACCCGCAGCTCGACGTGGCCCTGGGGCCCGTCGACGTCGACGGCACCGACGCCGCCGGGCGGCACGACGACCGCGTAGGTCGAGCGCACCCCGTCGGTCTCCAGCGTCACGGCGTCCGGAGCGGCGGCGACGACGGTGTGCCCGTCCAGGACGTAGCCGTCGCGCCCGCCCCACCACGCGACCTCGACCCGCTCCTCGGCCCCGGACCCGGACCCCGCGACCTCGAACGCCGTCACCTGCGGCTGCGAGACCACGTTGCGCCAGGCCACGGGCACGCCGCGCTGCACGGTGCGCGCCGCGCGGGCCGCCTCCGCGAGGGCGAGCGCGGCAGCCGCGGCTGCCGGGCGTACGCCCGCGGACCCACCGCCCCACGACCGCTCGCCGAGGAACGCCGTGCTCACGTCGCCGGCCAGGAAGGCCTCGTCCGTGAGCAGGGCGACGAGCTGGTCGCGGTTGGTGCGTACGCCGTGCAGGCGCGCCCGCCGCAGCGCCCCGGCGAGCCGCCGGGCCGCCTGGCGCCGCGTCGGCGCCCACGCGACGACCTTGGCCAGCATCGCGTCGTAGTGCGTGCCGACCTCGTCGCCCGCGGCGAACCCCGCGTCGAGGCGCAGCCCCTCCGCGGCGGTGCCGACGGCGAGCTCGGTGTCGACGTCCGGCACCTCGAACGCGCCGAGCCGGCCCGACTGGGGCTGGTAGTCGGCACCCGGGTCCTCGGCGTAGAGCCGCACCTCGATGGCGTGGCCGACCGGCTCGGGCCGGGCGGCCGGCAGCGGCGAGCCCTCGGCGACCGCGATCTGCGCGGCGACCAGGTCGACGCCGAAGACCTGCTCGGTCACCGGGTGCTCGACCTGCAGCCGGGTGTTCATCTCGAGGAAGAAGAAGTCCTGGGTGGCGGCGTCGAGGAGGAACTCGACGGTGCCCGCGCCGCGGTAGTCGATCGCCTCGGCGGCCTTGCGGGCCGCCTCGTGCAGGGCCCGCCAGGTCTCCTCGCGCAGCCCGGGCGCCGGGGCCTCCTCCACCACCTTCTGGTGGCGCCGCTGCAGGGAGCAGTCGCGCTCGCCGAGCACGACCACGCCGTCGTCGGTGCCGACGACCTGCACCTCGACGTGGCGCCCGCGCTCGAAGAAGTGCTCCACGAAGACGGTCGGGTTGCCGAAGGCGGAGGCGGCCTCGTCGGAGGCGAGCCGCACCGCTTCGTTCAGCTCGGCCAGCGTGCGCACGACGCGCATGCCACGTCCGCCGCCGCCGGCCGAGGCCTTCACGATCACCGGCAGCTCGGCCTCGGTGACCGCGCCGGGCTCCAGCCGGCCGAGCTGCGGCACGCCCGCGGCGTGCATGAGCTCCTTGGCGCGGATCTTGTCGCCCATCGCCTCGATCGACTCCGGCGACGGACCGATCCAGGTCAGCCCCGCATCGAGCACGGCCCGGGCGAAGGCGGCGTTCTCCGACAGGAAGCCGTAGCCGGGGTGGACCGCGTCGGCGCCGGAGGCGCGGGCCGCGGCCAGGACGAGGTCGGCGCGCAGGTAGGTCTCGCCCGGCGCGTCGCCCGGTAGCCGCACGGCGGTGCCGGCCTCGGCGACGAACGGCAGGTGGGCGTCGGCGTCGGAGTGCACGGCGACGGTGTCGATGCCGAGGCGTCGGCAGGTGGCCATGACGCGGCGGGCGATCTCGCCGCGGTTGGCCACCAGGACCCGGGTGATGGTGGGCATCGCGCTCACATCCTGAAGACGCCGAAGCGGTCGGTCCCGCGGATCGGCTGGTTGTCGATGACGGACAGGCAGATGCCGAGGACGGTGCGCGTGTCGCGCGGGTCGATCACGCCGTCGTCGTAGACGAGCCCGGAGAGGAAGAACGGCAGGCTCTGCTCCTCGACCTGCTGCTCGACGTAGGCGCGGATCCCGGCCGCGCCCTCCTCGTCGTACGCCTGCCCCTTGGCCTCCGCGGCCGCCCGCATCACGAGGTCCATCACCCCGGCGAGCTGCGCCGGGCCCATCACCGCGGACTTCGCGGAGGGCCACGTGAACAGGAACCGCGGGTCGTACGCCCGCCCGTTCATGCCGTAGTTCCCGGCGCCGTAGGAGGCGCCCATGATCACGGTCAGGTGCGGGACGGTCGAGTTGGAGACGGCGTTGATCATCTGGGCGCCGTGCTTGATGATCCCGCCCTGCTCGTACTCCGCGCCGACCATGTAGCCGGTCGTGTTGTGCAGGAACAGCAGCGGGGTGTCGACCTGGTTGGCGAGCTGGATGAACTGGGTCGCCTTCTGCGCCTCCTCGCTGAACAGCACGCCCTGGGCGTTGGCGAGGATCCCGATCGGGCGTCCGTGCAGCCGCGCCCAGCCGGTGACCAGCGAGGGGCCGTAGAGCGGCTTGAACTCGTCGAACGCCGCGTTGGCGCCCGGCCCCACCCCGGGTCGGGTGCCGTCGACGATCCGCAGGATCGCCTCGCGGGGGTCGAAGGGCTCCTTCAGGTCGCTGGGCACGAGGTCGAGCAGGCCGTCGGGGTCGAGGTCGGGCTCCGCGTACGCCCCCAGCTCGGCGTCGGCGCGCGCCTTGCGGTGGCCGAGCCGCGCCACGATGCGGCGTCCGATCCGGATCGCGTCGTGCTCGTCGGCGGCCAGGTGGTCGGCCAGGCCGGAGACCCGGGCGTGCATCTCGGCGCCGCCGAGCGACTCGTCGTCGGACTCCTCGCCGGTGGCCATCTTGACCAGCGGGGGGCCGCCGAGGAAGACCTTCGCGCCCTCCTTGACCATCACCGTGTAGTCGCTCATGCCGGGGATGTACGCCCCGCCCGCGGTCGAGTTGCCGAAGACCAGCGCGATCGTGGGTCGGCGCTCGGCGGAGGCGCGGGTGATGTCGCGGAACATCCGCCCGCCGGGGATGAAGATCTCCTTCTGCGTGGGCAGGTCGGCCCCGCCGGACTCCACCAGCGCGATGGTCGGCAGGCCGTTCTCCGCCGCGATCTGGGCCGCCCGGAAGGCCTTCTTGAGGGTCCAGGGGTTCGACGCCCCGCCCTTCACGGTGGGGTCGTTGGCGGTGATCATGCACTCGACGCCCTCGACCACCCCGATGCCGGTCACCAGCGAGGCGCCGACGGTGAAGTCGGAGCCCCAGCCGGCCAGCGGCGAGAGCTCGAGGAACGCGCTGCCCTCGTCGACGAGCAGCTCGATCCGCTCGCGGGCCAGCAGCTTCCCGCGGGCGTGGTGGCGACCGACGTACTTCTCCCCGCCACCGGCGACGGCCTTGGCGTTCTCGGCGTCGAGGGCGGCGATCTTCTCCAGCATCGCCTCGCGGTGCGCGCTCATCGCTCCTCCTCCAGGACCTTCTTCATCCGCTCGAGGGTGGTGCGCATGCCGGCCCGGTTGGTGCGACCGCGCAGGCGGCCGAGGACGAACCAGTAGATGCGCACCGGCAGGGAGGGGTGCAGCCGGAAGTACTCGGTCACCCGCGTGCCGCCCGCCTCCGGCTCGAGCCGGTAGCCCCAGTTGTTGACCGGCACCGCCTCGGTGCCGACGGCGAACTCGAAGACCCGCTCCGGCTCGCAGACCGTGACGCGGCACGGGGACCAGTAGGTCGGGCCGACGCCGTTGCGCTTCACGTGGCCCTTGAAGGTGGCGCCGACCTCCGGGCCGGTGTGCCCGCGGGTCCAGCGCGCCTCGAAGGTCTCGGGCGAGAACTCCCCGATCCGGGTCACGTCGCTCACCAGCGCCCACACCCGGTCCACGGGCGCGTCGACGTGGACGCTCACCTCGTCGCCGAGCGGCTTCAGCAGTCCCATCCTCGTCCTCTCCTCACGCATATCCCAGGAGCCGGGCCGACAGGTCGGCCAGCACCTCGTTCGCCCCGCCGCCGATGCCGAGCAGCCGCACGTCGCGGTAGTGGCGCTCCACCTCGGAGCCGTGCATGTAGCCGGCCCCGCCGAACAGCTGCACCGCCTCGTGGCACACCGACTCCGCCGTGCGCACCGCCGTCTCCTTGGCCAGGCAGGCCTCCGCGACGACCTGCTCGCCGGCGACGTGCCGGGCGGCGACCGCGTGCGTGTAGGTGCGGGCCACCTCGACCTGGCGCCGCATCTCGACCAGCTTGTGGCGCACGACCTGGCGGGCGGCGAGCGGCTTGCCGAACGTCTCGCGCTCGTGGCACCACGCGGCGGCGAGGTCGAGCGCGCGGGCCGCGGCCGCGTAGCCCTGCACCGCCAGCCCGATCCGCTCGACCACGAACTGCTGCGCGATCTGGACGAACCCGCTGCCCTCCTCGCCGACCAGGTTGGCGGCCGGCACGCGGCAGCCGTCGAACGAGAGCTGCGCGGTGTCCGAGCAGTGCCAGCCCATCTTCGTGAGCCGCCGGTCGACGGTGAACCCGGGCGTACCGGCCTCGACGACCAGCAGCGAGACGCCCCCGTGCCCGCGCCCGGGCTCGTACGCCCCGCCCGTGCGCACCGCGGTGGTCACGAAGTCCGCGCGCGTGCCGGAGGTGATGTACGTCTTGGCGCCGTCGACCACGTAGTGGTCGCCGTCGCGGCGCGCGGTGGTGCGGATCGAGGCGACGTCGGAGCCGCCGTCGGGCTCGGTGATCGCCAGGGAGCCGATGGTGCGCCCGGCCAGCGTGGGCCGCACGAACCGGTCGACCTGGTCGGCGTCGCCCGCCGCGGCGATGTGCGGCAGCGCGATGCCATGCGTGAACAGGCTCGCGACCAGCCCCCCGGAGCCCCCGCCGTCGAAGATCCCCTCGGTGACGGTCAGCGAGTCCAGCAGGTCGCCGCCGTCGCCGCCGACCTCCTCGGCGAAGCCGACGCCCAGCAGCCCGGCCTGCGCGGTGGTCGCGTGCAGCTCGCGCGGCAGCGCGCCCGCGTCCTCCCACTCCTGCAGGTGCGGGGCCACCGAGCGGCGGGTGAAGGCGGTCGCGGCCTCGCGCAGGGCGGTGCGCTCCGGCGTACCGGTGAAGGCGACCGCGGCGCCCAGCGTGCTCACAGCAGACCGTCCTCGACGCTGACCATCCGGCTGCGCACCCACTCCCCGAGGCCCTTGGCCTGCGGGTCGAAGCGGGTGGAGGCGGCGACGCCGGCGCCGAGCAGGCCCTTGACGACCACGTTGACGCCGCCGAGGTTCGGCAGCGGGTGGACCTCGACCTCGAGGTCGGCGGCCTCGGGCACGAGCTCGCGGACGCGGCCGGGGTCGACCAGCTTGGTCAGCCACACCACCCGCGCGTCGTGACGCTCGGGGTCGTGGCGCTGCCCGGTGGTCGCGACCCACAGCCCGATGTTGGCGTCGCCGCCCTTGTCGCCCGAGCGGGCGTGGACGAAGGTGCCCAGCGGCATCCGGCGGGTGAGCGTGTCGACGGGCGCCGGGTAGGGCGAGGGACGCTGCGCCTGCGTCGGGTCGCCGATCTCGGCCGTCGCCTCCGGGTGCGGCACGAGCACACGCTCGGTCTCCTCGCCGTCGGCGCCGAGGACGACGACCGCGTGCTCGACGGCCGCGCGGTCGACGTACGCCGGGCGGTAGACCCCGTAGGGCGACGGGCGCGCGGGCGGCGCGGTGAGGGCGAAGCCGGGGTACGACGCCAGCGCCAGCTCCACGGCGGCCCCCGTGAAGGCGCGGCCCACCTTCTCGGCGTCGGGGTCCAGCGCGGTCGCGCGCAGCAGCACCGAGGCGGACTCCTCGGTCGGGGCGTCCGCGGTCGCGGGCCCGGTGTCCGACCAGTCGAGGGTCGCCGGCCGGCCCGTCGGCGACGCGTCCAGCGCCGCCTCGACCTGGGCGCGCACCCAGGCGGCCTTGTCGTCGATGTCGAGGCCGGTCAGCACCATCTCGACGCTGTTGCGCCAGCCCCCGAGGACGTTGACGGCGACCTTCAGCCGCGGCGGCGGGGCGCTGCCGACGACACCGTCGACGCGGACCCGGTCGGGCCCGTCGGGCGTGAGCCGGATGCTGTCGAGGTGGGTGGTGACGTCGGGACCCAGGTAGCGGTGCGTCTGGATCTCGTAGACCAGCTGCGCGGTGACCGTGTCGGTGGTGACCGCCCCGCCGGTGCCGTCGTGCTTGGTGACGGTGAACGACCCGTCGGCCTCGATCTCGGCGACGGGGAAGCCGAGCGGGGTGCTCAGGGCCTCCGGCGGGAGGTCGCCGAAGCCGGAAAAGTTGCCGCCCGTGGCCTGGGCGCCGCACTCGATGACGTGGCCGGCGACGGTGGCGCCGGCGAGCCGGTCGTGGTCGTCCGGGGTCCAGCCGAACCGGGCGATCGCGGGCCCCACGACGACCGAGGCGTCCGTGACGCGGCCGGTGACCACGACGTCCGCGCCCTCGCCCAGGGCGCGGGCGATGCCGAAGGCGCCGAGGTACGCGTTCGCCGTCAGCGCCGCGGACCAGTCCCCGTCGGGCTCGAGGGCCACGGTGCCCGCCTGCAGCCCGGGCCGCAGGTCGTCGCCGGACACGTACGCCACCCGCGGCGCCAGCCCCAGGCCGTGCGCGACCTCGACCAGCTTCCGCGCGAGGCCCGCGGGGTTGAGGCCGCCGGCGTTGCTGACGATGCGCACGCCCTTCTCCAGCGCGAGGCCCAGGCAGTCCTCGGCCTGGTGCAGGAAGGTGCGGGCGTACCCCGCCGAGGCGTCCTTCATCTGGTCCTTGCCGAGGATCAGCATCGTGAGCTCGGCGAGGTAGTCGCCGGTCAGCACGTCGACGCCGTGCGGCCCGTCGGGGCCGGTCGAGACGCCCTCGAGCATCTCGCGCATGGCGGAGAGCCGGTCGCCGTAGAAGCCGGAGCAGTTGCCGACGCGCAGGACCTCGCTCATGCGTCGCCTCCCTCGGGTCGGTGGGCAGCCGGGGCGCGGCCGCCGCCGGGCGGGCCGGCGAAGGCCTGGGCGAGGTCGAGCCAACGGTCGACCTCGGCGCCGTGGGCGGTGAGGGCCAGGTCGTCGCGGTGCCGGCGCTGGGTCACGAGCTGGGCGAAGTCGACCGCGGGGCCCTCGACGCGCTGCTCGGCGTCGTCGGGGCCGTAGGTCCACACCTCGCCCGACGGGGCGGTGAGTTTCACGTGGAACGGGGCTGTCGGCGGCTCCAGACCGCGGTTGCGGTGGGCGAAGTCGCGGGTGCGGAACCCGATGTGGCACACGTGGCGCACCCCGTCGTCGTGCTCGGGGACCACGTCCAGCGCGTCGTGCACGTCGAGCCCGTGGGCCCAGGTCTCCATGTAGCGCGCGCTCGCCATCGACGTCGGGCTCATCGGCGGACCGAACCACGGCAGCTTCTCGCCCGGGTGCTCGGCCGCGTGGGCGAGCAGGGCGTCGACGAGCGCCGTACGCCCCGCGCGCCAGGTCGCCAGCAGCTCCGTCGGCGGCACCGCCCCGCCGGCCAGGGCCGAGGTGTCGACCGCGCCGTCGGGGTCCTCGAGCACGGTCAGCACGATCGCGTCCCACTCGGCCTTGTCGGTGGCGGCGTTCGCCGCGGCGGTGGCGGCCACGTCGGTCCACCACAGGTGGGCGACCTGGGTCGCGACGTCCCAGCCCTCGGCGGGGGTGGCCCGACGCCAGTCGGCCTCGGGCCGCGCGGCGACGAGGGTGTCGAGGCGCTCGGTGAGCACGACGAGGTCGGCCAGCACCGCGTCGAGCGCGCTGCCGGGGGTGGGTCGGGGATCGTTCACGCGTGCTCCTCGGTGGGGGCGGGACGGGCGAGCTCACGGTCCAGGGTCACGGCCCACTGGTCGAGGATCCGGCCGCGGCGGGCGGTGTCGTCGCCCAGCGTCGTGGCCAGGCCCAGGCCGCGGACCAGGTCGAGGGTGGCCTGCACGAGCTCGCGCACGCCCGGGCGCGACTCGTCGGCGCCCAGCAGCTCGACGGCGAGGCGGTGGGTCTCGCGGCCGAGGTGGCGCTCGAACGGTGCGACGGCCTCCAGCAGCGCGGGATCGGTGCGCGCCGCGACCCACAGCTCGAGCGCCGAGGCGAAGACCGGACCGACGAAGTGGTCGGCGAACATGCCGAGCACGGCCCGGGTGCGGCCCTCGCCCTCCGGCAGCCGCGCGACGGCTGCGGCGAGCTCGTCACGGCGTACCGCCGCCAGGTGCTCCACGGCCGCCACCACCAGGTCGGTCTTCGACGGGAAGTGGTGCAGCTGCGCCCCGCGGCTCACCCCGGCGCGCTGCGAGACCACCGTCGTGGAGGTGCCCGACCAGCCGCGCTCGGCCAGCACCTCGACGCACGCCTCGAGCAGACGGGCCCGCATCGCGCGGGTGCGCTCCGTCTGCGGCACGCGGGTCGTGGTCACGCGGCCCACCCTGGGGGACGGAGAGACAAACAGTCAAGACTGACTTTTAGTGGGTCGGCCCGGCGAGCCGTCCCCGCCAGCGGCCAAGAAAACGCGGACCCGCTCCCAGGGAACGCGGACGCAGCCACGCCGGAAGGGCGTCTCCGTCCGCGTTCTCCCGCCGCCCGTCCGCGTTTTCTCGTCGACGAGCCCGGTCGCTCGACCCGGTCGCTCACGCCGACCCCGGGCGTACCGGCCGGTAGCCCCGCGACCGCCCCTGCGCCACACTGCGTCCATGGCGACGATCCTCATCACCGGGGCGAGCTCGGGCCTGGGCGCGGAGATGGCCCGGCAGTTCGCGGACAAGGGCTACGACCTGGCGCTGTGCGCGCGGCGCACCGAGCGGCTCGAGGAGCTGCGCGAGGAGATCCGGCTGCGGCACCCGGAGCGGCGGGTGGAGGTACGCACGCTCGACGTCACCGACGAGGACGCCGTCTTCGAGGTGTTCCGCGACCTCGCCTCCACGCTGGGCCGCCTCGACCGCGTGGTCGTCAACGCGGGGCTCGGCAAGGGCGCCCGGCTCGGCACCGGCAAGCAGCACGCCAACCGGCAGACCGCGACGACCAACTTCCTCGGGGCGCTCGCCCAGACCGAGGCGGCGCTCGAGGTGTTCCGGGCGCAGGACGCGGGCCACCTGGTGATGGTCTCCTCGATGGCCGCCGTGCGGGGGATGCCGGGCACGACGACGACGTACGCCGCGACCAAGGCCGCCGTGGCCCACCTCGCGGAGGGCGTGCGGGTCGACGTCTACGGCACGCCGATCAAGGTGACGGTGCTCTACCCGGGGTTCATCACCTCCGAGATGAACGACGGCACGAACGGCGACCCGCCGCTGATCGTCTCGACCGAGAAGGGCGTGCGGGCGATGGTCGCGGCGATCGAGAAGGAGAAGGACTCGGCGTTCGTCCCGCCGCTGCCCTGGGCGCCGCTGAGCCTCGTGATGCGGCACGCGCCGCTGCCGCTGTACCGCAAGCTGGTCTGAGCCGGTCGGTCCGGCGTCGCACCGGACCGTGCACCGGACTCTGTGCCGGTTCGCTCGACCTGGGCCCCGTTCAGACGGGGCCTAGGACGAGCGTTACCCGGTGAACCGGGTAGTCCAGAGGGTCACGGACACGGCCCGGCCTCGAGGTGCGTGTGCTCGTTGAACGACACGAGGCGTACGCCGCGCAGGCCCACCGTCACCTTCGTCACGGACGAGTTGACGACCACGGGGTGCAGGCGGCTCCACGCGCCGGCGAGCTCGCTGGGCGGCAGCTCGGGCGCCCACAGGCCGATCAGCGCGGCGGTGAGCCAGGCGATCGGGCCGCCGGAGGTGACCACGACGACGGTGCTGGTGCTGCCCGCCCGGTCGGCGGCGTCGAGCAGCGCGCCGTGCGTGCGCAGGGCGAAGTCGGCGAAGCTCTCGCCGTAGTCGTGGTGCTCGCCGCTGGTCCAGCGCAGCATGGCGGCCTGCATCCACTGCTGGAACTGCTGCGGCTCGGGCGCACCGCCGCCGACCATGGTCGGGATCCGGTCGCGCAGGACCCCGTCGCGGTCGTACTCGTCCCACCGCTCGTCGACCACGACCCGGGGCGTCCAGCCGGCCGCCTCGACGAGCCCCTCGGTGGTCTCGCGCTGCGTCCCGAGCGTGCCGCGCACGACGATGTCGGGCGTCACGCCGCGCGACGCGAGCGCGCCGCCGAGCAGCCGCGACTGCTCCCAGCCGAGCGGCGAGAGCGTGTCCTCGTCGCCGGACTCCCAGGTCGCCTGGCCGTGGCGCACCAGCAGCAGGGTGCCCATCAGGACCTCGGCTCCCGTGCGTACGAAGCGTGCTGGGTGTCGATGTCCGTGCTCCCTCCGGCGCGTCCGCGCCCGCTCTGCGGCCGATCGCCATTGTGTCGGAGAGGATGGGTCCGCGAGGCCGAATGGAGGAGTTCACGACGATGCGCACCACGACGAGGTCCCCCGGCGGGGCGAGGACGCGGACGGCGCTGCTCGCGCTCGCCGTCGCGGCGACCGGCACCCTGAGCGCCTGCAGCGACGACGGCCGCGAGGAGGCCGCGGACGCGGCGGACCGGTTCGCCGAGGCGCTGGTCTCGGGCGACTTCGACGAGGTCGGGTTCACCGACGCGGACACCGCGGACGTCGCGGAGCAGTACGCGACCATCGTCGCCGGCATGGGCGGCACCGAGCCGGACGTGGCCGCGGACGAGGTGGACGTCGAGGACGGCACCGGCACGGCCCGGCTGTCGTGGTCGTGGGACGTGCGGGCCACGACGTGGACCTACACCACCGAGGTCGCGCTGCGGCGCGCCGACGACGACGCCTGGCAGGTCGGCTGGACCCCCGAGGTCGTGGAGGGCTCGCTCGCACCGGGCGAGCGGCTGAGCGCCTCCGTCGTCGCGCCCCAGCGGGGCGACGTGCTCGCCGGCGACGGCCAGCCGATCGTGACCCTGCGCGACGTGATCCGCTACGGCATCGACCGCTCGCTGACCGACCCCGAGACGGCGCAGACCTCCGCCCGGGCGCTCGCGGAGGCGCTCGAGATCGACGCGGACGCCTACGTCCAGCGCGTCGCCGCCGCCGGCGAGCGCGCGTTCGTCGAAGCCCTGGTGGTGCGCGCGGAGGACGCCGACCTGGAGCTCCTGGCCGGTACGCCGGGGGTCGCCGCCCTGCCCCAGCAGCGCTCGCTCGCGCCGACGCGCACCTTCGCGGCGCCGATCCTCGGCTCCGTGGGGGAGGCGACCGCCGAGGTGGTCGAGGAGTCCGACGGCGCGGTCGCGGCCGGCGACGTCGTGGGGCTGAGCGGGTTGCAGGCCCGCTACGACGACCAGCTGCGCGGCGAGGCCGGGCTGCGCGTGGTCGCGGAGGACGAGGACGGCGAGCGGCGCGAGCTGCACACCGTCGAGGCCGTCGCGGGCACGCCGCTGCCGACCACCCTCAGCATCGGGCTGCAGCAGCTCGCGGAGACGCAGCTCGCCGGCGTCGGGCCGGCCAGCGCCCTCGTCGCGATCCGCCCCTCGGACGGCGCGGTCCTGGCCGCGGCCAGCGGCCCCGGCTCGGGCGGGCAGAACACGGCGACCTTCGGCCAGTACGCCCCGGGGTCGACCTTCAAGGTCGTCACGTCCCTGGCCCTGCTGCGCGCGGGCCTCACCCCCGACGCGACCGTCACGTGCCCCGCGACCACCACCGTCGACGGCCGCACGTTCGGCAACTACAGCGACTACCCGGCCGGCGGCACGGGCGACATCCCGCTGCGCACGGCGGTCGCCAACTCCTGCAACACCGCCTTCATCACCAGCCGCGACCTCCTCGCCCCGGGCGACCTCGCCGGGGCCGCGGCGGCGCTCGGCCTGGGGGTCGACCACGACCTGGGCTTCCCGGCGTACTTCGGCCAGGTGCCCGAGCCCGAGAGCCAGACCGAGGACGCCGCGTCGCTGATCGGCCAGGGCCGCGTGCTCGCCTCGCCCCTGACGATGGCGACGGTCGCCGCCTCGGTCGCCGCGGGCCGCACCGTGGTGCCGCAGCTGCTCCCCGAGGTGGACACGGCGCCGGCCGAGCCCGCGACGCCCCTGACCGCGGAGGAGACCGCCGCCCTGCAGGAGATGATGCGCGGCGTCGTGACCGACGGCAGCGGGCGCGTGCTCGCCGGCGTGCCCGGCGACCCCGTGGGCGCCAAGACGGGGACCGCGGAGTACGGCACCGAGACCCCGCCGGCCACCCACGCCTGGATGATCGCCTTCCAGGGCGACCTCGCCGTCGCCGTGTTCGTGGAGACCGGCGAGTCCGGGTCCAGCACCGCCGGCCCCGTCCTGGCCGCGTTCCTGGAGGGCGCTCGAGGTTGAGCACGGGCCGCGACCCGACGCGGCCCGACACCCGGACGTCACCGACCGGTCACGCCCAGGGGGTTACCCGCGGGTGCCTCCCGGCGGTAACTTGCGCGTACCACGCATCAGCTCCGTCGCGGTCTCGGGCCCCGGTGACGGCGCCCTGCCGGCTGCGGCCGGTGGGGTGCTGACTCCTCGGCGCAGGGCCGTGGCCCTTCTCGGGGAGTCACACCGTGTCCGCGTCCGCACGCCTCCGCCCGGCCGTCCGGGTCGCCGTCGCGCTCCTGCTCGTGCTGCTCACCCTGGCGCTGACCGGCCCTCCCGCGCAGGCCACCACGGGACTCGAGGTGGGCATCCAGGCGACGACGGAGCGCGAGCAGGCGTCGGGCTCCCGCTTCGAGTACGAGCTCAAGGTCGTGTGCACCCGCGCGGAGGGCTGCACGGAGGTCTCCGCGACGGTGCCGCTCGAGGAGACCGCCGGCTGGTCGGTGACCCCCGGCACGGTGCGGACCCCGTCGGCCGAGGTGACCGCCGCGCCCGTCGTCGAGGGACCCGACCTGCAGGTCCCGGTCACCGGGACGCTCGCGACCGGCCACGCCGTGACCGTGCGGTTCTCCCTGACCCCGCCCACCGACGTCCTCGCCGACGGCACCACCTGGGAGCTGCGCCCGACCGCCCGGGCGGGCGACGCCACGACCGGCACGACCGCGCCGACCGGCTACCGCTCCAGCATCGAGGGCTCGGTCGAGGCGGCCGCGCACCTCGACGTCCGCGCCGGCGTGAGCGACGGGACGCTGCGCGAGCCCGGCGACGAGGTCACCTTCCGCCTCGCCGTGTCCTGCCTGCAGCCCGAGACCGGCAACCTGTTCCCCGGCCGGATCGCGTACGAGGCCCAGCTCGGCGAGGGTCTCGATCTCGTCTCCTCCGAGCCGGAGGGCCACGTCGTCGGGTCGCGAGTGCAGTGGCAGGACACCGGCGACGAGCGCCCCGACAGCTGCGTCGAGCGCGGCCGGACCGGCGAGCGCGAGGTCGTGGTGACCGCCGAGATCACCGACGAGGCGGAGGACCGGGCCGAGCTCCCCCTGACGTTCACCGCGGTGCCGACCACCGCGGGCGCGGGCCCCTCCGAGGTCGGCGAGCGGGTCGAGACGACCGCGGTCGTGACCATCCTGACCGACCCGGGCGCCAGCCCGGGCAACCTCCTGGCCGCGCCGTTCGGCCAGCTGCGCACCAGCGACCCGGGCCCGGGCAGCCTCGAGGACGCCTCGCTGGCGACCTACCCCGGCGCCTGGCTCGGCACCGTCGACGAGCTGCCCGCCGACCTGCTCCCCCGCTTCGAGCCCAACGCGGCGACCGGCTTCACCCAGGCCGGCTTCAAGGCCGCCTACACGAACGTCGCGGGCGGCACGGGGTACCAGGTCTCCCTGACCCAGCTGATGCCGTGCCTGTCGAGCGGCACGCGGCACGAGCCCTCCGCCACCCGCTGCGCCCCCGCCTTCCACCCGACCACCGTCGGGTTGTGGGTCGACAACGACGCCGCCGGCGACGCCGGGCCGGCGCTGCCGGACGACTACACGGCGTACGCGCGGCTGGCCGACGGCAGCCGCGTGGCGCTCGAGCGCACCGCCGGCTCGGCCGAGCTCGCCGACGGCGGCCAGTGGCTCTCGCTCGCGGTGCCCTCGGGCGCCGTCGGCCGGGTGCGCGCCGTCGAGATGCCGGCCTCCGAGGGCATCGCCTCGGACCGCGTCTACTGGGCCTTCCTCGGCTACGCCGACGAGGACACCGAGCCCGGCGACGTGCTGGTCAGCCGCGCGGAGGGCACCTCCGCGCGGGGGTCGTGGAGCGGGCCGCTGGGCTCGAGCGACGCCACCCTGACCGTCGCGGGTCGCCCGCAGCTGGGCGTCGGGACGCAGTACGCCCCCGGCCGCGTGGAGGTCGGGGCCGACACCTCCCTCGAGATCTCGGCCCGCGCCGCGTACCCGGCCGCGCCCACGCAGGACACCGTCGTCGCGACCCGGCTGCCCAGCGGCCTGACCTGGTCCGGCGAGGTGCCCGCGACCGTGCCGGCGAGCCTCGACCTCGTCACCTCCGAGGCCGGTGCGCAGACCGTCTCGACCGCGGAGGTCGACCTGCCACTGACCGTGAGCGCCAACGTCGGCGGCAGCGGGGAGACCGTCGTGCGCGCCGTCCTGACCGAGGACGAGCTGGCTGCGCTCGTGCCGGACGGCTCCGGCGTCCAGGTCGACGCGACCCTCGCCCTCCCGCTGCGGCCCACCGCCGCCGGGGTGCACCGCCCGCAGGTGCGCGTCGTGCTGGCGGGCACCGACGTCTCCCGGGTCTGCGCGCAGGACGGCTCCCCGCTCGCCGGCGACGTGCCGCGCTCCGCCACGGGCCTCGACGGGCGCGCGACGGGCTGCAGCACGACCGCCACCCTGCGGGCCGTGGTCGGCGACGGCTCGGCCGGCTTCGCGGTCACCAGCCGCGTGCAGGGCGACCGCGACGGCCAGTCGAAGGTCTCGCCCGCGCTCGGGCTCGTCTCGGCCGCCGAGGGCACCGCGACCTACACGGTGCAGTGGCGCAACACCTCCGAGGTGCCGCTCAAGGACGTCGTGCTCTACGACGTGCTCCCCGCCGAGGGCGACACCTTCGTCGCCGGCAGCGGCGCGCGTCGCAGCGGCTTCGACGTGAGCCTCCTCGACGTCGAGGCGCCCCACGGCGTGCGGGTGCAGACCGCCTCCGGCGCCGAGGTGTGCCGCTCGGAGGTCGGCGTGCCCGACACCGACGGCTGCCTCGGGTGGGACGACGACGTCGACACCGAGGACGCCCGCGCCCTGCGGATCACCTCGGGGCGCACGTACGCCCTCGGCGAGGGGTTCGACGTGCGCGTCACCGTGGCCGTGCCCGACGCCGTGCCCACCGGCGCCGTCGCCTGGCACTCCGCGGCGGCCACGGCCCGCAACGCCTGGTCGGGCAGCCTGCTGCCGGCGCTGGAGAGCCAGAAGCTCGGGATCACCCCGTACGCCGAGCAGCTGCCGCCGGTCGTCACGCTCGACACCGACCGGGCGTACGCGGGCGAGGGCGAGGCCGTCACCTACGACCTCACCATCGCCAACCCCGGCCCCACCCCGATCACCACCCCCGCGCCCGTGGGACGGCTGCCCGTCGGGCTGCAGTTCCTCTCCGCGACCACCGGTGCCGTGGTCGAGCTGCTCTACGACGTCGTGGACTGGCTGACCGGCGGCCTGCTCGGCACGGTCCTGCCGCGCGACGAGGTCGTGCCGCAGGTGCCGGTCGAGCCCGTCGAGCCGGTCGACCCGACGGTCCCGGTCGTCCCGGTGCTCCCCGGTGACCCGGGGGTCCCGACCGAGCCGGACCCGACGACCCCGCCGCTGGGCCTGGGCAGCGAGGTGACGTGGCCCGAGATCGAGCTCGGGGCCTACGAGAGCCGGACCATCACGCTGACGGCCGCGCCCGACGCGTACTCCTCCGGCAGCCTGCTGAGCCGCTTCCTCGTCGAGGGCGCGATCCTCCCGCAGCCCTGCGCCGACGGCTCCGGCGTCTGCGCCGAGGTGAACGTGCCGTCCGGGTCGCTCACCGTGACCCACACCGCGGTCGGCGACGGCGCCGACCTGTTCGCCGGGCAGGAGCCGGCGACGGTGCGCCTCGACTGCGTGCGCGACGGCGTGGCGGTGCACGGGTTCCCGCGCACGGTCGCCCTCGCGGACGGCGCGACGAGCGCCGCGGTGCCGGTGCCCTTCGGGTCGCTGTGCTCCGCCTCCGTCACGCAGGACCGGGGCGGCTCCTGGACGGCGACCGAGCAGTCCAGCGCGCAGGTCGACGCCCCGTCCGACGCCGGGTCGGGCGCCGCGACCGCGCTGGCGGTCGAGACGCGGTTCGACCTGGCCCGCCTCGTGGTGCAGCGCCAGGTCACCGGCGTCGGTTCCGTGCTCGCGCCCGAGCGGGCCTCGGTGTCGGTCGAGTGCACGTGGCGCGACGAGACGCTGCCGGGGTTCCCGGTCGTGCTCGACCTCGGACGGGACGAGGAGACCGAGCTGACCGCGCCGCTGCCGGTGGGCGCGGTGTGCAGCGGCACCGACCCCGACGGGGGCGCCGACGAGGACGAGTCGCCGGAGGTCCAGCTGCAGGTGGCGGCCGCCGAGGGACCCGCGACGCTGCCGGTCTCGGGGGCGTACTCCGCCGGGCGGCTCGTGGTGCGGGGCGCCGAGGAGCTGGGCGCGGCGACCCAGGTGGTCGCGACGTGCGTGCGCGAGGATCGGACGGTGTGGAGCGGCCCGCTCCAGGTCGCGCCCGGCGGGAGCGCGGTGGCGTCCCGGTCCGGCGCGGCGGTGCTGCTGCCGGTCGGCACGGCCTGCACCGCGCAGGCCGGCGACGGGCACCGCGTCGACGCGGACGAGCCCGGCGAGGCGGTCACCGTCGTCGCCGGGGACCCGTCGCGGATCCAGGACCTGGTCATCACCGTCTCGCCGGGCTCGCCCGTGCGGCCCGGGGCGTCCGGGCAGCCGGGGCTCGGGGCGGTGCTCGACGTCGCGCGGGGGGCGACCGGCCGCGGCGGCCCCGTCACCCGCTCGGGCGGGTTCCTCGACGGGCTGCCCCGCGGGCTGGTCGGGGCGCCGGGCGTGCCGGGCGGCGCGACGCCGCTCGAGGACCCGACCTCCCGCGCCACCCCGGGCGCCGACGACCCGGAGGCCGCCAGCGGCCTCGGCGCGGGCCCGGAGGCGGAGGACGAGGCGGCCCCGGAAGGACGCGACGTGCCGGTCCTGCCGATCACCCTCGGCGGCCTGCTCCTGCTCGCCGCCGGCGCCCTCTGGTCCCGGCTGCGCGCCTGACCCCCGTACTCCCGCTGAGTTGGCACGAACGGCACGCGGTACACGTCGAGTTGGCACGAACGCCGTGCGGTAGACGTCGGGGCGCGGGCTCTGCCGCGCGCACGACGGCGTACGCCTGTGCCCGAGCCGTTCGTGCCGACTCGACGCCCGCACCCGTGCCGTTCGTGCCGACTCGGCGCGGGATCGGGAGGGGGTCAGGCGGCGCGGGGGCGGGTGCGCAGCAGCCAGGCGACGCCGAGGAAGGGCAGGACGAGCGGCAGGAAGCCGTAGCCCATGCCGTAGACCGACCACACCGTGTCGTCCGGGAACCAGTCGGCGTGCACCACGCTGACCGTGCCGATCGCGACGACGCCGACCAGCTCGACCAGCACCGCGACCCAGGCGACACGGCGCCAGACGTCGCCGTCGCGGGCGAGGCCGAGCGTCGCGGCGATGTAGACGAGCGCGGCGAGGGCGGACAGGGCGTACGGCACCGGGGCCTCGTCGGCGTGCGTCAGCAGCTGCACCGAGGAGCGGCCCGTGGCGGACAGCGCGAGGACGGCGTACACCGCGACGAGCACGCGCCCGGCGCCCGACGAGGTACGCCGGCCCTGCGTGGGACGGGGACCGGGGGCGGGACGGGACTCAGGCACTCGCGGGGTTCCAGATCTGCTCGAGGCGGACGACGAGGACGGGGATGACGAGCAGCACGACCAGGAGCACCCCCGTGCCGGCGCGCGACGGCTCGCCCGCCGCCCACCAGATCCCGATCGGCACCATCACCACCAGACCGACGAGGTAGCCGACGAACGTCACCAGGCTGACCCCGGCGGGCACGTCGCCGAACGCCTGGACCACGCCGACCACGAGCTGCGCGACCAGCAGCAGCTCGACGATCCACAGCGGCAGGCCGAGCCGGGGGTCGGGGCGCAGGTCGCGCGCCACGTACCACCCGCACCAGGCGGCGACGGCCAGCGAGCTCGCCACGATCGCGATCTGGAGCGGGTCCCACATGTCCGCCATCGTAGGGAGGCGACGGCGCCCCCCTCGCCGCGCCCTAACCTGGGCCGGTGACCACCGGCCCCAGCTCCCCGCCCACCGCGCTGCCCAGCGCAGCCGACGTCGACCGCGCCGCTGCGGTGCTGGCCCCCGTGGTCCCCCCGACGCCCCTGCAGCGCAGCGCCCGGCTCTCCGCGGCGACCGGCCTGGACGTGTGGCTCAAGCGCGAGGACCTGACGCCGGTGCGCTCCTACAAGGTCCGCGGGGCGTTCACCGTCATCGCCGGGCTCGACGCCGAGGCCCGGGAGCGCGGGGTGACCTGCGCGAGCGCGGGCAACCACGCCCAGGGGGTGGCGTACGCCTGCGCCCGCGCCGGGGTGCGCGCCACGATCTTCCTGCCCCGCACGACGCCGCGGCAGAAGCGCGACCGGGTGGCGACGCTGGGCGGCGAGCACGTGGAGGTGGTGATCGCGGGCGAGGCCTACGACGACGCCGCCTCCGCCGCGGCCGACTTCGCCGCCGCCTCCGGCGCCACGGTGGTGCCGGCCTTCGACCACCCGCAGACCGTCGCCGGCCAGGGCACGGTCGCGACCGAGATCCTCGAGCAGTCCGCGGCGGCCGGCATCAACCCCGCCGCGGTCGTCGTGCCGGTCGGCGGCGCCGGGCTCCTCGCCGGCATCGCGACGGTGGCCGCGGAGCGGGCGCCGCACCTGCGGGTGCTCGCGGCCGAACCCGCCGGCGCGGCGTCGCTGGCCGCGGCCCTCGACGCCGACGGCCCGGTCGACCTCGACCGCGTCGACCCCTTCGTCGACGGCGCGGCGGTGCGGCGCATCGGTGCGGTGACGTACGCGGCGGTCGCGGCGGCCCGGCGTACCGTCCCGCTCGCCACCCTCGCGGTGCCCGAGGGCCTGATCTGCGTCGAGATGCTCGACCTCTACCAGGCCGAGGGGATCATCGCGGAGCCCGCGGGGGCGCTGGCCTCGGCCGGGCTGCGCCTCGCGCTCGACCCGCGCTCGGGCGTCGAGCCGCTCGCGCCCGGCAGCACGGTGGTGTGCGTCGTCTCGGGCGGCAACAACGACGTGTCCCGCTACGCCGACGTGGTCGAGCGGGCGCTGGTCTTCGAGGGCCGCAAGCACTACTTCCTCGTCGAGTTCCCCCAGGAGCCCGGCGCCCTGCGCCGCTTCCTCGACGAGGTGCTCGGCCCCGACGACGACATCACGCTGTTCGAGTACACCAAGCGCAACAACCGCGAGACCGGCCCGGCGCTGGTCGGCGTCGAGCTCGGCGACCCCGCGTCGCTGCCCGACCTCGTCGGCCGGATGGGCGCCTCGAACCTGCGGGTGGAGAAGGTCGACCCGGACAGCCCGCTGTTCGGCTTCGCGCTCTGACCCGCGAGCCGCCCGCGGCCGCCTTGTGACGTGCGGCACACTCGAAGGTCCGACGGTCACCGCCGACCGTCGCGACGACGTGGAGGTGGCCCGTGCTGCAGCGCACCGACCTCGGCGGCGGAGGGCTCCGGTCCACGGTGCTCGCCCTCGCGCTGCGCGCCACCGTGCGCCCGGTGATCACCGCCTGGACGCTCGCGCCCAGGCTCCCGTGGCCCTACGGCGTGGTCGACCACGCGGGCCGGTTCCTGCGACCGGTGCGCGACACCGGGTACGCCCGGTACCGCCTCCCGCACTGCTCCGCCACCCGCGTGACCCCGCCCGAGGGCTCGGCCACCGGTCGCACGGTCGTCTACCTGCACGGCGGCGCGTTCCTCGTCGGCGGCCACCACCTGCACCGCCAGCTGCTGGGGCGCGTCGCGGTGCGCACGGGCGCGGAGGTGCTGGCGCCGCAGTACCGCAAGCTGCCCCGCCACACGGTCTCCGACGCGCTCGCCGACGCGCTCGACGCGTACCGCCACGCCCTCGACCACGGCGCCGACCCGACCCGCACCGTCCTGATGGGCGACTCGGCGGGCGGCTTCCTCGCGGTCATGCTGGCGGTCGAGATCCAGCGCGCCGGCCTGCCCGCCCCGGCCGGCGTCGTCGCGATGTCGCCGCTGGTCGACATGGTGGCCGGCGACGTGCCCTACCCCGGCTGCACGCTCTTCCCGCGCTCCGCGATCGGCCGGTTCCAGGCACTGGCCGCCCGCGTCGAGGGCCGCGCCGGCCGCGGCACCGACCCGATCGACTCCCCCACCCACGCCCCGCGACGCGGGCTCCCACCGACGCTGGTGCAGGTCAGCTCCGCCGAGAGCCTGTACGCCGACGGCGTGCGCCTCGCGGAGGCCCTGGCCGACGCGGGGGTCGCGGTGGAGCTGGAGGTGTGGGACCGCCAGGTGCACGTCTTCCAGGCCGCCGCGGGCCTGCTGCCCGAGGCCGCCGCCGCGATCGAGCGGGTGGGCGACTTCGTCGAGCGCGTCGCGACCGGGCGCGCCCGGCTGCGGGCGGTCGGCTGAGCGGACTCAGTCGTCAGCGGGGTCCACGATCCCGTTGACGGCGACGGCGAGCGTGACGCTCCCGTCCGGGTGCAGGGTCTGGCGGTAGGGACCCGTGGCCCGCAGTTCGTTCACCTCCAGCTCGGCGTCCAGCGCGATCCACGCGTCCGCCGTGCTTCCCGGTCGCTCGCCGAGCCGCACGACCGCGGCCCGCTCGGCGGAGGGGAACGAGATGGTCCGGGTGGCTGCGGGCGGCGCGGCACCGACCAGGGCCGCCGCCACGACGATGGTCCTCTCGTGCGTGGTGCCGTCGAAGCCCAGCACGACGTCGCGGTCCGGCGCTGCCGCGTCGGCGCCGAGGACGGCGAGCAGGCGTCCGACCGCGTCGGGGATCTCCGTCTCGTCCTCGACGGTCTCGACGACCCCCTGCAGCTCCACCGCCGCCAGCGACGAGAGCGCGAACGTGCTCGCGATGGTGCTCCGACTCGCCTCCATCGAGCGCAGGCGCTCCCTCACTGTCGCGAGGGCCGCGGTGTCGGCGGCGACCCGGTCCACCAGCTCGGCCTCGCGTCGGCGCAGCAGCTCGACGAGGCGGGACTCGGACAGGCCCTGGTCGAGCAGATCGGCGATCGCGTCGAGCCCGAAACCCAGGGCCCGGAGTCCCGCGATCGCCCGCACCCGACCGGCCTGCGACGCCGCGTAGTGACGTCGACCGGTGCGGGGGTCGACGCCTGCCGGCTCGAGCAGCCCCTCCGCCTCCCAGTGCCGCAGCATCCGTCGTGACGTGCCTGTCCGCCGTGCCAGCTCACCGATGCTCTCCACGGGCTCAGCACACCCCCTGACACCGTGTGAACCGCAAGCGCGCCGAACCGCTCAGTCCCGCAGCGGGCCGGGGTCGACGACGTTGCGCGGGTCGCGCATGGCCCCGAAGAGCGCGCCGTCGCCCGACAGGCGCGTGGTGCCGGGGTCGTCGACGAGGTCGACGACGAGCACGGTGACGTTGTCGCGACCGCCGCCCTCGAGCGCGGCGTCGACGAGGGCGTCGGCGGCCTGCTGCGGGTCGGGGGTGAGCAGCAGCCGGCCGACGGTGTCCTCGTCGGTCATGTCGGTGAGCCCGTCGCTGCAGACGAGGAACCGGTCGCCCGGCAGGGCGTCGACCACGGCGATGTCGGGCTGCACGTCGGCCTCGCCGCCGGACCCGGCGTGCAGCGAGCGCATCACGACGTTGCGCATCGGGTGGCTGCCCGCCGCGTCGGCCGTGATGTCGCCGGAGTCGACGAGGGCCTGCACGAACGTGTGGTCGTGGGAGAGGCGGGCCAGCCGGCCGCCGCGCTGGACGTACGCCCGCGAGTCGCCCACGTGGGCCATCACGACACGGTGGCCGTCGGTGGCCAGCGCCGTCAGCGTCGTCGCCATGCCGGCGCGCTCCGGCACCTCCGCGGCGCCCCGGTGCAGGTCGACCACGACGCGGTGGATCGCCTGGCCGAGCACGACGACGGGGTCGGTGTCGGGCTGCGTGCGCGTCGAGGCGGCGACCACGTAGGCCGCCGTCGCGGAGGCGACCTCGCCCGCCGCGGCGCCACCGACGCCGTCGGCGACGAGCGCGAGGTACGGCGAGCAGTAGGCCGCGTCCTCGTTGTGGTCGCGCACCCGTCCGACGTGCGACGTACCCGACCCCACGAAGCGCAGCATGACCCCATCCTCGCAGAGCCGGCGCAGGGATGTCCGGTGTGAGTCAGGCCACGCGCGCCCCCGCGGAGGTGTCGCTCGCGGCCCGCAGCCCTTACCGTCGTCCGGTGCCTCTCCCGCCCCATGTGACCTGCGTCGGCGGAGCCGTCCTCGCCCGCTCCTACCGGATCGCCGGTCCCGTCGTCCCCGGGGCGTCGCACGCGGCGACCGGGGGGACGTCCTACGGCGGCGTCGCCCGCAACGTGGCCGACAACCTGGTGCGCCTCGGCGTGCGGGCCGCGCTGGTCTCCGTCGTCGGCGACGACGTGCCCGGTCGCGCGCTGCTCGACGACCTGGACCGGCTCGGCATCGACCGGTGGGCGGTACGACCGCTGGCCGGCCGCACCAGCGCCACCCGGACCGTCGTCCTCGGCCCCGACGGCGAGCTCGTGATCGGCGCCTCCGACATGGGCGCCCTCGACGAGATCACCCCCGAGGTCGTCGCCGAGCCGCTGTCGCGGGTCGACCCCGGCTCCTGGGTCTTCGCGGACGCCAGCCTCCCGAGCGCCACGCACACCCGCCTGGCCACGGCCCGGCGTACCCGCGGGTTCCGCCTCGCCGTCGACACCGTGTCCGTCACCGACGCCGCCCGGCTACCCGCCGACCTCGCGGCGATCGACGTCCTGTTCACCAACCTCGTCGAGGCGCGGGCGCTGCTCGCGGACCGCGGGCGACCCGCCGACGGCACGCCGGCGGAGGTGGCCACCCAGCTGCGCACCGCGGGGGTGCGCTCGGTCGTGATCACCCTCGGCGCCCAGGGCCAGCTCGTCGCCGACGCCGCCGACGCCCCGGACGTGACGATCCTGCTGCCGGCCGCGCAGGCCGCCGTGGTCGACGTCGCCGGCGCGGGCGACGCGATGGTGGGAGGCACGCTCGCCGACCTGGTGCGGGGCGTGCCGCTGACCGACGCCGTGCGCTCCGGCGCGGCCGCCGCGGCCCTGTCGACGGAGTCGCCGCTGAGCGTCCACCCGGGCCTGTCCCGCGAGCTGGTCGCCGCCCGCCGACCGCCCGTGCCGCAGGCCGTCGGGTGAGCGGCCCGGCCGATCTGCCGGGCCTGACGGGCCTGCCGGGCCTGCCGGTGCCGCTGGCGCAGCGCGTACGCGAGCGGCAGGGCGACTTCCTGCTCTTCGCGCTCACGCCGCCACGTCGCACCACCGCACCCGAGAAGGTCGCCGAGATCGCGGGCCGCACGCTGGCGCGGCTCGCCCCGCTGGACCTCGACGGCGTCCTGCTCTACGACATCGACGACGAGAGCGACCGCACCGACCAGGAGCGACCGTTCCCGTTCCTGCCCACGCTCGACCCGGCCGACTACCTGCGCGACCACCTCGGCGCGGCCGGGCTGCCGGCGGTCGTCTACCGCGCCGTCGGCAAGTACGCCCCCGACGAGCTGGGCGCCTGGGCGGCCGCGCAGGACCCGACCGACGTGCTGAGCGTCTTCGTCGGCAGCGCGAGCCGCGACACCCCGGTGCGCACGACCCTGCCCGCGGCCCACGCCCTGCGCACCGAGGCCGCCCCCGACCTGCTCGTCGGCGGCGTCGCCATCCCCGAGCGCCACACCCGCCGCGGCGACGAGCACCTGCGGATGCTCGCCAAGCAGGCGTCGGGCTGCGGCTTCTTCGTCACCCAGGTCGTCTACGACGTCAACGCGGCGAAGAACCTGGTCTCCGACTACCGCTACGCCTGCCTCGAGCAGGGCGTGGAGCCCGTGCCCGTCGTGTTCACCTTCTCCGTGGTCGGCGGGGTGCGGACGCTCGAGTTCCTGCGCTGGCTGGGCGTCGACGTGCCCCGCTGGATCGCCAACGACCTGACCCACGCGCACGACCCGCTGCAGGCCTCGCACGAGCACTCGGCCGCCGCGGCGCGCGAGCTGCTGGCGTACGCCCACGCCTCCGGCGTGCCGGTCGGGCTCAGCGTCGAGAGCGTCTCGGCCCGCCGCGTCGAGATCGAGCAGTCCGTCGCGCTGGCCCACGAGCTGCGGAGCCTGCTGGGCTGAGCCCGGCGGCGCCGCTACCGGTAGCGTGCGGCGCCATGCGGGTGCTGGTGGTCGAGGACGACGACCGGGTGGCGCGCGGGCTGTGCCGGGCGCTGCTGCGGGAGGGCTACCGCGTCGTGCGCGCGGCCGACCTCGCCGAGGCGGCCGCCCTGGTCGCCGAGCAGCTGCCCGACCTGGCCCTCGTCGACATGGGCCTGCCCGACGGGCACGGCAGCGAGCTGGTGCGCCGGCTGCGGGTGCACCCCGCGATCGGGATCCTCGTGGTCACCGCGCAGGGCGAGGAGTCCGACCGCGTGGTCGGGCTGCGCGCGGGCGCCGACGACTACGTCGTGAAGCCGTTCAGCCTGGCCGAGCTGATGGCCCGCATCGAGGCGGTCAGCCGCCGCACGCGTCCGCTGCGCCAGCAGGTGGACCCGACCCCGACCGTGCTGGCGTGCCCCGGCCTCGAGGTCGACACCGCCGCCCGGGTGGTGCGCGGCACCGGCGAGGACCCGTGGCAGGTCGCGCTCACCCAGACCCAGTGCGCGATCCTCGGCCACCTCGTCGCGCGGGCCGGTCAGGCCGTGGAGCGGGCGTACCTCCTCGACCAGGTCTGGGAGGCCCCCTCCGAGTCGTCGTCGCGCAGCCTCGACACCCACGTCGCGGCGCTGCGGGCCCGGCTCGGCGAGCGGGTCAGCATCCGCACGGTGCGCGGCGTCGGCTACGTGCTCCAGCCGGAGGACTGAGCGGTGCGCCGTCGGCTCCTGCAGGTGCTGCTGCCGCTGCTGGCGCTGCTCGTGGTCGGGATCAGCGTGCCCGCGGCGACCGCGATCGCCGAGCGCCACACCGGCGAGCTGGTCGCGGACCGCATCAACGACGCCAGCCGCCTGTCAGTCGCCGCGTTCGCCGCGCTCTCCGGCGGCGCCGGCATCGAGGGCGGCATCGAGCGGCTGGCCGCCGAGCTCGACGACTACGCCGAGCTCTACGACACCGGCGTCTGGCTGGTCGACCGCGACCGCGAGCTGCTGCACGCCGCCGGCGCCGGTACGCCTCCGCTGCCCGCCGGCGCCGACGGCGCGCTCGACCAGGTCCTCGCCGGGCAGTCGCCGGAGGTCGCGCGCACCGTGTGGCCCTGGCAGACCGCGGGCGAGCTGATCGTCGCCCCGGTAGGCCGCGACTCCCAGGTCGTGGCGGCCCTCGTGCTCGACGTGCCGGTCACCGCCGTGCGGCACGCGACCCTGCTCGACTGGGGCGTGCTCGCGCTCGCCCTGCTCGTGCCGCTCGGCGCCGCGGTCGCGCTCGTCGGCCCGACCACCCGGTGGCTGCTGCGGCCGGTGCACGCCCTCGAGAGCACGGCCGCGGAGGTCGCCTCGGGCGACCTGGAGGCGCGCGCGGCCGCCGACACCGGGCCGCCCGAGCTGCGCACCCTGGGCCGCAGCTTCAACACGATGGTCGACGCCGTGCGCACGACGGTCGAGCGGCAGCAGGCGTTCCTCGGCGACGCTGCCCACCAGCTGCGCAACCCGGTCGCCTCGCTGCGCCTGTCGGTGGAGAACCTGGAGGCGCACGTCGACCGCCGCGACCCCGAGGCCCGGGCGACCTACGCCGACGCCATCGACGACCTCGACCGGATGTCGGGCGTCATCGACGGCATGCTCGCCGCCACCCGCTTCCAGAACCGACCGAGCCGCGAGACGCCCGCGGGCGAGGCCCTCGAGCCGGGCCGTGCGGGCTGGCTGGCGCGCTGCGCCGAGGCGGGCCTCGAGGCCGAGGTGGTCGTCGCGGACCCGGGCACGCGCATCGTGGAGCCCACCGGCGGCCTCGTCGCCTGCGTGGACGAGCTGGTCGCCAACGCGGTGCGCCTCTCGGGCGGGACGCGCGTGCTGGTGCGCGCCGGGCGCGGCGGGGCGGGCGCGTACCGCGTGGAGGTCGTCGACGACGGCCGCGGCCTCGACGCGCAGGAGCGGGAGGCGGCCACGCGGCGGTTCTGGCGCTCGCCGCGGGTGCAGAACGTCGCCGGCACGGGACTCGGCCTCACCATCCTGGGCCAGGTCAGCGCCGACGCGGGCGGTCGCCTCGAGCTCGCGGAGACGCCCGGCGGGGGGCTCACCGCGACGCTGGTGCTGCGGGTGGTCTGAGCCCACCGGGGCCGTCGGGGTCCACCGTCCCCTCAGGGCTTGTGGTCGCGGAACCAGTCCCGCGCCGCCGGGTGCAGCGCGATCGGCGTGGTCGCGGCGCCGGTGCGCGGGTTGATCTGACTGGCCTCGGGCCGCACGGCCGACAGGTCCGCCGCGCGGTCGAAGAGCACCTCGACGCAGAAGCGCACCACGTCGTCGGAGGTCGAGGTGGGCGCCACCAGCAGCGTCGGCACCGCCACCGCGGCGGCCGACGGCATCGGGGGGTACATCGTCGTGGGGATGACGACGCTGAGGTAGGACAGCGGGTACGCCGCCACGAAGCCCGGCAGGTCGGCCGTCAGGTCCGCCAGCCGGGTCGGCAGCGCGGCGTCGGCGAGGTCGGTGACCGCGGGGGTCGGCATGCCGGTCAGCGACGCGACGACCTCGACCTCGCCGTCCAGCAGGGCGGCCACCGAGTCGGCCTGCGACATGGTGCGGATCTCGGCCCGCACACCGGCGTGGGCGAGCATCCGCTCGAGCACGAACCGGGTGCCCGACTCCTCCAGGCCCGCCGCCACCACCCGACCCTCGAGGTCGGCCAAGGAGCGCACGTCGGAGTCGACGGTGACCACGAGGTGCAGCACCGAGTCGAAGACCCGGGCCAGGGCCCGCAGCTCGTCGGGGTGCTCGGCCGCGACGTCGACGTTGACCAGGCCGATCTCCGCCTCGCCCGCCACGAGCATCCGCGCGTTCTCGACCGCGGCGTCGGTGTGCAGCACGTCCACCACCCGGGCGCCCCAGGCCTCGTCGAGCACCCCCGCGTACGCCGTGCCGATCTCGCGGTAGACCGCGCCCGCGGGCCCCGTCGCCAGCCGGAACCGCTCGGGCACCGGCGGCGGGCCGGCGCTGCAGCCGGACAGGCCGACGAGGCCGGCGGCCCCGGCGAGGCCGCCGAGGGCGACCGGCAGGGTCGCCGCGCCGCGCAGCAGCGCCCGTCGTCCCACCCGCTCCATGGCGCCCGACCCTACGGCGCCGGCCGCGCACCGGGCGACGTCCGCCTCGAGGTCCACGTCAACGTCAAGGCAATCTGAAGAATCGGCCTCCGTCGTGGCCCAGGTCACACGCTGCGGTGAGGGTGGCGTGAACAGCGTCACGAAGGAGACCCATGAGCATCACCGAGCAGAAGCCGGCGAAGACGCCGCGCAAGAAGACCCCGCTGTGGAAGCACCTGTACTTCTGGGTGCTCCTCGGCATCGCGGCCGGCATCTTCGTCGGCATCGTGTTCCCCGAGCAGGGCGCCAAGATGCAGTGGCTGGCGCAGCTGTTCATCAACCTCGTCAAGGTCGTGATCGCGCCGACCATCTTCGCGACCGTGGTCGTCGGCATCGCCGGCCTCGGCAACCTGGCGAAGGTGGGCGGGCTCGCGCTGCGCACCGTCGTCTACTTCAACGTCACGACCGTGGTCGCCCTCGGCCTCGGCCTGCTGACGATCAACGTGTTCCGCCCCGGTGACGGCCTGGGCTACGACGCCGACACGTTCGACGGCTCCGCCGCGGAGGGCACGATCGAGTCGGCCGACGCGGCCACCGGCGGCCTCAGCGGCTTCATCCTGCAGCTCGTGCCGACGTCCTTCGCCTCGGCCTTCGTCGACGGCCAGCTGCTGCAGGTGCTCCTGCTGGCGATCCTGTCGGGCGTCGCGATCACGATGCTCGGCGAGCGCGGCCACGGCGCCGTGCGGGCCCTCGACGTCTTCGCCAAGGTCATGTTCGGCGTCATCAAGCTGGTCATGTGGGTCGCCCCGATCGGCGCCTTCGGCGGCATGGCGTTCACCATCGGCGAGCACGGCAGCTCGATCCTCGGCAACCTGGCGATGTTCATGGGCACCTTCTGGTTGACGTGCCTGCTCTTCATCTTCCTGGTGCTGGGCCCGATCTGCTGGTGGGCGGGTTTCTCGATCTTCAAGTACCTGCGCTACATCAAGGACGAGCTCCTCATCGTGCTCGGCACCTCGTCGTCCGAGACCGTGCTGCCGCGGATGATGACCAAGCTCGAGGCGGCCGGCACGCCCAAGCACGTCGTCGGCCTGACCATCCCGACCGGCTACTCGTTCAACCTCGACGGCACGGCGATCTACATGACCATGGGCGCGCTGTTCATCGCCCAGGCCTTCGGGGTGGACGTGCCGATCGGCACCCAGATCGGGCTGCTGCTCTTCATGCTGGTCTCGTCGAACGGCGCCGCGGGCGTCTCCGGCGCCGGCCTCGTGACCCTGGCGGCCTCGATCGCGGCCTTCGACCACATCATCCCGCTGGTCGGCCTCGCGCTCATCGTCGGCATCGACCGCTTCATGTCGGAGGGCCGCGCCCTGACGAACCTCACCGGCAACGGCATCGGCACCCTCGTCATCGCCCGCTGGACCGGCGACCTGGACCGCGAGCGGCTGCGCGAGGTGCTCGACGACCCGCACCAGGTGGACGTCGACGAGCTGATGAAGCAGGACGCCGGCATCGGCCTGGGCCTGGAGAGCTCGTCGGACGCGATGGACCGCAAGGCCTCCATCGCCACCGCCGGCGCGGGCCCCGCGTCGAAGGAGTAACCGAGCACGACGGGGTACGCGCGGAGCGCGAGCACCGCGCGTACCCCCCGCACGCGGCCCGGTCCCCTCGGGGCCGGGTCAGCTGCGTTCGGGCCGCTCCACCTGGACGGCGAGGCGCTGCGGCGCCTGGATGCAGTAGGAGTCGGTGAGCAGCTCGCCCACCTCGGTCCAGTCCGTGCGCTCGTCCAGCAGCATCCCGGCGCCGTCGCCCGACCAGCCCAGCACGAAGTAGGGGTCGCCGAGGTGCTGGAAGGCCATCACCTCGTCGGGCTCCGCGCGGAACGTGACCCGGAACAGCTGGTCCTCCCCGCCGAAGACGTGCGCCACGGTCGCCTTGCCGACGCGCCAGCGCACGCCGGTCCACGCCGCCTCCTCCTCGCACTCCGGGAAGGCGCCGAGCACCGCGCGCAGGCGCTCGATCATCGCGTCGGGGACGGCGGGGCGAGCCATGGCGGGAGCGTCCCACAGGGCTCCGACACCGGCCACCGATGAGTCCGCGCCCGTGCGGGGGTCGAAGGTGCGAGGCGGCCCCGACGGCGGGGCCCCGGACCCCGAGGAGCCCGCCATGGCGCTGCACATGAACCCCTACCTGATCTTCGACGGCCGCACCCGCGAGGCCCTCGAGCTCTACCACTCGATCCTCGGCGGCGACCTGCAGATCATGACGTTCGGCGACATGGGCTCCGAGGGCCCGGTCCCGCCCCCGGACGGCGTCATGCACGCCTTCCTCGGCACCGAGCACGGCTTCCGGCTGATGGCCTCCGACGGCGGTCCCGACGACCCGGTCGTGCACGGCACCGACTTCGCCGTCGCCCTCAACGGCGACGCCGCGGACGAGGAGCTGATGCGGGGCTGGTGGGAGAAGTTCGCCGCCGCGGGCACGATCGACGTCCCGCTGGAGAAGCAGATGTGGGGCGACTGGTTCGGCCAGGTCACCGACCCCTTCGGGATCGCGTGGATGTTCAACATCGCCGTCGCGCAGCAGCCCGGCGCCTGAGCGGGGCGGCGCCCGGGCCCGGAGGTCGCCCCAGGGCCGGTCAGAGCCGGCGCACCCCGGGCGCCTCGGCCCCGAAGAAGTCGCGCATGGTGCGCTCGACGACCCGGTCCGCCCACGCGTCGAGCCGGCGCTCGCCCCCGGGCAGGCGCCGGCCGACGCGGTAGCGCCACGTGTTGAGGACGAGGAGGTACGCGTGCGCCCACGGCGGGCGGCGCGGCAGACCGAGGTCGCGCATCGACTCGCGCCCGAGGAACGTCGTCAGCATGCTGAGCGTGCGCTCCTGCTTCCACCGCCCGTGCGGCAGGTCGCCGAGCATCGTGATGATGTCGCGCGAGAGCCGGGCGCCGGCGGGCGTCACACCGCCCTGGGCGAGCAGGACGTGGTAGTTGAGCCGGTGCCGCTCGCGCTCGCTCTCGACCAGCCACTGCTCGTCCACCCCGAGCAGCCAGCCGACGTAGCGCCACAGGTGCATCACGGCGCGGGCGTCCTCGCGTCCGACCGGGACGCCCAGCGCCCGGGCTCCGAGCAGCACGACCCCGTCGAAGAGCCCCAGGGTGCCCGCCTGGTCGGCCTGGTTGATCGGCAGGCCCCACCGGGCGGTGTCCCAGCGCTCGGCGAAGCCCGCGTTGACCAGCGCGTGCATCGCCCGCACGTGGACGGTGAGCCGCCAGGCCTCGCCCCAGGTCCCGTCGGCGTCGCGCTGCAGGCCGCCGGGCCGCGAGATCGCCGTGGTCCAGTGCTGCGTCTCGGCCAGCCGGCGGCGCGTGCTGTCCCCGGTCAGCCCGCCGGTGGCCACCAGCAGGTCCGGTGGTCCCCCGAAGCGGTAGCCGCCGATGAGGGAGAGCTGCAGCAGCACGTCACCGGCGTTCTGGCCGAGCCGCAGGTACGCCCGGCGCCCGCGCTCCAGCAGCTCGGGGTCCACCCAGTCCGGCGTCGCCTCGACCTCGGCGAAGAAGTCCGCGAGCGCCGGCGGCGGGTCCTCGACGGCGCCGATGCCCTCGGCCAGCGCCGTGCGGAACGCCGCCATCGGCACGCGGCCCGGCGACCCGGCGGGCAGCCGGATCGCCTCCGCGAGCCGGGCGCCCACCTCGTCGACCTGCCAGAGGCCGGCGCCGATCCGGGCCATCAGCTCCTCGTCGACCTCGCGCACCCCGGCGGCCAGGCGCAGCACCCGGCCGAGGCGACGTCCCCGCGCCTCGGCCGAGCGGAAGCGGCGGGGCGGGTCGGTGGGTACGTCGGTGGGCAGGTCGGGGGCGGTGGGCCGCTCCTGCGGGGCTGCGCTCATGGCACCGAGCATGAGACGAGCGATCACTCGCGTTCAAGTCGCGTTCGCCGATCCCTCCCCGCCCCGCCACCCCGGGCCGCAGGCCCGGCCGACGTACCGCTCGTTCGCGACCCGCTCGCGCGGCACGACCCGGAAACCTCCGGATGACGCCGACGGGGAGACGGCCCTAGCGTCGAGGCCGACGGTCCAGCAACGGCCGTCCGGACTCGGATCGGAGGTGCGCGATGGGCTTCGTCGGTGCAGACGTCGAGGAGCTCCGCGCCCTCGCGACCGAGCTGGAGAGCGGCGCCGGCGAGCTGCGCGATCTCGGGGCACAGCTCGCCGCGTCGATCCAGGCGGCCTCCAGCTGGCAGGGCGCCGACGCGGAGCGCTGCAAGAGCGAGTGGGGCGGCCTGGCGCAGACGCAGGTCGCCGACGTGGCCGCCGCGCTGGAGGACGCGGGTCGCATCGTCGAGCGCAACGCCGACGAGCAGGAGGGCATCAGCAGCGCCGACTCGGTGCGACCGGACGGGTACGGCTGGCTCGGCCTCGTGCCCGGCGGCGTCGCGACCGCCCGCGCCGTGCAGAAGCTCTGGGGCGCCGGCAAGGGTCTGCTCGGGCTCGGCGCGTTCTTCGACGCGCTGAAGCACCCGGCCCGCGGGTTCGGCGCCCTGAGCCGCTTCGAGAAGGTGCGCGACGCGATCGAGGCCGTGCTCGCCACCCGCAAGACCGGCATCCTCGGCATGCTGAGCCGGATCAGCGTGCCGCTGACGATGGTCACGGCGGGGTGGGAGGCGATCACCGGCACCGGCTACGAGGGCTGGCGCGACGTCGCCGGACGCGGCTTCGCCGCCGCGGGCGCCCTGGGAGCCGCGACGCTGGTGATCGGCGGCACCGCCCTCGCGGCGCCCGTCGCCACCGCGGCCGCCATCGGCGTCGCCGCCTACGGCGTGTGGAGCGCCGGCAACTTCGTCTACGACAACCGGGCCGCGATCGGCGACTTCGTCTCCCGCACCTACGAGGGCGCGCGGGGCTGGGTCTCCGAGCAGGGCACCCGCGCCCTCGACGCCGCGCGCGCCTGGGCGGCCGGCTTCCTCGGTGGCGCCCGCACGGCCGGGGCGGGTGCATGAGCGCCGCGACCACCGAGATCCCCGAGGCCACCGAGGCTCCCGGGGGCCCCGCCACCTACGTCGTCACCCTCACCGACGAGGAGCTCGCCGCGCTCGGCCACGCCGAGGGCGTCGCCGTGCTGCCGTACCTCGCCGACCTCGACGACACCGCCTCCGACCTGGTGCAGGCGACGGCGCTGCGCGGCCTGGTGGCCCGCGGCATCGTCTCGCCGCCCGAGGGCGGCGACCCGCGGCCCGAGGTGGCGGGCGACCGCGCGGAGGTCGACCTGCTGGTGCGCCAGGACGTGCTCTCGGTGCTCACCCTGCGCCGGGCCGCGCCCGTGGCGGTCGCGGTGGCCCGGGCGGGCGCCGCGACGCAGGACTTCTGGTACGCCCACGTGGTCGAGGAGTACGTGCTCCTCGAGGAGGTCACCCCCGACGGTCAGCACCGCTTCGCGCTCGCCCGCACGGCCTCGCTGGGCGGGCTCGTCGAGGCGGCGGTCCTGCACCCCGAGGCCGCAGCCGCGGCCGACGGGTCCGAGGCACCGGTGACCCTGCGGGTGCCCGCCGGGGCCGGGCAGGCCGCCGGGGACCTGGCCGTGGCCACGGCGCCGCCGGAGCTGATGGCGCGCCTGGGCGCGGCGTACCTGCGCAGCGACGTCGTCGTGGTCCGCCGCGACCGCGGCGAGCGGGCCGGCGAGCTGCTGGGCGTCTTCTCTGGCCCGACCGGCTGCTGGACCAGCACGGCCGTGGCCGGCTCGGGCACCGTCGAGGTCGTCGCCACCACCCCGGACGCGCTGCGCGCACGGCTCGGGTCCCTCACCGCGAGCGTCGAGACCGGAGGTCCCCGATGAGCTTCCACGGCATGGACACCGAGCAGGTCGCGGCGCTCGGGTCGCAGATGACGTCGCTGGCGGCGCGGCTGCGCGAGATCGAGGCGCGCTACACCCAGCGGCTCGACGCGGCGCCGTGGGTGGGCGCCGACCGGGAGCGCTTCGTGGGGCAGTGGAACGGGGGGTACGCCGTGGCCCTGCGCACCGCGGCCGAGGCGCTCGAGGCCGCCGGCGACGTCGCGGCCGCCAACGTGCGTGAGCAGGAGCGGATCAGCTCCTGACCGGAGGCGGTCAGCCCTCGACCTTGGCCTCCGCCTCGGGGGTGCGGGTGCCGGGACGCCCGAAGCGACGCACGCTGTAGACGATGAGGCCGAACGCGATCGCGCTCGAGACGATGAGCGTGATGCCGGTGCCGACGCCGCCGAGGAGCCAGAACGAGTCGCTGACCGGCCACCAGTCGGGCGCGGGCGGGCTGACGATCCACAGCACCCCGAGGCCGAGCAGCCACAGGGCGCCCAGGCACGACAGCACGAGGCGGAACCAGGTCTCGACGCCCTCCGCGGCCGTGCGCATCGCGGCCCGCTCGATCGGGGCGAGGCGGCGCTCGGCCCACTCGTACTGCTGCGAGAGCACCGCGAGACCGCCGAAGAGCATGAGCAGGCCGGGGCCGGGCAGGACAAGGGCGGCGATGCCCGCCACCACCAGGACCCAGCCCACGACCTCCAGGAAGATCCGCTTCGTCGCTCCTCGCACGGGCTCAGCCTGACAGATCGGTCCGCGTCACGGGAGCCTCTTCCTCGCTCACAGGGCGCCGGACTGCGACAGCGCGCCGTAGGCGTCGCCCGCCACGAAGAACCCGACGATCGCCAGCACCCACCAGATCGCGCCCTGCGTCTTCGTCGCCAGCCAGGCCGAGAACCGCGCGAGGGGCACCTCGACCCGGCCGGCGAGGGCCAGGCGGAGCACGAGCAGGAGGGCGGCCGGCAGCACCATCACGAGGGCGTACGCCACCACCACGCCGACCGCGCCCGCCACCGGGAGGTCCGCCGCGGTGATGATCCCGACCGCCGCGAGGAACGGCAGCATGCTCGCGACCTCGACGAGCGCGGCGCTGATCCCGACCGCGACCACCACGCGGTAGGAGGCGTGCTCGCCCACGATGCGCTCGGCCCAGGCCTGCGTGCGGCCCGACGGCGCGGGCGTACCCCGTCGGGCGCGGACGCGCTCGAGCACCTTGTCGCCGACGACGCCGGCGGCGAGCAGGGCGGCGCCGACGACGAGCTGGGCCCAGCGCAGCGGGGTGAGGTCGCCGGCGGAGCGGGCGATCTCGGTCAGCGCCGAGGCGCCGAGCACCAGCCCGACGCCGACCAGCGCGTAGAAGCCGCCCACCGTGGCGAGGTAGACCACGAAGCGGCGGGCGTCGACCCGGGGCGCGACGAGCAGGACGAGCGGGAGCACCAGCGTGCCGATGCTGGTGCTGTCCACGAGCGCGAGGCCCGCGAGCGCGAGCAGGGTGACGACCTCCACGACTCCAGCCTGCCCGGGCGTCGCGGCCCGGCGGCACCGCCGCGGGTCGGTGACGGCGCGTCTTCGGTAGGGGCAGGATGGCGCCCATGGACCAGGTGCTGGAGCTGCTCGTCCTCGGTGTGCTCGCCATCGCGGCGGCCGCGGTGGCGAGCCGGCGGGTGGGCGTCGCCTCCCCGCTGCTCCTGCTGGGGCTGGGCGCCGTGGTGGGCCTGCTGCCGTTCGTGCCGACGGTCGCGGTGCAGCCGGAGTGGATCCTGGCAGGCGTGCTGCCGCCGCTGCTGTACTCCGCGGCTGTCTCGATGCCCGCCATGGAGTTCCGCCGCGAGCTGCGGGCGATCAGTGGGATGTCGGTGGTGCTGGTCGTGGCCAGCGCGCTCGTCCTCGGCTGGTTCTTCACCCTGGTCGTGCCCGGTCTCAGCTTCGCGTGGGGCGTCGCGCTCGGCGCGATCATGAGCCCGACCGACGCCGTCGCCACCTCCATCGTCAAGCGCATCGGCGTCTCGCCCCGCGTCGTCGCGATCCTCGAGGGCGAGGGCCTGCTCAACGACGCGACCGCGCTGGTCCTGCTGCGGGCCGCGACCGTCGCGGCGGCGACCTCGTGGAGCGTCGGCGGCGTGGTGCGCGACTTCGTGGTCGCGGCGGTGCTCGCGGGCGCGGTGGGGTACGTCGTGGGTCGCGCCAACCTGTGGGTGCGCGCGCGTACGCCCGAGGCGGCCGTCGCGACCGCGGTCTCCCTGACGGTGCCGTTCGCCGCGTCGGTTCCGGCCGAGCGCCTCGAGGCCTCCGGCCTGGTGGCGGCGGTGGTGGCCGGCCTCGTGACGGGTCGCGGCGCGCCCCGGGTGCTGAGCCCGCAGGCGCGCCTGTCCGACGCGGAGGTGTGGCACACCGTCGAGCTGCTGCTCGAGGGCGCCGTGTTCCTGGTCATGGGGCTCGAGCTGTACGGCCTGCTCGTGGACCTGGACGAGGCCGACCACCGCCTGCTGCCCACCGTGCTGGTGGCGTTCGCCGCGCTCGCCATCGTGCTGGTGGTGCGGGCGGCGTACGTCGTGCCGCTCCTGCTCGCCGTGCACCGCCGAGCGGCGAGGGGGGCGGCCGTACGCCCGCGGGTCGACGCCCTGCGCGAGCTCACCGAGGACCCGGACCGCTTCGCCGCCGCCCTCACCGACCGGCCGCCGCCCCGCGGCCGGTTGCTGCGCTGGGCGGTGGAGAAGCGCCGCCGGCGGCTGCGGCTCGAGCCGGAGCACGTCGAGCAGTTCGGTACGCGGCTGCGCCGACGCCTCGCCGACATCGACCACCTCGTCGACGACCCGCTCGGGCCGCGCGAGGGCGCCGTCGTCGTGTGGGCCGGGATGCGTGGCGCCGTCACCCTCGCTGCCGCCCAGACGCTGCCGTCCGACACCCCGGAGCGGTCGCTGCTGGTGTTCCTGGCCTTCTGCGTCGCGGCGGGCTCGCTGGTCCTGCAGGGAGCGACCCTCGGCCTGCTCGTGCGCTGGGTGCGCCCGGCCGGCGTCGACACCGAGGCGCTGGCCCGCGAGCGGGCCCAGCTCGTGGAGGTGCTCCGGGCGACCGCCGAACGGGTACGCCGCGACGCCTCCGAGGAGGGTGTCCCGCTGCTCGTGGCCGTCATCGAGGCGCAGCGGGACGTGCTGCTCGACCTCGCCCGCGAGGGCACCTTCGCCACGGCGTCGCTGCGCGCGGCCATGGCCGTGCTCGACGCCGACCAGATCCGGCTCGAGCTGCGCGGCAAGCCGGTCGAGGACGCGTAGGGCCGCGCGCGCCCGACCTCGGCCGAGAAAACGCGGACCGACGACGGGAAAACGCGGACGCAGGACGCGTCCCGGGGCCGGATGGTCCGCGTTTTCTTCCGGCCGGTCCGCGTTTTCTTCTCCGTGGATCGCCCGGGCCATCGATGCACCACCACCCCGCGCTCGCACCGGTGCTCCTCCGGGTCCACGACCGGCGAACCGGCCCCGGACCCGTCACGCCCGGCCCCGCCCGGGAAAACGCGGACCGACGACGGGAGAACGCGGACGCAGGAGGCGTCCCGGGGCCGGATCGTCCGCGCTTTCTTCCGGCCGGTCCGCGTTTTCTTCGTCGCAGTCGCAGTCGCGGGCGCGGATCGTTCGACCCGGGCTACGAGTCCTCGGCCATCGCGACGCCGAGGCCGCCGAGCGGTGCGGTGAGCGCGCGCGCCCGGGTCGCCCGGTCGACGAGACCCCGCCGGGCGAGGGTGTCGACGGCGGCGGCGAGGTCGGCGCGTACGCCCTGCTGCACCGTCTCCGGCGCCTCCTCCGCCGCCGTCCGGGCGTGCTGCTCCGCCACCGGCGTGCCGGGCGGGTGCGGGTCCCGGGCGGCACGGAGTCCGACCACGAGCATGCGTGCGGCGACCACGACGAGGGCGACGACGCCGACGATCCCGATCGGGTCGCGCAGCTCCACACCCGCCGTCGGGGCGGCGAGGACGCCGACCAGGGCGAACGTCGCCGGCAGCAGGAGGAGGAACCCGACGATCTGGGCAGACCCGGGTCGCAACGCCGGCACGAGCGGTCGGTGGCGCCGGACCAGCCCGCGTACGCCGCGACCGCCCCCAGCGCCAGGCCCGCCCTGCCCGCCTCCGACGGGACGCCCGCCGGGGTGTCGGGCAGCAGCCACCCGACCGCCATCGCGGTCCCGAGGAGCACCGCGAGGATCGACCCGACGAAACCCAGGAGGCCGACGACCCCCCTCACCCACGACCCGGCCCGCTCCCGGACGATCTGGCCCCGCAGGCGCAACGGCGCCAGCATCACGACGTGCCGCAGCACGGTGCCGCGACGCTCCCACGCCGCCGCCTCGAGCAGCCACCAGTCGTCGGCCGACCACGTCTCGGCGGAGGCGGCGAGCCGTCGCGCCGGGCCGGCGTCGCTCACCGACCGGCGGCGAGGCGGTACTGCCGCACCGAGAGCGGCACGAACACCACGAGGATCAGACCGACCCACAGCAGCGTGTAGAGCGCCGGGTGCTGCATCGACCACGCGTCGCCGACCGGCACCCGCGGGTCGTAGTTGCCGAACAGCTCGCGGCACGCCTGGGTCAGCGTCGAGACCGGGTTCCACTCCACCAGCACGCGCAGCACGCCCGAGAAGCTCTCCAGCGGCACGAACGCGTTCGAGACGAACGTCAGCGGCATGATCACGATGAACGAGGCGTTGTTGATGACCTCGACCGACGGCACGAGCAGGCCGATCCACGCCATCACCCAGCTGATCGCGTAGGCGAACACCAGCAGCAGCGCGAAGCCCGCGATCGCGTCGAGCACGCCCTCGCGGATGCGCCAGCCGATCAGCAGACCGGTGATCGCCATGATCGCGAGCGACAGCACGTTGTAGACCACGTCGGAGGTGGTGCGCCCGATCAGCACCGCGGCCGGCGACATGGGCAGCGACCGGAAGCGGTCGATGATGCCCTTCTGCATGTCCTCGGCCAGGCCGGCGCCCGTGAAGGTCGCTCCGAACACGACCGTCTGGGCGAAGATCCCGCCGATGAGGAACTCGCGGTAGCCGACCCCGCCCTCCGGCCCGATCGCGCCCTCGAAGACGAACGCGAACAGCAGGATGAACATGATGGGGCTGACCAGCACGAAGACGAGCACCTCGGGCACCCGCTTGATCTTGATGAGGTTGCGCTTGGTGACGACCCAGCCGTCGCTGGCCGTGCGGGCGAGGCTGCTCATGCCTGCTCCTCGGAGGTGGCGGCCGCGTCGGCCTCGGCGGGCTGTCCGGTCAGCGTGAGGAACACGTCGTCGAGGGTCGGGCGTCGCAGGCCGACGTCGAGGAGCTCGATCCCCGCGGCCTCGAGGCCGTCGAGGGCGTGGCGCAGCGCCGGTACGCCGTCGCTCACCGCCGCGGTCAGCCCGCGGCCGCTGTCGTCGACCTGCACCTCGGTGCCGTCGATCGCGACCCCGGCGAGGATCCGGACGGCGGCGTCGCGGTCGTGCGCGTGCCGCAGCACGGCCTCGACCCGCTCGCCGCCGGTCTGCGCCTTGAGCTCGTCGGCCGTGCCGCGCGCGATGGCGTTGCCGTGGTCGATGACCACGATGTCGTCGGCGAGGCGGTCGGCCTCCTCCAGGTACTGCGTCGTCAGCAGCAGCGTGGAGCCCGAGGAGACGAGCTCGCGGATGACGTCCCACATCTCGAGGCGGCTGCGCGGGTCCAGGCCCGTGGTCGGCTCGTCGAGGATCAGCACCGGCGGGGAGGCGACCAGCGCGCCCGCCAGGTCGAGGCGGCGTCGCATGCCGCCGGAGTAGGTCTTCGACGGCCGGTCGCCCGCGTCGGCCAGGGAGAAGCGCTCCAGCAGCTCGCGGGCCCGCTCGCGCGACTTCGTCCGGCCCAGGCCGTAGAGCCGGCCCACCATCTCCAGGTTCTCGAACCCGGTCAGGTGCTCGTCCACCGCCGCGTACTGCCCCGAGAGACCGATCCGGTGGCGCACGCCGTCGGGATCGGCGAGCACGTCGACGCCCGCGACGTGCGCCGAGCCCTCGTCGGGTCGCAGCAGCGTGGCGAGGATCCGCACCGCGGTCGTCTTGCCGGCGCCGTTCGGGCCGAGCAGGCCCAGCACGGTGCCCTCGGGCACGCTCAGGTCGAGGCCGCGCAGGGCCTCGACCTTCCCGTACCGCTTCACCAGCCCGGTGGCGGTGATGATGTCGGTCATGGGGGTCCTCTCGGGAGGGGTCGACGGAGGCTATCGACTCCCACCGACAACCGGAATCATCGCTGCGCCCGGGAGGACCTGCATCACTCCAGCAGGAGGTCCAGTCCGGCCTGCGCGGGGCCAGGCACCCGCACCCCGAGGTCCACGACCTCGTCGTCCCACACCTGCACGCCGAGGTAGCGGGTCGTGTCGCCGGAGGAGACCAGGAAGGTCAGCGCCACGACGCCCGGCGACGACCCGCCCTTGAACGCGACTGCGTCCGCCCCGGCCGGCGGCTCGAGCCCGGGGTTGGTGGTGAGGATCCGCGCCAGCGGCGCGCCGGCGGGCGTGCTCCCCGCCTCGTGCAGCGCGACGTGCAGCCCGCAGGCCTGGGCGGGGGTGAGGAAGTACTCCACCCCGTCGGTCCAGCCGGGAGTGGTGACGGTCGCGGGGTCGAGACCCTCCAGGCCCGGCAGGGCGTCGAGGATCGCGCGCCGCTCCTCGGCGTCCGCCGCGGACCACTGCGCCCGCTGCTCGGGGGCGCCCCAGCCGAGCCGGAAGAGCTGGCGCGTGGTCGGCACCGGCACCAGGTCGTCGAGGCCGTGCTCGGTCGCCCACGCGTCGACGCGGTCCCCCAGCGCGGCCATCAGCAGGTCCGTGGCGGTGTTGTCGCTGATCGAGATCATCCCCAGCGCCGCCTCCTCGACCGTGACGACGGTGCCGTCGGGCCGGTCCTGCAGCTCCCCCGACGGCAGCGAGCGGACCTCGTCGGTCACGGTCAGCTCGTCGTCCCAGGCGAGGTCGCCGTCGGCGACGGCCTCGACGAGGGCGTTGAGCACGACGAGCTTGAAGACCGAGCCCGACGGTGCCGCCACCGGGTCCTCGGTGGCGTACGTCGGCTCGCACCGGCCGTCGACGACGTCGGCCACGAGCAGCTGCACGTGGTCGGCGTCCTCGGCGAGCAGGGCCTCGAGCTCGGCGTACGAGGCGACGTCCGGCACCACGGGCACCGGGGTGAACAGCAGCGTCGAGAGCAGCCCGTCGCCGTCGACCGCGACGACGAGCTGCAGCGGCGCTCCGGTCGCGGGCTCGAGGCGCACCTGCAGGCCCGTGCTGCCCTGCGGCACCACGGTGCCGACGGTGTACGGACCGCCGGCCCGCACCTGGGCCAGCGCCGGCGTCAGGACCTCCACCGTCAGCTGCTCGGCGACGGCCGGGCTGACACGCTCGGCGACCTCGTCCTCCGTGAGGTCCGCGGGGTCCCCGCCGTCCTCGGCCAGCAGGTCGAGGACCCACCGGACGTGGTCGCCGGCGGGACCGTCGGGGATCTCCGCCTCGCCCGAGGCCGCGGCATCGGTGGCCCCGGTCGCGGTGTCGGCGCCGCCGGGCTCGTCGCCGTCCCCCGGACCGGAGCAGCCCGCCACGACCAGGCAGGTCACGGCGAGCAGGGCGGTGACGGTCGGTCGCATGCGGTCCCCCGAGGATCGTGGTCGAACGGTCCCCGCACGCTACCGAGCGCCCGTCACGCCCAGGTGCCCACGGTCTCGCGCAGCGTCCGCGGCGCGCGGCCGAGCAGCGCGGCCAGGTCGTCGCCCGTGCCGGCGAGGTCGCCGTCAGCGATGTTGAGGTCGGCGGTCACGAGGAACCCGGCGGTGCCCTCGTCGAGCCCCGCGCCGAGGAGGACCTCGCGGTACGCGTCGGCGTCGAGCGCGGCGTACGTGACCTCGCGGCCCAGCACCTCGCCGAACGTGGCGGCCAGCTCGGCGTGCGTCCACGCGGTGGGGGCGACCAGCTCGTACGCCTTCTGCTCATGGCCCTCGGTGCTCGCCACGACGGCTGCGGCCTCGGCGAGCTCGGCGCGCTCCACGCTGGCCACGCGGCCGTCGGCGGCCGCGGCGGCGATCGCCCCGGTGGCCTGCGCCTGCGCGAACGCGGGGGCGTAGTTCTCGGTGTACCAGCCGTTGCGCAGGAACGTGCGCGGCAGCCCGCTGGCCTCGATCAGCGCCTCGGTCTCGCGGTGCTCCGGGGCGACCACCAGGTCCGTGTCGATGTTGGCGGTCGAGGTGTAGACGACCCGCGCGACGCCGGCAGCCACGGCGGCCTCGACCACGTTGCGGTGCTGGGCGGTACGCTGCCCGACCTCGCTGCTCGACACCAGGACGAGCACGTCGCCGGCGGAGAGCGCCGACCCCTCGGCCTGCACGTCCGTGTAGTCGAGCCGCGCGGTGCGCACGCCGCGCTCCGCGAGGTCGGCGATCCTCGCCGTGTCGCGCGCGGTCGCGACCACGTCGCCCGCGGGCACGCCGCGCTCCAGCAGCTTCTCCACGATCTGTCGGCCGAGCTGTCCGCTGGTGCCGGTCACCACGATCGCCATGTCAGGTCTCCTTCGTCAGGGTGCGTACGCCGCGTGCTCGCGGCGGTTCCGACGGGCTCAACCGGGCCGCGACCAGCACCCTTCCCGGAGTCGGGTACCGACTTTGAAGTAGGGTACCCACCTGCGAGTAAGGTGGACGACATGTCCACCGGTCTGCGCCTCGACGCGCTCGACACCGCGTGCCCCCACATGCGTCTGCTCTTCGAGCACGTCACCAGCAAGTGGGGCCTGCTCGTGCTCCTCGGCCTCGACGGGCGCACCCTGCGCTGGAGCGAGCTGAAGCGCGAGATCGTCGGCGTCAGCGAGAAGATGCTGATCCAGACGCTGCAGACCCTGGAGGCGGACGGGCTCGTGCTGCGCGAGGCTCGGCCCGTCGTTCCGCCGCACGTGGAGTACTCCCTCACCGACGCCGGCCGCGAGGCCGCCACGCTGCTGGCCCCGCTCGCGCTGTGGGCGCAGGACCGCGTGCAGGCGGCGGCGCCGAGCGCCTGAGGCAGCCCGGCCGGTCCGTGGAGGGGGTGTCCGTCAGCGGCGCAGCGTCGCGAGGAAGTCCGCGATCCGCTCGATGGCCTCGGTCAGCATGTCGACGTCGGGCAGCGTGACGAGCCGGAAGTGGTCGGGCTCGAACCAGTTGAAGCCCGTGCCGTGGGTGACCAGCAGCTTCTTCGCCCGCAGCAGCTCGATGACGAACTTCTCGTCGTCGTCGATGCCGAACATCTCGGTGTCGAGCTTGGGGAAGCAGTAGAGCGCGCCCATGGGCTCGACGCAGGAGACGCCGTCGATCTCGTTGAGCAGGCGCCAGGCGGTCTTGGACTGCTCGTAGAACCGGCCGCCGGGCACGATGTACTCGTTGATCGACTGGTAGCCGCCCAGCGCGGTCTGGATCGCGTGCTGCGCCGGCACGTTGGCGCACATGCGCATGTTGGACAGCAGGGTCAGGCCCTCGAGGAAGTCGCCGGCAAGGTGGCGCGGGCCGGAGATCATCACCCAGCCGGCGCGGTAGCCGCAGACCCGGTACGCCTTCGAGAGGCCGGAGAACGTCAGGCACAGGACGTCCTCGCCCGCGAACGTGGCGGTGTGGTGGTGCTGGACGCCGTCGAACAGGATCTTCTCGTAGATCTCGTCGCTCATCAGCACCAGGTCGTGGCGCCGGGCGATGTCGACGAGGCCCTTGACGGTCTCCTCGCTGTAGACCGCGCCGGTCGGGTTGTTCGGGTTGATCACCACGAGCGCCTGGGTGTTCGGGGTGATCTTGGACTCGATGTCCTCGAGGTCGGGGTTCCACCCGTTCTCCTCGTCGCAGCGGTAGTGCACGGGCGTACCGCCGCACAGCGAGACCGCCCCGGTCCACAGCGGGTAGTCGGGCGCCGGCACCAGCACCTCGTTGCCGTCGTCGAGGAACGCCTGGAGGACCAGCGAGATCATCTCGGAGACGCCGTTGCCGATGAAGACGTCGTCGACGGAGGTGTCCGTGAGGCCGCGGGACTGGTAGTACTGCGCGACCGCCGTGCGGGCCGAGTAGATGCCGCGCGAGTCCGAGTAGCCCTGCGCGTCCGGCAGGTGGTTCACCATGTCCGCGACGATGGACTGCGGCGCCTCGAAGCCGAACGGCGCCGGGTTCCCGATGTTGAGCTTGAGGATGCGGTGCCCCTCCGCCTCGAGCCGCTGCGCCTCGACGAGGATCGGGCCCCGCACGTCGTAGCGGACGTTCTGCAGCTTCTGGCTCTGGACGATCTCGCGCATGGCGGCAGTCTGGCAGCACGACCGGCCGCGGCGCGCGGGGGTTTTGCTCACGCCCCCCGGTCCGCGCGCGGCAGCCGCGCCTCCGGGCCCGGTCCGGGCTGGCACCGCGGGCACCACCAGGTACGCCGGTTGGCCGGGTCGCCGGGCGACTCCGCCACGACCCGCACCGTCGTGCCGCAGCGCGGGCAGGGCCGCCGCGCCCGCCCGGCGACCCAGTGGCTCTCGCCGCGCCGGCTGTTGCCGGTGGTGACCTGGTAGGCCCCCGGCACCTGGACCGAGTGCCGCAGCGCCGTCGCCGCCCGCTCCACCAGCCGGGGCACGTCCACCTCGCCGACCGGCGTCCACGGGCTGCGGCCGAGGAGGAACGCGAGCTCGTTGACCCACAGGTTGCCCAGACCGGCCAGGTTGGTCTGGTCGAGCAGGGCCGAGACCAGCGGGGTGGTCGGGCGGGCCAGGAGGCGCCGCACGGCCTCGTCGGGGTCCCAGTCCTCGCGCAGCGGGTCGGGGCCGAGGTGGCCCACCAGCGTGTGCTCCTCGGCGGTCGGCACCAGCTCCAGGTCGTGCAGCAGGACCCCCCAGGCCGTCGGCCCCTCGGTCGTGCGCAGCACCACCCGGACGTCCGGCATCAGCCGCGACGGCAGACGCCGCCCGGCACGGGTGACGGTCCAGCTGCCGTCCATCCGCAGGTGGGAGTGCAGCGTGGCGTCGCCGCTGAAGCGGGTCAGCAGGTGCTTGCCGTGGGTGGCGTGCTCGAGGATCGTGCGTCCGCCCAGGTCGCGGGTGGCCAGACGCGGCACCCGCAGGTCGGCGGCGGCGAGCGTACGCCCGCGCAGCGAGCGGTCGAGCCGCAGCGCGAGCAGCCGGACGCTGTCTCCCTCGGGCACGTCGGCGACGCTAGCCGAGGCAGCCGAGCGGCCGGCTCACCCCGGCACGTGCCCGCTCACACCGCCTTGCTCGCCGCCACCGCCAGACGGTCGACGAAGTCGTTCATCGCGTGCCCCGAGTGGCCCTTGACCCAGCGGAACGCGACGTCGCCGCGCTCGACGTACAGCTCCACGAACGGCTCCCACAGGTCGCGGTTGGCGACCGGCTTGCGGGCCGAGTTGGTCCAGCCGCGCTCGAGCCAGCCCTGCCACCACCGGTCGCGGAAGCAGTTGACGACGTAGGTCGAGTCGCTGACGACGACCAGCGGCCCCGGGTTGGCGCGTACGGCCTCGAGTGCAGCGCGGATCTCCATCCGCTGGTTGGTCGACGCGCGCTCGCCGCCGGAGGCGTACGCCTGCTCGTCGCGCGCCCACGCCCACCCGCCCGGTCCGGGATTGCCGGCGCAGGCGCCGTCGGTGAAGACCTCGACCGCCCCCTCCGGGGCGGCCATGTCGGCCGGGCGCGGGCGCCGGGCCCGGGTGGCGCCGGTGGTGCGGGTGGTGCGGGCGGGGGTGCGTCGGGCGGTGGGCATCCGCGCATCCTCCCCGATCCGCGGAACATCGGCGGCACCGCCTCGGTTGCACCCTCCATGAGCACCGTGGACCTGGCCGGCGCCGACTTCGAGCGCACCGTGACCGAGAACGAGCTCGTCCTCGTGGACTTCTGGGCGTCCTGGTGCGGCCCGTGCCGCCAGTTCGCGCCCGTCTACGACCAGGCGTCGACCCAGCACGAGGACGTCGTCTTCGCGAAGGTCGACACCGAGGCCGAGCAGCAGCTCGCGGGCGCTGCGCAGATCACGTCGATCCCGACGCTGATGGCGTTCAAGAAGGGCCACCTCGTCTACCGCGAGGCCGGCGCCCTGCCCCCGCAGGGCCTCGAGCAGCTGATCACCGCGCTGAAGGAGCTCGACGTCGACGCCGCGATCGCCGCGCAGAAGGCCGCCGAGGACGGGGACGGGAACGGCGCGCCCGCCTGACCCCCACCTCCCCCACCGCTTCTCCACCCGGGTCGTCGGGAGGTGTCGCCGGTGGGTCAGCGGGCGGCGAGGAGCTCGCACACCCGCGGGGCGACCTCGGTGCCGTACAGCTCGATCGCGTGCATCAGCTGGCCGTGCGGCATCGGGCCGTTGGAGTACTTGAGGTCGAAGCGCTGCACGTCGAGCTTGGCCACGGTGTCCGCGATCTTGCGGGCCACGGTCTCCGGCGAGCCGACGTAGAGCGAGCCGACCTCGACCTCGGCGTCGAACTGCTCGCGCGTCGCGGGACCCCAGCCGCGCTCGGCGCCGATCCGGTCGCGGTTGGCCTTGAAGTGCGGGAACAGCAGCTCGCGCGCCTCCTCGTCGGTGTCGGCGACGAAGCCCGGCGAGTGCACGCCGACGGGCAGCGGCTCGGAGCCGAACTCCTTCAGCGCCCGGTGGTAGAGGTCGACGAACGGGGCGAAGCGGGCGGGCTCGCCGCCGATCACGGCGAGCATCAGCGGGAAGCGGTAGTGCGCGGCGCGCACCACCGACTCGGGCGACCCGCCGACGCCGATCCAGGTCGGGATCCGGCCGGCGGCCGTGGTGGGGAAGACCCGTGCCCGGTCCAGCGGTCCGCGGACGCTGCCCTGCCAGCTGACCTCGCCCTCGCCCTGCAGGGCGGCCCACAGGTCGAGCTTCTCGCTGAACAGCTGCTCGTAGTCGGCCAGGTCGAGGCCGAAGAGCGGGAACGACTCCGTGAAGGAGCCGCGTCCCAGCGTGACCTCGGCGCGGCCGGGCGCGATGGCGTCGAGGGTGGCGAAGCGCTCGTAGACGCGCACCGGGTCGTCGCTGCTCAGCACGGTCACGGCGGTGCCCAGCAGGATCCGTTCCGTGCGGGCCGCGACGGCCGCGAGCACGACGTCGGGAGCGGAGACCGCGTAGTCGTCGCGGTGGTGCTCGCCGATGCCGATCGCGTCGACGCCGACCCGGTCGGCGAGCACGGCCTGCTCGACCACGTCACGGATCACCTGGGCGTGCGGGACGGGGCTGCCGTCGGCGTCGACGGTGACGTCGCCGAAGGTGTCGAGACCGAGCTGGACGGTGGTCGGGGCAGTCATGTCGGACCTTCCTGGCAGGTGCTGGTTGACCGTTCAACCACGCCGAGATCGGGAGTGTTCCACGACCCCGCAGTGTGGCACCATTGCGCCCGACGCAGCCGCGGTCGCGCCTGCGCACCTCGTGCCACCACCCTCCCTGACTCGTGGATCCCCGGAGACGCCCATGTCCAGCAACGACGCGCGCATCCGCACCGGCGACGACGCCGTGCGGGAGTACGTGGCGCTCGACCGCGCGCTGACGCGGCTCGAGGTGGTCGACCCCGCCCAGTCGGCGGGTCTGCGACTGCAGCTGAACCGGGCACGGAAGGCGTACCTGCGCGCGGGCGACCGCGGCCTGGAGACCTACCTCGACCTCCTGACGCTGCTCGGCACCGCCTGCGCCAGCGCCCTGCAGGACGACCCCGGCGTCCCGGGTGGCTCCGGCCCCCGCCCCGCCGTCGACGACGCGCCCGCCGCGGCGCACTGACGCCGGCGCCACGGACGCGGCGGGAGCACGCGACGTGGACGAGGCACGGGCCGCCGGCCAACGCACCCTCGACGACCTCGCCGTCGGGTTCCTCGTCCGCCCCGGCGTCGACCGCCGGCGCATGTTCGGCAGCGACGCACTGGCCGTCGACGGCCGCATCTTCGGCTTCGTCGTGCCCGGCGGCTCCCTCGTGGTGAAGGTGCCGGCCCGGCGGGTCGACGAGCTGCTGGCGCTGCCGGGCGCCGAGCGGATGCAGATCGGTCGCAACCCCGCGCGCGAGTGGGTCGCGGTCCCCGAGGCGACGGGGCTCTGGGAGCAGCTGCTCGAAGAGTCGTACGCCTTCGTCCGCGGCGCCTGACCACCCCACCGCAAATGTGAGCAGTGCTCTTGCTTTGTCGCGCCTCCGCACGCATGCTGTCCTCGCCAATAGAGAGCGCTGCTCACATTTCGGAGGACCCCCCATGAACCGCACCCGTCTCGCCCTCGTCGCCGCAGCGGCCGCGCTGCTGGCGTACCCCGTCCTGCGTGGCTACGGCGTCGAGGACGGCCGCGCCGCCGCGGAGCTGTACGCCCGCCCCGCCTGGCTGTGGGCGCACGTCGCCGGGATGGCCGGCTTCGCGCTCGTCGCCGCGGCGCTGGCGGACCTCGACCGCTGGGCGCACCGCGTCGCCGTGGTCGGGGTCGCGCTGCTGCTGCCCTACTACGGCGCGGAGGCGTACGGCCTGCACGCCGTCGGGCGCCGCGTGCTCGAGACCGGCGACGACGCCGTGCTCGCGCAGGGCAGCGGGGCGGCGGACCTGTTCCGCTACGAGCCCGTCGCCATGACCCTCTTCGCGCTCGGGTGGCTCGCCCTCGCGGTGGTGGCCGGTCGCCTGGCGCTGCGGTCGGCCCGCGGGCGCACCGGTCGCCTCGCCCGGGCCGGGTACGCCCTCACCGCGCTCGCCCTGGCCACCTACCTGCCGCAGTTCTTCCTGCCCGCGGGCGGTCGCGTCGCGCACGGTGCGCTCGCCGCGGGCGGCCTGGTGCTGCTGGCCGTCGGTCTCCGTGAGACGGGTCAGGCCCGGGCCGTGCGACGGGCCAGCGGCACCGCGAGCAGCAGCAGGACGGCCGGCAGCGCGAACGCCGCCGCCAGGCCCGTGCCCTCGGCGAGCAGCCCGAGCGAGGCCGCGCCGAGCACCACGCCGGCGTAGTTGAACAGGTTGACCCGCGCCACGACGGCGTCGCTGCGGTCCGGGTCGAGCGCGCCGGCGGCGCCGAAGGCGATCGGCACGAGCGTGCCGGCCGCGACCCCCGCCGCCGCGAAGCCGACGACGGCGCCGGCGATGGTGCCGCTGGCGGCGACGACCGCGCAGCCGACGACACCGGTGGCCAGGCCTCCCAGCGCGACCGGGCCGCGGCCCCAGCGGCGCACGAGCCGGTCGGTGAGCAACCGCGAGGTGAGCACGGCGGCCTGGTAGGCGGCGTACCCCAGCGGCGCGATCCCCGCCGCGGCGCCGAGGGTGTCGTCGATCAGCACCGTGCTCCAGGTCGAGACCGCCGAGTCGACGACGAACGCGACCAGCACCAGGGCGCCGATCGCGACGGTGCCCGCGGGCATCCGCACGCGGGTCCCGGCCCCGGGCGTGCCCGGGACCACCGCCGGGACCACCGCCGGCGTCGCGACCCCGGGCGTCCGGTCGGCCCGCGCGAACGACAGGCCGCGCACCAGCAGACCGAGACCGAGCAGGCCGACCCCGGCCTGCACGAGGGCGGCGAGCAGCGGGGAGAGCAGCGGGTAGGCCCCCACCGCGCCCACTCCGGCCGTCGCGAGGGCGCCGACGATCGCGGCCGCGGTGTAGCCCGCGTAGAAGCGGCCGAGCAGCGGGGTGCCGCCGAGCCGCTCGAGGAGGACGCCCTGCATGTTCGTGGCGGCGTCCACGGCTCCGAGACCGACGGCGTACACGACCGTCGCGGCGAGGAAGACGCCGAGACCCGGTGCGGTGGCCGCCACCGCCAGCGCCGCCGCCTGCACGAGCAGGCCCGCCGCCAGCGCCCGGTCGCTGCCTCGACGCCGCGCCACGACCCCGGCCAGCACGGAGCCCAGAGCGGCGGCGACGCACACCGCGACCAGGAGCCCCGAGATGAACGCGTCGTCGACGTCGTGGCGGTCCTTGAGCGCGGGCAGGCAGGTGACGACGGTGGCGTACCCCAGCCCCTGCGCCGCGTACGCCGCGGCGACCGCACCCCGAGTGCCTCGATCCATGCACGCATGATGGACCCCGTGAGCGCCCTGACCTGGACCGACCTGCCGACGACCCCCGCCCTGGAGCGTCCCGACCTGCTCGCGGCGCCGGTCGCGGCCGCCGTCGCGGGCCTCGCGGACCCCGCCGCGGCGCGGGTCGTCGAGATCGACCCCGACCTGGCGGACACCGCGGCGATGACGCAGGCCTACGGCGCGCCGCTGGAGGCGAGCTTCAACTGCGTCGTCGTCGCCGGTCGCCGCGACGGCGAGGAGCGGATCGCCGCCTGCGTGGTGCGCGCCGACACCCGCGCCGACGTCAACGGCCTGGTCAAGCGCACGCTGGACGTGCGCAAGTGCTCCTTCCTCCCCACCGACCGCGCGGTCGCGGAGTCGGGCATGGAGCACGGCGGCATCACGCCCCTCGGCCTGCCGGCCGGCTGGCGGGTGCTGGTCGACGCGCGCGTGCGCGAGGCCGACGTCGTGATCCTGGGCTCGGGCGTGCGCCGCTCCAAGCTGCTGGTCCCCGGGGCCGTCCTCGCCGCCGCGCCGGGCGTAGAGGTCGTCGAGGGCCTGGGACGCTGAAGGACCGGGGTCGCCGAGACGTCAGCGGCGGCCCACGTCGTAGATCGACAGCTGGATCCCGTTGGAGTAGGCGGCGCTCTCGGTCAGCGTCAGCAGCGTCTTCCCGGCGCCGTCGGCGAACAGCCGCTTCCCGCCGCCCAGCAGCACCGGGAACGTCAGCAGCGTGAGCCGGTCGACGAGGCCCGCGGCGAGCAGCCCCTGGGCGAGGGTGGGGCTGCCGTGGACGTGGATCTCGCCGCCCTCGGTCTGCTTCAGCTCGGCGACCTCGTCGAGCCCGCGCAGCACGTGCGTGTTGTTCCACTCCGGGTCCCTCAGCGTGGAGGACACCACGTACTTCGGCATCGCGTTGTACTCCGCGAACTCCTCCATGGTCGGCCACACGGGCGCGAACTCGTCGTAGCTGCGGCGACCGAGCAGGAGCGCGGTGGCGGCCTCCTGCTCGCGGCCCTTCACCTCGTAGGCCTCCGGCACGAACTCGACGTCCTCGAACGTCCACCCGGCGTGCGGGTGCTCCCCGCCGCCGGGGGAGTCCACGACGCCGTCGAGGCTGATGAACTGGGTGACGACGATCTCTCGCACGGGGTCTCCTCCTGGTGCCCGGTGGCCCGGGGCCGGCCGCGTGGTGCGGTGACGGCGAGTCTGACCGGTGCCACCGACGGAACTCATCGCAGGGCGTAGGTTCGACCCCGTGCTCGAGCTGACCTTCACCGGCGAGGTGGTCGAGTGGCGGGGCCCGGCGCCCCACCACTTCGTCGCGGTGCCCGAGGACCTGGCCGCCGAGATCGCCGAGATCGCCTCGGCGGTGACCTACGGCTGGGGCTGCATCCCCGCCACCGTGCGGATGGGCGCCACCTCCGTCACCACCTCGATCTTCCCGAAGGACGGCGGCTACCTCGTGCCGCTCAAGGTCGCGCTGCGGCGCCCGGAGGGCGTGGGGCTCGGCGACGTCGTCACCCTGACCGTGGAGATCGCGGAGCCGTGAGCACCGCGCGTACCCCCCGCCAGGTGGCGCGGGCCGAGACCCTGCGCCGGATCCGCGTCCTCGCGCTGGCCCAGCTCGCCGAGAGCGGCGCCAGCGAGCTGTCCCTGCGGGCGATCGCGCGCGAGCTGGGGATGGTCTCGAGCGCGATCTACCGCTACTACGCGAGCCGCGACGAGCTGCTCACCGCGCTGATCGTCGAGGCGTACGCCGACGCCGCGGCCGCCGTGGAGGCCGCCGGGAGCACCGGTTCCCCCCGCGAGCGCTGGCTCGCGGGGGCCGCGGCGCTGCGGGCGTGGGCGCGGGCGGAGCCGCACCGGTTCGCGCTGGTCTACGGCTCCGCGGTGCCCGGCTACCGCGCCCCGGCCGACACCGTCGAGCCCGCCGGGCGGGTCGTGCGGGCCTTCGCGGCACCCGTCGTCGCGGCCTCCCCGCAGCTCGCGGCCGCCGCGCCCGGGATCGCGACGCCGCTCGCCGGCGAGCTCGCCGCGGCCGACGAGGCGTTGGCGCTGGACCTCGACCCCGCCGTGACGCTGTGGCTCGTCGGCGCCTTCGCCCGCGTGGTCGGGCTGCTGACGCTCGAGCTCAACGGGCACTTCGTCGGCGCGTTCGAGCCCGCCGACGCCCTCTTCGCCGCCACCCTCGACCGCGAGGCCGCCGCCCTCGACTGGTGAGCTCAGCTCTCGTGCACGAGGGCGGCGATCCTCCGCTCGAGGTCGTTGAACTCCGGCCCGTTGACGTCGCGGACGTCCCCGAGGCCGACGGGCACGATCTCGGCGATGTGCCCCGGCGCGCCGTGCGAGGCGCCGCCGGCCATCACGACGACCCGGTCGGAGAGGTAGACGGCCTCCTCGATCGAGTGCGTCACGAACAGCACGGTCGCGCCGCTCTCCGCGCGCAGCCGCTTCAGCTCGTGCTGCATCGTCGTGCGGGTCAGCGCGTCCAGGGCGCCGAACGGCTCGTCCATCAGCAGCAGCGCCGGGTCGCCCGCGAGCACGCGGGCGATGGCGACGCGCTGCTGCATGCCGCCGGACAGCTCGCCGGGGAAGCGGTCGGCGAAGCGGCTGAGGCCGACGACCTCGATCATCTCGGCGGCCCGCCGCCGCGCCCTCGACCGCGGTACGCGCTGCTGCCGCAGGCCGAAGCGGACGTTCTCCGCGACGGTGAGCCACGGGAACAGGCCGTAGTCCTGGAACACCACGCCGCGCTCCGGCGCCGGGCCCCGCACGGGCGCGCCGCCGACCTCGACCGTGCCGGAGGTGTGCCGCTCGAAGCCCGCGAGGATCCGCAGCAGCGTCGACTTCCCGCACCCGCTGGCGCCGACGATGGCGACGAACTCGCCGGGCGCGACCTCGAGGTCGACGTCGGCGACCGCGTCGACCGGGCCGCGTCGGGTCTCGTAGCGCTTGCCGACCGCGGCGAGCACGACCCGGCCGGACTCGTCGACGACCGGCGCGACGGCGCGGTCGGTGGTGGCTGCCGTCCCGCTCGCCGGCGTCACGGCGCTCATGCCCGCACCAGCGGCCGACGGCCGAACAGTCCCTTGAAGCCGAGCACCAGCAGGCGGTCGGAGAGGAAGCCGGCGAGGCCGATCACGATCATGCCGACCACGACGCGGTCGGTGCGTACCTGCTCGCGGGCCAGCATGATCATGCTGCCGAGTCCGGTGTCGATGCCGTTCGCCTCCCCGAGCACGAGGATCACCCAGCCGAGGCCGAGGCCGATCCGCAGTCCGCTGACGATGCCGGGCGTCGCCGCCGGCACCACCACCTTGAGCAGCACGCCGGTCGGCGACGTGCCGAGCATCCGGGCCGCCTCGACGAGCCGGGGCGGCACCTCGCGGGTGGCGGCGATGGTGTTGAGCAGGATCGGGAAGAACGCCGAGAGCGTGATCAGGAAGATCGTCGCCTGGCTGCCGAACCCGATGATGAGCAGCACCAGCGGCACCCACGCCGTGGCGGGCACCGGCCGGAACAGGTTGACCGCCGGGTCGAGGGCCGCGTTGACCAGCGGGAAGCGGCCCATCAGTACCCCGATCGGCACGGCGAGCGCCGCCGCCAGACCGAAGCCGGCCAGCACGCGCAGCGCGCTGGCACCCAGGTGCTCGAGCAGGGTGCCGCTGTAGGCGTCGTCGAAGATCCCGCCGAAGGCGAAGTCCCACAGCAGCCGCGCCACGACGTCCGGCGGTGGCAGGAACGCCATCTTGATGTCGAAGACCAGCACCCACTCGCCGCGGACCCCGAGGTCCCACATCAGCAGCAGGAGCGCCACGAAGCCGAGGCCGAGGGCGGTGTGTCCGACCCGGCGGCGCCAGAGGGCGGCCCTCACGACTCCTCCGGCTCCTCGCGCGAGGCGAAGGAGGTGTCGACGACGTCCGCGACGTCGGGGGCGGTCGCGATCATGCCGAGGCGGGCCATCTGGGCGCCGAGGTTGGCGATCTGCTCCTCGTAGGTCGGCGAGAGGTCCGAGCGCAGCCAGAAGTTCTCCAGCGCGGTCGCGAAGACGGCCTCGTCCCCGCCGTACTCCTCGACGAGCTCCGGCAGCCACTCGTCCTGGTTGCCGACCATGTACTCCGTCGTCGCCGCGTGCGTGTCGACGACCTCCTGGACGGCGTCGGGGTTCTCGTCGATGAACGCCTGGCTGGCCAGCAGCCCGATGTTCACGCGGCCGATCTCCGTCTCGTACGGCGACGCGAGCTCGGTGCCGCCGGCCGCCAGCGCCAGCGAGACGCCGATCTCGGGGGCCAGGAACGCGTCGATCTGGCCGGTGTCGAAGGCGTTGAAGAACTCCGGCGCCGACAGCGAGACGAGGTCGACCTCGTCGGTGCCGATCCCGGCCTCCTCCAGCAGGAGCTGGAGCACGACGTACTGCGAGCTCGACTCCAGGTAGCCGACGGGCCGGCCCACGAGGTCGTCGATGCTGTCGATGCCCTCGGCGGCGACGAAGCCGCTGCCGCCGTCGGAGGCCGCGGCGACGACCTTGACGTCGCGGCCCTGCGCCGCGCCCGCGATGGTGGCGGTGATGCTGCCGACCGCCATGTCGACGGTGCCGCTGAGCAGCGCGTCGTTGAGGGCCGGCGCGGTGTCGAGCGTGACGACCTCGTACTCGATGTCCCCGGTGGCGTGGTCGCCGTAGAGGAACGGCGCGTAGAAGTGCGGCTGCCCGCGCAGCGTGCCGACGGTGACGGTCGTGACGTCGCCGTCGTCGTCGCCGCCCGTGGAGGTGCAGGCGACCGAGGCGCCCAGCAGGGAGGCGACGGCCGCGGCGGTGCCGAGCCGGGCCCGCAGCGAGCGGGCGGACGGGCGGGGTCCAGACAGTGGGGACACGGGGGAGCTCCTCGGGCCGGTTTCGGGAAGCCCCACCGTCTGCGACGTTCGTTTCACGCCCGTGTCGGACGTGTTGTCACCGCGGCACGGTCGCCGTCACCGCGTGAACAACTCGCGGCGTCAGTCGGCCGGCAGGTCGATCTCGAAGTAGTACGACTCCACGTCCGGACCCCGGCGCTCGTGCCGGTCGAACCCGACGGACTCGTAGAGCGCGACCGCGGCCTCGTCGGTGTTGGTCGTGGTGAGGTCGAGGTAGGTCGCCCCGCGGGCGTGCACCGCGTCCATCGCGGCGCGCAGCAGGACGCGTCCGTGCCCGCGGCCCCGCAGCGCGGGCACGACGTAGAGCTCGGCCAGGTACGCCTCGAGCGCGTCCTCCCACAGCGACGGGCGCAGCCGCAGCAGCGCGAGGCCGTGCGGTCCGTCCCCGGCCTCCCCGGCGTCCCCTCCCTCGTCCGTCGCGGTCGCCAGCACCACGACGGTGTCGTCGGCGAGCAGCGCGCCCACCCGGGCGGCGAGCCACTCCTGCGGCGGCGCCGGGTCGTCGTACTCGGCGTTGAAGTCGCGCAGCAGGCGGGCGACGTCGGCGGCGTCGGCCGCCGTCGCGAGGCGGGTCGTGGTGCCCACGGCGCGCCCCTCAGGCCCCGCGCCGGGCGTGCGGCACGGGGCAGCCGGGCACGTGCGTACCCATCTCCTCCACCACGAAGCCGTCGGGGTAGCTGCGGATGCGGCGCTGGTCGCGGACGTACGCCGGTCGTCGGCGCGGCGGCAGCAGGCGCACGAGCCGGCCGCGCGCCCGCAGCGCGCCGGTCGCCAGGCGGCGCGCCCGGGCGCTCGGTCGCGGGTAGCCGAGGGCGTCGAGCAGCGCGTCGTCCATCAGCGCCAGGCTGGACGCGCGCACGGCGCGCCGCGTGCCGCGCGGGTAGAAGGTGGTGAGCAGGTCGAGCGTCGCGTCGGCGACGCGCCGCGACCCGGCGTCGTACGCGAAGTGCTCGCGCTCGTAGGAGTCCATCAGCTGCTCGTACGCCGCGTAGCTCGTGGGCAGGTCCCGGATGCCCATCAGCCGCCCGACCTCGGCGTAGTAGTGGACGGTCGCGGTGCGCTCGTCGTCGGTGAGGTCGCGCCAGCCGTACGCCGCCACCCACCGCGTCGGGCACACGACGAACGTGGCCAGCACGTAGCGCATGTCGTCGTTGCCGATGTCGTACATCCGGTGCATCTGGTTGATCCGCCGGATCGCGGCTCGGCCGCGGGGACTGTCGGCGCCCTCGACGAGCGGGACCTCGAGCAGCAGGGACGTGTCGTCGTAGCGCTGCTGCGTGCGGGCGGTGAACTCGTGGGTGCGGTCCAGCAGGCCACCGATGCTGGGCACCGCGAAGGTGCGGAAGAGCGCGAAGCTCAGCGCCTGGTTGAGGTCCCAGGGGAACTCGTACAGCGCCAGGGTGCGGTAGATGTCGGCGTGCTGGGTGACCGGGTCGAGACCGGCGGTGCGACGGCGTCGGGGCACGGGCAGCTCCTCCATCACCCTGGGGGTGGCCGTCACCCTAGGGCGCTCAGGCGAGGTCGTCCAGGGGCCCCGGGACGCGGTCGGGCGAGATGCCCAACGCCTCCTCCGAGCGCTCCACGTCCGCCCACTCCTGCTGCAGCAGCACCAGCACGACCGTGCTCGAGAGGGCCTCCAGCGAGAGCCGTCCGCCGGTCGGCAGGTCCCAGGCCTCGTGGCCCTCGCGGCGGGCCGCGGGCGTGGGCTCGAGACCGAGCGCGGCGGTCACCTCGGGCAGCAGGGCCGCGTACGCCTCGGCGACGCGCGCCGCGGTCGTCGGCTCGCGCCGGTCGGCGCGCTCCGCGAGGTCGACCTGCACCCGGGTGACCGTGTCGCCGCGCGCGGAGACCGCGGCCCGCGCGGCCGGGGTCAGGCCGGTGCGCAGGTCCACGTTGCTCAGCCCCTCGCGCTCGACCGTCCAGCCCAGGTCGGCGGCCAGCCTCGTCACGAGCCCGCGGTCGGCGGGCCAGGTGACCGGCGCCAGCGCGGCGACCACGGCGCGTACCTGCTCGGCGTCGGCGCGCCGCAGCGGATCCACCTGCCCGCTCACGCGAGACGCGCCGGGAAGCCGCCGGTGGCGACCGGGCTCCAGCGGGTGGGCGTGATCCGGATCAGGGACTTGCCCTGGTCGAGCATGGCCTGGCGGTACTCGTCCCAGTCCGGGTGCTCCCCCGCGATGGTGCGGAAGTAGTCGACGAACGCGTCGAGGGCCTCCGGCACGTCGAGCACCTCGGCGGTGCCGTCCACCTGCACCCACGGGCCGTCCCACTCGTCGGAGACCACGACGACGCTCGCGCGGGGGCGGTGGCGCGCGTTGCGGGTCTTCGCGCGCTCGGGGTAGGTCGCGATGACGATCCGGCCCTCGTCGTCGACGCCGCCCGTGACCGGCGAGCCCTGCGGCGTGCCGTCGGAGCGCTCGGTCAGCAGCAGCATCTTGTGCCGCGGGCGGACGAAGTCGAGCAGCTCGTCGCGCTCGACGGAGGTGGTGGTGGCGATGGTGCGAGGCATGCGTCGATCCTGCCAGCGGGGCCCAGGCGTCCTGCGTGCCGCCGCCGGCCCCGGCGCGTGGATGTCAGCGGAGCCGGGCCGGGGCACCCCTGCGGGCCCGCTCGACCGCGACGGCGAGCGAGCCGTGCCACGCCGGGCCGTGGCCGGGCGCCAGGACGCCGGCGTCGAGCGCCGCGATCCGGTCGAGCGCCGCGTCCGCGCCGGCCGGGTCGTGGGTGAAGAAGTCCGGCAGCAGCTGCGGTCCGGCGATCCGGGACAGCGGGTGGCCCGTGACCAGGGCGTCCCCGGTGGCGAGGACGCCGCCCGCGAACAGGTACGCCGCGTGCCCGCTCGTGTGGCCGGGCGTCGGGACCGGGACGGGGCGGCCGGGCAGGTCGAGCGGGTCGCCGAGGGCGTACGCCGTCGCGTCCGGCAGCCGCGGGTGCCGGGTGGCGCCGGCCGCGCTGACGGCCAGCCCCCACCGGGCGACCCGCGGGCGCCACGCGCGGCGCGCGACGTCGAGCGGCGTGGCCTGCTCGGCGCGTTCGCCGCGCAGCCCGGGGAGCTCGTCCGGATGGGCGAGCACGGGCGTGCCGTGGCGTTCGTGCAGCCGGACGACGCCGCCGGTCTGGTCGACGTGGGCGTGCGTGACGAGCACGGCGCGCACGTCCTCGGGCCGGTGGCCCAGGGCGGCCAGCGACGCCTCGAGGCGGTCGGCGTCGGCGGGGTAGCCGCCGTCGACGAGCGTGACGTCGCGGCCCTCGCGCACCACGACCCAGCTCACCGCCGTGCCCGTGACGAGGTACGCGTCGCGGCCGACCTGCTGGATGCGCGGTGGGGTCATGGGGTGATGGTCGTCGATCGGTGGTGATCGCCGGCGCAGGCGCCACGGGGAGCGCTAGCGTGCGGCGCGTGGCCGACCAGGTGAGGTTCAGCGGTGTCGTGAGCGTCGACGAGCACCTCCTCATGCTGCTGCCCGAGGACGACCCCGAGCCCGAGGCGTCGTTCGACGCGATGCTGGTCGACCTGGCGGGGCGCTCCGGCCTGTACGTCCACACCGGCTGCGCGACGGGTCCGGTGCACGTGACCGTGCTGCTCCACGGCGACCGGCCGGCCGACCTCGACGACACGTGGGAGGCCCAGGAGCTGGTCAGCATCGACCTGCGCGGCCCCCTGTTCGTCACGTGGCTCTGGGACGACGGGACGCTGGGTGGACCCCACCTGCGTCCCGAGCGCCCCGGCCCCCACCGGGTGCGCGTGAGTGTGCGCGGGGACCGCTCGCTGCACTACGACCACGTCGTCGACGAGCCGAACGAGGAGTACCTCGTCGAGCTGTGGCCCGACACGGTGCTGCGCGCGAGCGCGAGACGACCCGCCGCGACGGTGTCGGCGACCCGATCCCCGAGCCCGAACCGGCAGCGAGTGGCGGACGAGGCGTCGTGCACGTGGTCGACAGTCACTACGTGCCGCCGCCGGACGGGTTGCGGCTGGTCGACGAGTGGACGGTGATGGCAGGTCTGACCCCGGCGGAACAGCACGACACCACGAGCCCTGAAGCCGAGGCTGCCTCCCATGCGTTCCACGAGCTGCTTCCACTGCCAGGATTCGCCTGGGTGTGGCGGGCCCTGCTCACGGACGACTGGCACGTGTGGCACACGGACCCGGACCGCCTCGAGGAGCAGCTCGCACCGATCCGCGCCGCGCACCCGTCGGTCCGGTGGGTGGTGCACCATGCCAACTTCGATCGCGCCGGCACGGACCGGCTCATCGAGGAGCGCTCGTTGAACGGCATACCGGGCCTCATGCACGCCCACCTGCGCAACGACGGCTCGGGGCTGGCGATCAGCATGTATCCCGACTTCCCGGAGGCCGACCTGCCGGCGATGGCCGAGCGGATCGCCCTGCTCGATCTGCCCATGCCGGCATGGATCGAGATCTTTCAGTTCCCGGACCGCGAGCCGGACCCATCCGTCGCGTTCTGGTTCCACGACGAGACGCGTCCGTTCGACGGTCGCTAGGCAGACGGTCCGGACGGACGCGCCCAGCAGGTCAAGGCAGGGCGACCGTGCCGGTGGGTGTGACGATGTAGCGGCGGCCGTGGGGGCTGGTCCAGATGAAGCCGTCGGGTGGTTCGTCGGGGCGGGTGGGTCGGTAGCGCCAGCGGCGGTCGTGTTCGCGGTGGGCTGTGCCGGGCGGGTCGCTGCTGAGCGGTGAGGGGTGCGTCTTGGCGCGGTGGTGGAGCCGGCAGAGCGGGACGAGGTTGTCGCTGGCTGTCCGACCGCCGGCGTGCCATTCGACGCGGTGGTCGAGGTCGGAGGCCCGCGCTAGCCGGTTGCAGAACGGGAACCGACACGTCGGATAGCGGAGCTGGACCTGCTCGACGAGCCGCTCGGGGATCCGATAGCTCGGCGTCGCGATGCGCTCGTCGAGGTCGATCACCGGCTTGACCACCACCTGGGTGCTGTCGGTGCGGCACCAGTCGCGGACCTGCTCCGCGGTCACCGTCCGCAGCCCGACGCCCGGAGCGGTGACGGTCGCGAGGTCGATGCCGGTGCCGCCGGTCAGCGGGTCGATCCCGACCGACGACGACTCCAACGCGGCCTGCGACAGGTGGACGTGCAGCACCACCTGACGCGCCGCCACCGATGAGGCCTCCGCACGGTCGTCTGTGCCGGTGAGGTCGAGTGCGGTCTGCTTGCGGGCCAACTCACCGACCGCGATCGCCCGTCGGACGTCGAGCGACTCACCCGACCCCAACGCAGCCAGTTCAGCGGCACCACGGGCGACGACCTCCTCGAGATCACGCGCGTCGGCCAGGTCCAGCTCACCGGACACGGCGACCGTGCCGCCGACCTGACCGTGCACCCCCAGCGCCTCACGGGCACGGAAGTCGATCGTGAAGAACCGGCCCGCGTCCGCGGCCGCCCGGTCGGCTTCGGTGGTCTCGGGGTCGAACCGCGCGGATGCCTCAGCGACGAGCCGGTCGATCCCCGCCCCCGAGATGGAGTGCGCGACGTGGGCGATGTTGCGGTCCACGAACCCCGCACCCTCGAACGTCAACGTCCGCGTCGCGCGGGCGATCCGCCGGGCGCGCCACACCTGCACCCCACCCGCGGCGACCCGGGCCGCGATCAGCGGGAGGCGGTGTCGGACCTCGACCGCGTCACCGACCAGCGCACGACCCGCCTCTTGGCTGAGGCCCATCGCGGTGACCAGTTCCAGGACCGCGAACTCCGACACGAGCGGGGCGCCGGGTCCGCCGTACGCCAGCCACCGGTCACCACCCGGCACCGCCGCGAGGGACTCCTCGTCGTCGACCCACATGCCCAAAGGGCCGATCGGGTCACCCACCGTCGACGTCCCGCACTCAGCATCCAGATGGGCATCGGCGTAGTCGGCAGCCGCGAAGAACGCGCCCGCCTCAGCAGCGCGCTGGGCCCGCATCGCATCGGACGCAGCATCCAGGAGCGCAGCCCGCGACGGGCTGTCCGTGTGGTGCTGGGTCCCCTGGTCCATACCCCAAATTCTACTCGAACGTGCGTTCGCTAACCAGGGTCGCGGACCCATCTGTGGAGGACGTCTCCGCAGGTCAGGCCACGTGACCGCCCTCCCGCGCGTACCCCCACCCGCACCGCGGCAGAACCCGCAACTCGACGCCCCGAACCGTGCCACTCGTGCCAGCTCGGCAAGCAACCGGCGCGGTACGAACAGCCGCGACCTGAGTCCGCGTGCTCACCCCCGGCTGCGCCCCGATGCGCGAGGATCGCGACCGTGCGTCACCACCTCGCGCGCGGCTGCACCGCGCTGGCCCTCGCCGCGATCGCCTGGCTGGCGACCGCCGCCTGGTTCTCGCTGGACGGGTACCCCTGGCCCGAGGGCTCCGCGCTCGCGTCCGACGGCACGACGCACCGCCTGGACGTCGCGGCGGGCGCCGAGCTGGACCTCTGGAGCGACGAGGCGACGGCCGCGCCGCGGTGCACGGCGACCGACGCGGCCACGGGTGCCGACCTCCCGATCACCGAGACCGACGACCCGGCGTCCCGGTCCGCCGGCGTCGGCGCCATCGGCGCCTGGACCGCGAGCCAGCGGGTCGAGGCGGGCAACGGGGCCCTCGACCTCACCTGCGACAGCAGGGAGGGCCCGGGGCAGCGCGTGCGGGTCGCGCCCGCGCCGACCCCGCTGTCCGTCCTCGACCCCGCGCCCCGACGGCGTGGTCGGCGGGCGCCGCGCTCCTGCTGCTCACGGTCGGTCTCTTCGTGGCCTGCACGATCGCCTTCGGACGACGCGAGCAGCGGCGGCCCGCGCCCCCACGCTGACCGCGCCGGCGCTACCGCTCCGCCAGGTACGCCTCGGCGGCGGCGTTCCAGCGCTGGTCGAGCCCCTCCCACGTCTCGCCGCGACCTCCGACGACGGCCGACAGGAAGGTCCGGTCGGTGGTGGCGTCGAAGCGCGTCCCCGGCGGCAGCTGTGCCACCAGGTCGAGGAACGGCTCGACGCTCGGCAGGACCACGTCCCCGTGCCGGTCGAGGTCGAGGTCCTCGGCCGAGTCGACCCCGGGCACCACCAGCACGGCCCCGGTCGCGATCTCCCCGCGCCGGGCCGGGTCGGCCGGGCGGAGACCCGGCGCCGGCCCCACGTGCAGCGACACGTCCACGACCAGGTCGTCGGCCGCCTGCAGCGCCGCCAGCTCCGACCAGACGGCCCGCAGCTCGGTCGTCACGCCCTCGTCGGTGCGCAGGACGGGGACCGCCTCGGCCGAGTACGCCACCTCCCACCGCTCCACGGCCGACAGGTCGGGATGCTGGGCCACCTCGTCCAGGAACGCCGTCACCGCCGCCGGGTCGCGCGCGGAGTCCAGCGCCACCGCGAGCTGACCGAAGCGGTCCACCGCGACGTGGCCGCCCTCGCCGAGGACGGCGTCGAGGGCGCTGGTCGCCCGCTCCGCGTCGCCGATCCGTTCGCGCAGGCCGGGGACGGGCTCGCTGACGTCGCCGGAGTAGCGCAGCAGCGGGCGGGCGGCGCCGGCGCTCTCCCGCCAGACGGTGATCTCCTTCGCCCCGACCCACTCCCCCTCGGCGAACGCGCGGTCGACGACGTCGACGATCTGGCCCGCCGAGGCGTCGTCGGCCATCGCGATCGCGTAGCGGAAGTAGAACGGGCCCACGGCCGGGTCCTCCTCGCTCCACCGCTCGACCTCGACGTCGACCACCCCGGGCATCGTCTCGACATCGGTCCACGGCGTCCCGCCCGCCGCGTCCTCCGCCGTCGCGCCGAGCAACCCCGCTCGCGCCGCGACGAGGAGGGCGCCCAGCAGCACCACCGGGAACAGCACGAGCAGGAGACGTCGGGGCGACACGGGCGCGACCCTGCCCAGCGGCGCCGGGGCGTACGCCTGGCACCCGGAATCCGCGGCACGCCACCGCGCCGAGGGTCGGCGGATCGGGGCCTCAGAGGCTGCGGCCAGCCCACGCCCAGGCGTACGTGCCGTCGTCGCTGGCCGTACCGGCCTCGCCGAGGCCGAGGGGTCGGAACGTGTCGACCATGACGGCCGACTCGTCGAAGGTCTCGGCCCCCAGGGAGGCCTCGATCGCCGCGGGCTGCGGGCCGTGCGCGTGCCCGCCCGGGTGCAGCGAGATCGAGCCGATCCCGATCCCGGTGCCCTTGCGGGCCTCGTAGTCGCCGCCCACGTAGAACATGACCTCGTCGGAGTCGACGTTGGAGTGGTAGTACGGCACGGGGACCGCGAGCGGGTGGTAGTCGACCTTGCGCGGCAGGAAGTTGCAGATCACGAAGTTGTGACCCTCGAAGACCTGGTGCACCGGCGGCGGCTGGTGGATCTTGCCGGTGATCGGCATGTAGTCCTCGATGTTGAACGTGTACGGGTAGAGGCACCCGTCCCAGCCCACGACGTCGAACGGGTGGGTGTCGTACACGAAGCGCGTGCCGACGATGCCGCCCGGGCCGTCGCCGCGGTGCTTGACCAGCACCTCGACGTCGGTGCCCTCGGCGAGCAGCACGTCGTCGGGCCCGTGCAGGTCGCGCTCGCAGAACGGTGCGTGCTCGAGCAGCTGCCCGTAGCGCGAGAGGTAGCGCTTCGGCGGTGCGACGTGACTGTTGGCCTCGACCGGGTAGAGGCGGCTGGGCCCGTCGGTCGTGTCGGGCACCCAGCGGTGCGTGGTGGCCCGCGGCACGATCACGTAGTCGCCGGTGCGGTACGACAGCGTGCCGAACACGGTCTCCACCACGCCGGCGCCGGACTCGACGTAGACGCACTCGTCGCCGGTCGCGTTGCGGTAGTAGGGCGAGACCGCGCCCGCGACGACGTACGAGATGCGGACGTCGGCGTTGCCGAGCACGAGCCGCCGCCCCGTCACCGCGTCGATCGCGCCCGCCGCCTGCGCGTCGAACAGGTCGTGGAGCCGCAGGTGACGAGGCTTGAGGGGGTGGTTGGCCACGGTCGACTGGTCGCCGAGCTCCCAGATCTCGCTGGCCACGATGGCCGAGGGCACTCCGCGGTGGTAGAGCAGCGACGAGTCGGACGAGAAGCCCTCCTCCCCCATCAGCTCCTCGTAGTACAGCCGCCCCTGGTCGTCGCGGAACTGCGTGTGCCGCTTCTGGGGGACCGAGCCCACCTGTCGGTAGTACGCCACCGGGTTCCCTTCGTTAGTTCGATATCAGAACATGTGCGTTCTCATTTAGAAGATAGTGGGTTAGTCTCCAGGACGTGTCAATCCCCGTGCCGACCGCCCCCGTGCCCGCGGCGTTCCGAGACCTCGTCGACGACGCGGCCGTGTTCCCGCCCGGCGAGGCGCCCCTGCCGTCCGCCGTGACCGCGCACGCCGCGCACCTGCGCGCCCCCCACGCTCCGCTCGTCGGACCCTTCGTGGTCGGCGCCCCGGCGCTCCCGGAGGTCGCCCGCCTCGTGGACACCGAGACCTACTCCCACGCCCCGATGCGCGTGAGTGTCGTCGTCGCGTCGCCCGACGCCGTCCCCGACGCGGTGGGCGCGGTGCAGTCCGCCGACGGGCTGGACCTCGCGGCGCTCGAGGTCAAGCTGCCGCCGGCCGCCCGGCCCTTCCCTGCCACCGTGCCGACCATCGCCGCCGCCGCGCCGCGGGGCGTGCTCGTCTACGTCGAGATGCCCCGCCCCGGCGACCCCGCCTGGACGCCCACGGCCGACGCCGTCGCCCGGCACGGCCTGCGGATGAAGTTCCGCACCGGCGGCGTCCGCGCGGACCTCTTCCCCTCCGAGTGGGAGGTCGCCACCTGGATCGAGGGGGCGGTCTCCCGGGGCGTCGCCTTCAAGTGCACCGCCGGTCTGCACAACGCCGTGCGCCACACCGACCCCCGCACCGGGTTCGAGCACCACGGCTACCTGAACGTCCTGCTCGCGACGCTGCTGGCCACCGACGGCGCGCCGCTCGACGCCACCTGGGAGGCGGTGGCCGAGCGGCGGCCCGACCGTGTCGCCGCAGCGGTCGGCGACGCCTCCCCCGACGCGCTCGCCCGCGCGCGCCGCTCCTTCGCCTCCTACGGCTCGTGCTCCGTGACGGAGCCGTACGACGACCTGGTGGCCCTCGGCCTGCTCGAGCGGCCGACCGCCCCCGAGACCCCGACCGACGAGGAGACCCCGTGAACGCCGCCACCCCCGCCACCCCCGGCGCCACCCCCGACCCGGGAACCGTCACCTGGGTGCCCGGCGCGGCAGGGAGCCTGCACGACGTCGACAACCTGCCGTACGGCGTGTTCGATCTGCCGGGCGACGACGCCCCGGCGCGGGTGGGCGTCCGGATCGGGGACCACGTGCTCGACCTGGCTGCCGCCGCCCAGGCGCTGGCGCCCGCGTACGGGCCGCTGCTCGACACACCCCGCCTCAACGACCTGATGGCCGCGGGACACACCACCTGGACGGCCGTGCGCGCCTGGGTCACCGACCTGCTGCTCGACCCGGCCAGCGAGGACTCGCTGACGCTGCACCCCGTCGCGTCGGTACGCCTGCACCTGCCGTTCGAGGTCGCCGACTACGTCGACTACTACGCCTCCGAGCACCACGCGTCGAACGTCGGACGCATGTTCCGCCCGGACGCCGAGCCGCTGCTGCCGAACTGGAAGCACCTGCCGGTGGGCTACCACGGCCGCGCCGGCTCGGTGGTGGTCTCGGGCACGCCGATCCACCGGCCCAGCGGGCAACGCCGCCCGGCCGGCGCGGACGCGCCGTCGTTCGGCCCGAGCGCCCGCCTGGACATCGAGGCGGAGCTGGGCTTCGTCGTCGGCCGCGGCGTCGAGCTGGGTACGCCCGTGGGCACCGCGGACTTCCGCACCACCGTCTTCGGCGTCACCGGCGTCAACGACTGGTCCGCGCGCGACGTCCAGGCGTGGGAGTACGTGCCCCTCGGGCCGAACCTCGCGAAGTCGTTCGCCACGTCGATCGGTGCCTGGGTCACGCCGCTCGAGGCGCTCGAGGCCGCCCGCGTGCCCCTGCCCGGGCAGGACCCCGAGGTGCTGCCGTACCTGCGCGAGGACGGTCCCGGCGGCTACGACATCGAGGTGGAGGTCGAGCTCGACGGCGAGGTGGTGGCGCGGCCGCCGTACCGCGACATGTACTGGTCGCCCGCCCAGATGCTGGCCCACATGACCGTCAACGGCGCGTCGCTGCGGGTCGGCGACCTGTACGCCTCGGGAACCATCTCCGGGCCCGAGCGGCACCAGCGGGGCTCGTTCCTCGAGCTGTCCTGGGGTGGCGCCGAGCCGTTCACCGCCGCGGGCCGCGAGCGGACCTTCCTCGAGGACGGCGACGAGGTGGTCCTGCGCTACACCGCGCCCGGCGCGCGGGGTCGCATCGCGCTCGGCGAGGTCCGTGGGACGATCGTGCCCGCTGTCTGACCCCTCCGTCCCCCGCCCTCGCAGGAGCCCCCGATGAGCACCGCGTCCGGTCCGAGTCACGAGGCCCCCGAACCGGTGCCCGGCGTGGGCGACGGCTCGCAGACGCTCGAGCGCGGCCTCGCGGTGCTGCTGCAGCTGGGGCGGCACCCGGAGGGCCTGACACTGAGCCAGGTGGCGACGGCCGCGGGCCTGCACCGCTCCATCACCCGCCGACTGCTCGTGTCGCTGGACCGCACCGGCTTCGCCACCAAGGACTCGGGCGGGCGCTACCGCGTCGGGCCGACGGCCGCGGAGCTCGGCGCCGTCGCCCAGCCACGCCTGCGGGAGACGGCCGGGCCGGTGCTGCACGTGCTCGCCCGCGAGGTTGGGGCCACGGCGTGCCTGGTCGAGGCCTCGGGCGAGGCCGCGGTGACCACCGTGGTGGCCGAGCCGCCCACGGACGGCCCTCGGTTCTCCTACCGCCTGGGCAGCCGCGACCCGCTCGACCGCGGCGCCGGCGGCCTCGCCGTGCTGGCCTCGGGCCCCCCGCTGCCGCGTGAGCCGGAGCGCATCGCCGCCATCCGCGAGGCGGGGTACGTCACGACGTACGCCGAGCTCAACCCCGGGGCGTACGGCATCGCGGCCCCGCTGCCCGGCTGGGGCGTGCGGGCCGCCATCTACGTCGTCACTGCGCAACCGGAGGTCGTCGACACCGCGATCGAGCCCGTGCTGCAGGCCGTGCGCGAGATCGGCGCCGAGCGCTCCGCCTGAGGACGCCGCCCGAGGACGCCGCCCGAGATGCCGCCTGAGATGCCGTAGGCCCGGCGGCCACCTCCGATGAGGGGCCGCCGGGCCGCGGGCGAGCGAGGTCGGTCAGACGGTGTCGGTGATCGCCGCCGGGGACTGCTGCGCGGGCTTGACGAAGATCAGGAGCACGATGGCCAGCCCCATGCACACGGCGGGGAAGATCATGCTGAAGATGACGTCGCCGGCGACCGCCGTCTTGCCGATCACGAACGGGCCGAAGAACCCGCCCGCGGCCGCGATCGAGTTGATCACCGCCAGGCCGACGGCCGTCTGCGCACGGGTGAGCGCCTCGCTGGCCAGGGCCCAGAACGGGCCGAGGTAGGAGAAGACGCCGACCGCGAGCAGGCACAGACCGACCAGGCCGAGGGCGGGGGTGTCGCGGAAGACCATCGTCACGACGAGGCCCGTCACCGCGACCGCGAGACAGACCATGACGATCGGCTTGCGGTTGCCGAGGAGGTCGGAGTAGCGCGCGACCAGCAGCATCGCCACCGCTCCGCAGACGTACGGGATCGCGCCGACGAGACCGATGTTGGTCGAGGAGTATCCCGGGTTGAGCTGCGCCACGATCTGGGGCAGGAAGAACGTCATCCCGTAGAGACCGACGGCGTAGAGCAGGTTGATGAACGCCAGGTAGAGGATCCGCGGGTTCTTCATGGCGTCGAGCTCGAGCGACATGTGGCCGTCGTCCTCGGCCTGGTACTCCTTGCTGATCTCGCCCTCGAGCCAGGCGGCCTCCTCCTTCTTCAGCCACCGCGCCTTCTCCGGCCGGTCGGCGAGGAAGAACAGCACCCAGATGCCCAGGAACACCGGCGGGGCGCCCTGGAGGATGAAGACCCACTGCCAGGAGTTCAGCCCGAACCAGTTGACGTGGTCCAGGATGAGACCGGCCGAGACGCTGCCGACCAGCAGGGCGATCGGCTGGGCCAGCGAGAAGCCGGCGATGCCGCGGCTGCGGTCCTGGGTGCGGAACCAGAACGTCATGTAGAGCAGCAGGCCCGGGAAGAGCCCCGCCTCGGCCACGCCCAGCGCGATGCGTGCGATGTAGAGCTGCGTGGTGTTCTGCACGAACCCGGTGAGGATCGTGATGATGCCCCAGCTGATGGCGATGCGAGCCAGCCAGAGCCGCGCGCCGACCTTCTTCATGATGATGTTGCTGGGGACCTCCAGCACCGTGTAGGCGACGAAGAAGATCGCCGCCACGGTCCCGTAGGTGGCCAGGCTGATGCCGAGGTCGCTCGACATCTCCAGCTGGGCGTAGCCGATCGCCGCACGGTCCATGTAGTTGAACATGTAGAGCAGGAACGCTGCCGGCAGGATCGAGCGCCTGACCTTGGCCAGGACGCTGGCGCCGTCGACGGACGCAGCCGCCGAGTGGGTGGTGGACATGGGTTCTCCCGGTCTTTCGTGGGAACGAGTGTGCCGCGTTCAGTGCCCGAGGGCCGCGGCGGCGGACTGGCCGGCGAGCCGGCCCATGGTGAGGGCGTTGGCGACGGCGTTGCCGCCGCCGACGTAGCGGTTGCCGAGGACCCCGCCGCCGGCTTCTCCCGCCGCGTACAGACCCGGGATCGGCCGGGCTGCCACGTCGAGGACCGCTGCGGAGGTGTCGATCTCGAGGCCCGCGTGGGTGCAGACCAGCTCGGTCGGCAGGACGCAGGTCGCGTAGAAGGGCGGCACCGCGATGGGCGCCAGGGGGGTCGTGACCCCCTTCGCCGCCAGCGTCCGGTCGCGCTGGAAGTCGACGTCGCTGCCGTGCGGGAGCTGGGCGTTCCAGCGCTCGACGGCCGCGACGAGGTGGTCGGCGGGCACGCCGACGGCGGCGGCGAGACCGGGCAGGTCGTCGGCCCGCGTCACCTGGCCGGTGCCCACGAGCTCGAGCACGCGGTCGGCGTCCCAGTCGGCGTACCCGTCCGGCAGCGCGGTGCGCGCGGCTTCGTCGAAGACCATCCAGGCGGGCCCGCCCTGGGCCTCGATGAGACCCCCGGAGACGGCGTAGTTGGCGTCCTCGTCCATGAACCGTCGGCCCTGGCCGTTGACGTGCACCCGCGACGGAGGCGGGAAGCCCGCCTGCCAGTGGTGGTGGCGGACGAACTCGGCGGTCGGGAGCATCAGGCCCCACCCGTCGCCGGCGACGGCGGCACGGACCTGCTCGCCGTACGCCAGGTGGTCGCCGCGCGAGCCCTCGGCAGCCACGACGAACAGCGACTCGCCGGCCCGCAGGGCGTCGGGGAACCAACGCTCCACCAGAGCCGGGTCCTGCGCGAGGCCGCCGCTGGCGACGACCACGGCACCCGCCGTGAGCTCGACGCCGTCGGCGACGACGCCGGTGACCCGGGCGGGGCCGGACCCCTGCGGCTCGGCGACCAGCAGCCGCTCCACGCGGGTGTGCAGCACAGCGTCGATGCCGTGGGCGCGCCGGGCGCGGTCGAGCACCTGGACGAGGCCGTACCCCTGGTCCTTCGGGACGTGCCCGCGCCAGACGTCCTCGACGCCGGCACGGCACAGTCCGGGCTGGTGGGCGTTGCCGGAGACCTGGGCGGGCACCTCGAGACCGAGGTCCAGCATCCACTCGAGCGTGGGGCCGGCGAGCTCGCAGAAGCGGCGTACCAGGCCCGGCTTGAGAAGCCACTGGTTGAGGTCCATGTAGTGCTGGAAGAAGCGGTCGACGGTGTCCTCGACCCCGAGCTCCTTCTGCACGCTCGTCGCGGCGGCGGTGAAGAGACCGGCGGACAGCTGGGTGGATCCGCCCAGCTCGCCCTCGGACTCGAACAGGATCACGGAGGCTCCGCGCTCCGCCGCGGAGACGGCGGCCGCGAGGCCCGCCCCGCCCCCGCCGATCACCACGGCGTCGTAGTCGGTGTCGCCGGCCATCAGAGCTCTCCGTCCATCTCGGTGAGGATGCGGTGGTAGGTGCCGTTGGACACGAGCGCACCGTCGACGGTCAGCTCGGCCCCGGACATGTACGTGGACCCCTCGCCGAGCAGGAAGCGCACGACGTCGGAGATCTCGTCGGCACGGCCCATCCGACCGAGCGGGATGCTCGCGACGGCGCTCGCCACGAAGCCGTCGGACCCCGCCAGCAGCGGCGTCTCGACCAGGCCCGGGTGCACCGAGTTGACCCGGATGCCCCACGCCGCCAGCTCGCCGGCCGCGCTCTTGGTCAGACCGCGCAGCGCCCACTTCGAGGTGGAGTACGACGGCGAGAAGTAGCCGATCTGACCGGCGATCGACGAGATGTTGACGATCGAGCCGCCCCCCGAGTCGCGCATCAGCGGCGCACACGCCTGGATCCCGTGGAAGGGCCCGTCGACGTTGATGGCCATCACGCGCGACCAGACGTCGGGCGGGGTGTCCATGAAACGCAGGCGGCGCGAGACGCCGGCGTTGTTCACGAGGCCGTGCAGGGCCCCGTGCTCCTCCCGGACCTCCTGCACCAGCCGGTCCCAGGCCGCGCGGTCGGTGACGTCGAGGGGGTAGGCCGTCGCGCGCCCGCCGTCGGCGGCGATCTTCTCCGCCACCGGGGTCGCGTCGGCGACGTCGGCGAGCAGGACCGTCCACCCGTCCGCGGCGAGCGTGCTCGCGTGGGTGGCGCCCATTCCGCCGGCCGCGCCGGTGACGAGGACGACCCGCGGTCGCTCGACGTCGGTCTCAGACATGACGCGAGCCGCCGTCCACGGCGAGCACGTGTCCGGTCACGTAGCGCGCGGAGTCGGAGAGCAGGAACAGCATCGGTCCGACGATCTCCTCGGGCGAGCCGAGACGGTGCAGCGGCACGTTGTCGAGCGCCTTGGCCAGAGCCGCGGGATCGTCCTGCACCCAGCGGGTCATCTCGGTGTCGACGAAGCCGGGGGCGATCGCGTTGACGCGGATCCCCCGGTCCCCCAGCTCCACTGCCAGGCACTCGGTGAGGTGCGAGACCGCGGCCTTGGAGGAGCAGTACGCCGCGCGCCCACGGCGTACCCGGACCGCGGCGACGCTCGCCATGTTCACGATGGCGCCACCCGGCCGCATGCGCGCCGCGGCGGCCTGGGCCCCGTAGAGCACGCCCTCGACGTTGACGGACAGGGTGGTCTGCATCTGCGCGACGCTGATCTCCTCGACCGGCGCCTCCGGGAACACGCCGGCGTTGTTGATCCAGATGTCGAGGCGCCCGAAGCGGTCCAAGGCGGTCTGGGCGAGTGCCTCCTGGGCGTCGCGGTCCCGCACGTCGACGCCGGCGCCGACCACCTCGCCCGCCCCCGTGACCCCGCCGTTCTCCTGCCGCAGACCGCTCGCGGCCCGCTCCATCAGCTCCGCGTCGATGTCGGCCCCGACCACGTTCACCCCGCGGCGCGCGAGCGCGGCGGCGAAGCGCGCGCCCATCCCGCGTCCAGCGCCGGTGACGACGGCGACACGGTCGCGCAGCTCGGGGTGCTGGACCTGCATCAGGTCGCCCTGCACGCGGCCCGGGTGGTCGGTGGCGTCGGTGGTGCCGGCGGTGTGGGCGGTGTCGGTGAGGGTCATGCGTCGCTTCCTGTCGTGGGGGAGTCGAGGTGGTCGTGGGGGTCGGGCGGGCCGGCGTCGGGACGGTCGTCGCGGCGGACCTCACGGCGCTGGAGTCGCCACGCGTCGCCCTCCCGGGTCCACCGGTCGGCCAGCACCGTGAGCCGCTGGAGGCGGCTGGGCTCACCGGGCGCGGTGGCGACGATCTGCAGGTACGCCCGCGCCGTCACCGTGCCGGCGTCGTCGATCGAGACCACGTCGACGTCGGAGACGACGTGGCGGGACACGACGCGTTCCGCACGGCCGGCCGCGGCGTACTCCTCGGCGAACGCCGTGAGCGCTGCGGTGCCCGTCACCGGTCGCGCGTAGGAGGGCGAGTCGAAGATGCCGTCGGCCGTGAACGTGGCCGCCCAGCCCACGGCGTCGCCGCCGTCGATGAGGTGGCTCTGCCGCGCGTACGCCCGGTGGATCTGCCACGCCACCGCGTCATCGGCCTGCATCGCGCTCCCTATGTGTCCGTTATACGCACCTCATGTGCGTTTATGGCACGCATAGTTAGCCACGTCACGTGATGTGCGTCAACCCGTCGCTTCGGCTCGCGTGGGACGCGGGGCGGCCGACGTAGGGCGCGCCGACGTCGCGGCGACGTCCCGGCGTGGTGGGACGGAGCTGGTCCACGTCGGGAGTCCCGCCGGGGCCGGGGCCCGGCCGGGTGCGTCAGGACCCGGCGGACAGGTGCGCGAGCACCCGCGGCGTCACGTCGTGGGCGTGCTCGTCGAAGAACCCGTGCCGGCCGTCCTCGTCGAGGTGCAGCCGTGCGCCGGGGATCGCGTCGGCGAGCACCTCGGCGTTGACCGCCGGGGTCATCCGGTCGTCGGTGCCGTGCAGCACCAGCGTGGGCGCGGCGATCGAACCGAGCACCGCGGTGGCGTCGTGGCGACCGCTGACCCGCAGGTGCCACCGCGCCGCCCGCGGGTCCATGGCCGGGTCGCCGAACAGGTCGCGCGGCGCGTGCTCGACGCCGCCGTGCCGGGCCACCCAGTCCGGTGTGTAGAACAGGTCGAACGACGCGGCCAGACGCACCGCGGGGTCGGGGTCGCCGAGCGCGCGGCGCACGTCGGCGTCGCGCTCCACCGCCAGCGACCCGCCCGGCGAGGTGCAGGCGAGGACCAGCCGGTCGACGAGGTCGGGGTGCGCCGCCGCGAGGTGCTGGGCGATACGCCCGCCCATCGAGGTGCCGTAGACGTGGGCGCGCTCGCGCCCGAGCGCCCGCAGCACGGCCGCCACGTCGTCGGCGAACTCCGGCGTCGACCAGCCGTCCGGGCCGTCGAGCAGCGCCTCGGGCACCGTCGTGGCGCCGGTGCCGCGGTAGTCGAGGGTGATGGTGAGGTACGTCCGCGCGAACGCGTCGCGCAGTCGGTCCCACCAGCCGTGGTGGTTGGCCTGGCCCTGCAGGAGCAGCAGCGCGGGGGCGCCGTAGGGGCCCTGGACCTGGAAGGCCAGCCGCGTGCCGTCGTCGCGGCGGGCGGCGCCACCGAGGTCGGCCCGCCGGGCCGTCATCGGCGGCTGCCCGAACCCGGCGCCGCGTACGGCTCCAGCAGCTGGTCGACCGGCGCGTGGTCGTCGGTCAGGACGTCGGCGCCGTCGACCCACGCCTCCAGGTCGGCCCCCGCCAGCGTGGTCCACCCCGAGTCCCCCTCCCCGAGCGCGGCGCGCACGGGCGCCAGGTCGAGCGGGGCGTCCGAGGCAACGACCACGAAGTTGCCGCCGTCCGGGGCCGCGTCGGGGCCGGTGGCGAGGTCGACGGGCTCGCCGAGGACCGCGACGTGGCGCAGCTCGGCGGCCACCGTCGCCACCTCCGCGCGCACGAACGCGAGGTCGCCGTGGTCGATGACGTTCGCGACGTAGGTGCCGTCGGCGGTGAGCACGCGGCGTACCTCGGCGATCGCCTCGCGGGTGGCCAGGTGCCAGGGCACGCTGACGCCGCCGAACGCGTCGCCGACCACGAGGTCGCGGCTGGCGTCGGGCAGGTCGGCCAGCGCGAGCCGCCCGTCCTCGACGCGCACCTCGATGCCGTCGCCGGTCTCCAGGCCCAGCTCCTCGCGGTCGAGCGCCAGCACGCCGCCGTCGATCTCGGAGACGAGGCTGTCGGTGCCGGGCCGCACGTGGTCGAGGTAGCGCGGGAGGGTGAGGCCGCCGCCGCCGAGGTGGTACGCCCGCAGCGCCTCCCCGGACGGGTACGCCGTGTCGACCACCGCCGCCATCGCCTGCACGTAGGCGAACTCCAGGTGGGTGGGGTCCTCCAGGTCGACGTAGGAGTGCCGCAGCCCGTCGAGCACCAGGATGCGACCCGACTCGCGCTCGGGGTCGGTCTCCACCGACGCGCAGTGGTAGGTCGTCTCGGCGTCGCAGCCGCCCGGGGCGACGGTCGCGGCGAGGCCGCCGCCAGCGACGAGCAGAAGGGGTACGCCGCTCGCCACCGCGCCCCGCCGGCCCACGCGCAGGCCGACCTGGACCGCGAGCGCCGCGACGGCGAGCGCGACACCAAGCCCGACGAGGATCCAGCTCACGGGAACCCGGCTGACCAGGACGAACCCGGTCAGGACGGTGCCGACGATCGACCCGGCCGTGCCGATCCCCGAGAGCCGTCCGACGACGGTGCCGGTGCTGGCCAGGTCGGTGAGGCGCAGCTTGGTCACCATGGGCGTGACCGCGGACAGCAGCGCGCCGGGCACGATGATCGAGACGGCCGCGGCGGTCATCAGCAGCAACGGGTCGCCGCTCGCGCCGACGCCCCGGACCACGAACGGCGTCAGGGCGGTCGCGACCCCGGAGACCGCCAGCGCCGGAGCGATCGTGCGGCGCGGGTCGACGACGTCGGCGAGCCGGCCTCCGGCCCACGAGCCGAGCGCGATCGCGGCCAGCGCGATCCCGATGACCAGGGTGTTCGTCTCGAGCGTGAGCCCGAGGTAGGGCGCGAGGAGCCGCAGGGCGACGAGCTCGACCACGAGCACCGCGGCCGAGGAGCCGAACACGAGCGCGACCGCGGCGCGCGGGCCGAGCTGGCGGGGGCCGGCGCTCATCCGTCGTGCTCCTCTCGGGGCCCGTCGCCCGACCGGAAGGGCTTCCCGGTCGGCCGGGGAGGACCCGGCGGGCGGGTCGAATCTACGTCCCCGGACGTCGGGCGGCCCGCCCGACCCGGCTCAGCGGCAGCAGGGTCCGGTGCCGGCGGCGTGGTCCGCGGGGGCGTCGGCCGGGTCGGCGCCCAGGTCGTCGTCGTGGCCCGCGGCCAGCCGCGCCCACTGGGGGATCGGACGGCCACCGGGCCGTTCGGCGGCACGTCCGTCGGCGTCGGTGCGCATCTGCGAGGACGTGGTCGTCGGAAAGCGTCGGGGCCACCCCGCGGGTGAGTCCTCCCACGCCTCCTGGCGCCCGTGGACCGTCATGTCGAGCATCGCGTACGCGCTGCCCATGTGCTCGCAGCCGCGCGCGGTCGTCCAGTAGGTCTCGAAGACCCGGTCGCCGTCGCGCAGGTAGCAGACCCGCATCCCGAAGTGCCGCCCGGCGACGAGGGTGTCGACGGACGCCGCGGGCACGGCGTACCAGGGCATCTCCCACCCCATGAAGCGCCGGTAGCGGTCGCTCGCGTCGAACGGGCCCTCGCACAGCACGGCGAAGGTGACGTCGTGCCACATCGCGAAGGCCGCGAAGAGCTGGCTGCGCCCCTCGAGGACCTCCAGCAGCGGCACCTCCCCGGCGGCCCCGACGACCGGCGTCGCCGGGTCGACCTCGACCATCGGCAGCCGACGCCGCTCCGCGGCGATCGCGTCGCCCTCGCGCGTGTGCGCCTTCTCGCGCTCGCGCAACGCGTCGACCCGCTCCTGCCAGGCGGCGCGGTCGACGACGGGCGGGAGCGCGGAAGCGGTGGAGGCCATGGTGGGTGGACCCGCGAAGGGGTCGGGACTCATCGTTCCTACTGCGCCATGTCGACGAACCGCGAGTAGTGGCCCTGGAACGCGACGACGATGTCGCGCGTGGGCCCGTTGCGGTGCTTGGCGATGATGAGGTCGGCCTCGCCGGGGCGGGTCGACTCCTTCTCGTAGACGTCGTCGCGGTGCAGCAGCAGCACCATGTCGGCGTCCTGCTCGATCGAGCCGGACTCACGCAGGTCGCTGACCATCGGCCGCTTGTCGGCACGCTGCTCGGAGCCACGGTTGAGCTGCGAGAGCGCGATCACCGGGACGTCCAGCTCCTTGGCCAGCAGCTTGATCTGCCGGGAGAACTCCGAGACCTCGATCTGGCGGCTCTCGACCTTCTTGCCCGAGCTCATCAGCTGCAGGTAGTCGATGATGATCAGCCGCAGGTCGTGCTTCTGCTTGAGCCGCCGGGCCTTCGCCCGGATCTCCATCATCGTCATGTTCGGGCTGTCGTCGATGAAGACCGGCGCGCTGGAGACCTCGCCCATCTTCTTCGCGAGCTTGGCCCAGTCGTCGTCGGTCATCGCGCCGTTGCGGATGTGGTTCAGCGGCACGCGCGCCTCGGCCGATAGCAGACGCATGGTGATCTCGGAGCGGTTCATCTCCAGGCTGAAGAAGACGCTGGTCATGTTGCTGTGGATCGAGGCGGCGCGCACGAAGTCCAGCGCCAGCGTCGAGTTGTGGGTCGGCACCATCGAGCGGCCGGCCAGGTAGAGGTGCTCGTCGTTGTCGACCTGCACGCACCGCACCGGCACGCTGCGCACCCGCCGCACGGCCACGACCTCGCGGCGGCCGACCCCGGCGGTGGGCGCCGGCCGGTGCTCCTTGTGCTCGAGGTGCTTGCGCTCGAGGCGGAACACGTCGTCCGCGGCCGTGAAGACCACGTCGTGCACGGTGACGATGTCGTCGTCGGGGCCGGCGGAGAAGTGCTCGGTCGAGCGCCGCGCGGCGTAGCCCAGCGACGAGACCAGCTCGTGCGCCCCGTCCGCCATCCGCTCGTCCGCGAACGGCAGACGGCAGGCACCGCCCTCCACGACCGCGCCGACGGTGTCCAGCAGGCCGGCCAGCAGCGCGCGGCGCTGCGCCTCGGACGCGCGCAGGTAGGCCGCCGGCACGTGCCGCGACCCCAGCAGCCCCGCGGTGCGCAGCAGCGCGGTGAACGAGCCGTGACGGGTCCAGCAGCCCTGGCAGTGCGCCCGCAGCCCGCGGTGCTCGGCACCGCACGAGACGCAGCGCCCCTCGACCGGCTCGGGCTGCGGCACCGAGACGGCGTGCACGCCGCCGCCGCGGGCGACGACCTCGTAGCCCTCGGCCTCGACGAGCAGCGGCACCTCGGGACCGCCGGCCCGGATCCGCGCGGCGGTCTCGAAACCGGCCCCGAGCCAGGCACCGAGGGCGTACGGCCCGATCGGCAGGTCGGCCGGCTCGCCGACCAGCGGCGCCGAGGTCACGATCGCGTGGTTCGGCCGACCGCCGACGTGCAGCGTCGCGGCCATCTCCTCGGTCGTGACCGTCGCCGGGGCCCAGCCGTCCTCACCCGGCGCTCGGGTCTGCGTCACCCACTGGTGCCCGGCGTCGGCGACCACGCGGGAACCGTCGGACAGCTCGACCTCGTAGCAGGCGTGGCCGACGAGCACGTCCGTCGCGGCGACCACGCTGGTCGGGCGGCCGGCGGCGTCGACCAGCAGGTCGCCGACCTGCACCTCGCCCATGGTCGTCCAACCCGAGGGGGTCGGCAGCGGGGTGTCGAGCGCCAGCGCCTTGCCCATCGCGGGACGGGCGGCGACCACGATCATCTGACCGCCGTGGAAGCCGTTGGTGAGCTCGTCGAAGTCGGCGAACCCGGTGGGCACGCCGTAGACGCCGGCCTCCCGGTTGCCGATCGCCTCGATCTCGTCGAGGACGCCCTCCATGATGTCGGCCAGCGGCGCGTAGTCCTCGCCCGAGCGCTTCTCCGCGAGCTTGAAGACCTCGGCCTGCGCGACGTCGACGATGTCGTCGACCTCGCCCTCCCCCGCGTACCCCATGTGCACGATCCGGGTGCCCGCCTCGACGAGACGGCGCAAGACGGACTTCTCGCGGACGATCTCGGCGTAGTAGCCCGCGTTCGCCGCGATCGGGACGTTGGCCGACAGCGTGTGGAGGTAGGGCGCCCCGCCGACCTTCTGCAGCTCGCCGCGGCGCTGCAGCTCGGCGGCGACGGTGACCGGGTCGGCCGGCTCGCCGCGGCCGTAGAGATCGATGATCGCGTCGAAGACGGACTCGTGCGCCGGGCGGTAGAAGTCCGTGCCCCGCACCGACTCGACGACGTCGGCGATCGCGTCCTTGCTCAGCAGCATGGAGCCGAGGACCGACTGCTCGGCCGCGTTGTCCTGCGGAGGGGTCCGGTCGCCGGCGCGCTGGGGCGGTGCCTCGCCCGGCTCGTACGGCGACGGACCGTCGCCCCACTCGTCCGGCGGGGGTGCCGAGAAGTCCGTGTCGCGATCGGTCACGCTCACCCTGGTCTCCTCCTCGTCTGGCCGCGGCCGCCGCTCCCGGAACGCGTCGGCGCCGCCGTGCCCGCACGCTAGGCGCGGGGTCCGACAGCGCCGCTGCCGACCGCTCGCGCACGCGCGGGTCGGGGGCCGAAACTACGTGTCCGCAGCAGCGCGCGACACCACCCTGTCCACAGGTCCTGTGGATAACTGGCCGAGGTCGGTGGACGACACGCGGGACGCCTGTCCCTGGCTGGGGATGAAGCTGTGGGAATTGCAGCGGCCGCGCGGTCTCCACCCCGCTGACCTGGGAAGACTTGTTCCGCACCGTGTGGACAGAAACTCCGGGCCTGTGGATTCGCGACGCCGGGCCCACGACACGCCGAGGCCCGCCCGCCGCCGTTCCGGCGAACGCTGTACACAGATCCGGCCCCTTTACACACAGGCCCGCTCCCCTGTCCAGATTTCGCCGCAGATCACCGCCGCGGTCTAGATTGCCGACGTGCTGCAGCAGCGTGACCGCGAGATCCTGAGGCTCGCGGTCCCGGCCTTCCTGGCCCTCGTCGCCGAGCCCCTCTTCCTCCTCACCGACGCCGCGATCGTCGGCCACCTGGGCACCGCCGAGCTCGCCGGTCTCGGGATCGCGGCCGTGGTCCTGCAGACGGTCGTCGGCCTGTGCGTCTTCCTGGCCTACGGCACGACCGCGGCCGTCGCCCGGCTCCTCGGCGTCGGCGACCTGCGTCGGGCGCTGGCCCAGGGCGTGGACGGGATCTGGCTCGCCGTCGGTATCGGCGTCGTCGCCACCGCGGTCGGCGTGCCGCTGGCCGACCCGCTGGTGCGGGCGTTCGGCGCCGGCGAGCGCGTCAGCGACTTCGGCGTCACCTACCTGCAGATCGCGCTGCTCGGGGTGACCCCGCTGCTGGTGATGCTGGCCGCGACCGGGGTGCTGCGCGGCCTGCAGGACGTGCGTACGCCCCTCGTCGTCGCCGTCCTCGGCAACGCCCTCAACGCCGCGCTCAACTTCCTGCTGGTCTTCGGGCTCGGCCCCTTCCCCGCCCTCGGCGTGGCGGGCGCGGCGCTGGGCTCCGTCGTGGCGCAGGTGCTGTGCGCCGTGGCCCTGACGGTCGTCGTCGCCCGCGGCGCTCGGCGCCACGGCGCCTCCCTGCGCCCGGACCTGCGGGGGATCCGGGCCGCGGGCCGCGCGGCGGTGCCGCTGCTGGTGCGTACGCTCACGCTGCGCGCCGCCCTGCTGGTGACCACGTACGCCGCCGTCCTGGCCGCCGCACGCGCCGTCGAGGGCGACGAGGCCGTGACCCTGGCCGCCAACCAGCTCGCCTTCACGATCTGGGGCTTCCTCGCGTTCGTCCTCGACGCGATCGCCATCGCGGCGCAGGCGCTCACGGGCCGCTCGCTGGGGGCCGGCGACCTCGAGGGCACCCGGGCGACCACGCGGCGGATGGTCCAGTGGGGCGTCGGCAGCGGTGTCGTGACGGGCGTCGTGCTCGCCGCCTCGAGCCCCTGGCTGGGCCGGCTCTTCACCCCCGACGCCGCGGTGCAGGCCGCGCTGGCCGGCGTCCTGCTCGTCATCGCCGTCGGCCAGCCGCTGGCCGGCGTCGTCTTCGTGCTCGACGGGGTGCTGATCGGGGCCGGCGACGGCACCTACCTGGCGTGGGGCGGCGTGGCCGTCCTGGCCGTGTACGCCCCGGCGGTGCTGGCCGCCGCGGTGCTCCTGCCCAGCCTGCTCGCCGTGTGGGCCGCGCTCGCCTTCGTGTTCATGGGCGCGCGCGGCGTCGTGCTGGTGCACCGGGCCCGCACCGAGGCGTGGATGGTCACCGGGGCCTGAGGGCGCCGGGACCCGCGCAGGGACGGCCCCACGCACGACGACGGGCCGCCCTCCCGGAGGAGGACGGCCCGTCGAGGGGTGCGTCTCGAGCGAGACGCGGGGCTCACGCCGCCTGGACGTTGATGGCCACCGCGGCGGAGACCTCGTCGTGCAGCTTGACCGACACGGTGTGCGGGCCGAGCGTCTTGACCGGGTTGGTCACGACGATCGTGCGCTTGTCGATCGACTCGCCGGTGGCGTCCTTGATGGCGTCGGCGATCTCGGCGACCGTGACGGCGCCGAAGAGGCGACCGCCCTGGCCGGCACGGACCTTGACGTCCACGGACGCGCCCTGCAGCTTGGACTTGATCTCCTCGGCGTGCGCCTGGTCGCGCACCGCGCGCGCCTTGCGGGCCGACTTGATCGAGTCGATGGTCTTCTCGCCGCCGCGCGTCCACGCGACCGCGACACCGCGCGGCACGAGGTAGTTGCGGCCGTAGCCCGGCTTGACGTCGACGACGTCGCCGGCGGCGCCGAGACCGTCGACCTCCTGGGTCAGGATCAGCTTCATGGTTCTCTGGCTCCTTCTCAGCGACCGGCGGACGAGTACGGCAGCAGAGCGACCTCGCGGGCGTTCTTGATCGCCATGGCGATCTTGCGCTGCTCCTGGACGGTCACGCCGGTGACGCGACGGGCGCGGATCTTGCCGCGGTCGGAGATGAACTTGCGGAGCAGGTTCACGTCCTTGTAGTCGATCGTCGTGACGCCGGCAGCCTTCAGCGGGTTCTGCTTCTTCTTCGGCTTGCGGATGATGGGCTTCGCCATTGTGGTGCTCTCCTTAGAGCCCGGCCGGGGCCGGAATGGGATCGTTGACGCGTTGGTGCGGACGGCCGGAGGGCCGTCGTGGGTGTTCGCCGGTCAGGCGCAGCGGGTCAGAACGGGGGCTCGTCGTTGCCGACCCCGGGGGCACCCCACGGGTCGGACGAGCCGCCACCCTGGCCGCCGCGCGAGCCGCCACCGGAGGAGGGAGCGGGCGAGGCCCACGGGTCGTCGGCCGCCGGGCCGGACGAACGCTGCGGCCCGCCGCCCTGGTTGCCGTAGCCACCCTGGCCACCGCCCTGACCGCCACCCTGGCCGCCGCCGTAGCTGCCGCCACCGCCGCCGCCACCGTTGCCGCGGCCCGCACGGGCCACCTTCGCGGTGTGGTAGCGCAGGGCCGGGCCGACCTCTTCGACGTCGATCTCGAAGGAGGTGCGTCGCTCGCCCTCACGCGTCTCGTACTGACGCGACCGGAGCCGCCCCGTGACGATGACGCGCATGCCCTTCTGCAGGGACTCGGCCACGTTCTCCGCGTACTGCCGCCAGACGGCGCACGAGAGGAACAGCGCCTCGCCGTCCTCCCACTCGTTCGTCTGCCGGTTCAGCGTGCGCGGCGTCGACGCGATCCGGAAGTTCGCCACGGCCGCACCCGACGGGGTGAAGCGCAGCTCCGGGTCGTCGACGAGGTTGCCGATGACCGTGATGTTCGGCTCGCCTGCCATGTCTCTCCTCGGTGGTTCTCAAGCTCGATCGCGGGTCGGTCCCGGCGTGTGGCGCCCATCGTCGCGTGCGCCGGCCGCCGGGGCGACCCTTCGTCCACAGCCCGGTCGGGCCGTGGCGCGATCAGCCGCGGATGTCGGGGCGAATGACCTTGGTGCGGAGGATCGACTCGTTCAGCGACAGCTGCCGGTCGAGCTCCTTGACCGTCGCAGGCTCGGCCTGCAGGTTGACGACCACGTAGATGCCTTCGGCGTTCTTCTTGATCTCGTACGCCAGCTTGCGGCGGCCCCAGACGTCGACGTTCTCGACGCTGCCACCGTCCTTGACGACGACGTTGTCGAGGTACTTCTGCAGCGACGGGGCGACCGTCCGCTCCTCGAGGTTCGGGTCGAGGATGACCATCAGCTCATATGCACGCACAGCGGTCTCCACCTCCTCTGGACTAGGCGACCACGGTCTCTCCGTGGCAGGAGGGCTCTGCGTCACCGCGGGTCGGCCCGGCGCACGGGGGCGCCGCGGAACGTCCTGCGGTGGTTGTGCCCACCGTCTCCCCGTCGGTCGGGGCGGTAAGGCGACCCCTGAGGCTATCAGCGGGCCGCGCGGGGCGCCCAATCCCGCCGGATCGGCTCTCGTCGGTCCCCGTCCCTACGATGGCGGGCATGACCGACCTCCTCATCGGCGCCCACGTCGACCAGACCGACCCGATCGCCGAGGCGGCCGCCCGGCAGGCCCCGATCGTGCAGATGTTCCTGGGCGACCCGCAGGGCTACAAGGGCCCCGAGGTGGCGTACGCGGGGGGCGCGGCCGCCCTGCGGGCCGCCGCGCAGGAGGCGGGGGTCGGCATCTACGTCCACGCGCCGTACATCGTGAACGTCGCGACGACGAACAACCGGATCCGGATCCCGAGCCGCAAGCTGCTGCAGCAGCACATGGACGCGGCGGCGGAGATCGGCGCGCTCGGCCTGATCGTGCACGGCGGCCACGTCAACAAGGCCGACGACCCGGCCAAGGGCTTCGACAACTGGCGCAAGGCGGTGGAGGCGACCGACATCAAGGTGCCGCTGCTGATCGAGAACACCGCGGGCGGCGACAACGCGATGACGCGCTACCTCGAGCGGATCGCGGGCGTGTGGGCGGCGATCGGCTCGGCGGAGGGCGCCGACCAGGTCGGCTTCTGCCTCGACACCTGCCACGCCCACGCCGGCGGCAACGCGCTCGAGACGGTCGTGGACGACGTCCGGGCGATCACGGGCCGCATCGACCTGGTGCACGCCAACGACTCCCGCGACGACTTCGACTCCGGCGCCGACCGGCACGCGAACTTCGGGGCCGGTCGGATCGACCCGGACCTGCTGGCCGCCGTGGTGCGCGACGCGGGCGCCCCGGTGGTCTGCGAGACCCCGGGCGGCGCCGACGAGCACCGCGAGGACTTTGCCTGGCTGCGCGACCGGCTAGCCTCGCAGCCGTGACGACGCCGCCGCTGACCTCTCCCCAGACCGCCGTCCCGGCACCGTCGGGGCCGCTCGCCGTGCGCACGATCTCGGCGGACGAGCACCGTTCCTTCGTCGCCTCACGGCGCTCGGTCAGCTTCCTGCAGACCCCCGGTTGGGGCGCCGTGAAGGCGGAGTGGCGCCACGAGTCGATCGGCTGGTTCGACGGCACGGAGCTGGTCGGCGCGGCACTGGTGCTCTACCGCCAGGTCCCGAGGCTCAAGCGCTACCTGGCGTACCTGCCGGAGGGCCCGGTGATCGGGTACGCGGACGGCGAGCTCGCCGCGTGGCTGACGCCGATGACCGCCCACCTCAAGCGCCAGGGCGCGTTCGGCATCCGGATCGGCCCGCCCGTCGTGCTGCACCGCTGGGACGCCGCGGGGGTCAAGGAGGGCATCGCCTCCGACGAGGTGAGCCGCCTGGGCGAGCTGCCGCCCTACGAGCGCAGCGCCGAGGGCGCCACCGTGGTCTCGCAGCTGCACGAGCTCGGCTGGCAGAAGCTGACCGCCGAGGGCGGCTTCAGCGCCGGTCAGCCCGCCTTCAACTTCCAGATCCCGCTGCGGCGCCCGAGCGAGGCCGGCGACGGCACGACGGAGCCGCGCAGCGAGGCGGACGTCCTCAAGGGCATGAACCAGCTGTGGCGTCGCAACGTCAAGAAGGCCGACAAGGCCGGCGTCGAGGTCACCACGGCGACCGACGACGAGGCCCTGGCGGCGTTCCACGAGCTGTACGTGCACACGGCCGAGCGCGACCGGTTCACGCCGCGGCCGCTGGCGTACTTCCGCACCATGCGCGACGCGCTCAACGCCGACGAGGCGGGCCGCTTCACGTTCTTCCTCGCCCACCACGAGGGCGAGCTGGTGGCGGCGACGATCGCGATCCGGGTGGGCGCCCACTACTGGTACTCCTACGGCGCCTCGTCGACCGTCAAGCGCGACGTGCGCGGCTCCAACGCGGTCCAGTGGGCGATGATCCGCGCTGCGCTCGATGCCGGCTGCGACGTCTACGACCTGCGCGGCATCACCGAGACCCTGGACGCCGACGACGCCCACGTGGGCCTCATCCAGTTCAAGGTGGGCACCGGTGGCGAGGCGGTGGAGTACGCGGGCGAGTGGGACCTGCCCGTCAACCGCCTGCTCTACCGCGCGTTCGACCTCTACATGAACCGACGGGGCTGAGGGGAGCGACATGAGCCTGACCCTGACCGTGGACGGTCCGCGCTGGCGCGAGCACCTGCGCGCCTACACCGACGCCCACCCGGGCCTCGTCCCCGTGGCGAAGGGCAACGGGTACGGCCTGACGCTCGGCCGCCTCGCCCGCCGGGCCACCTGGCTCGGCGTCGACACCCTCGCGGTCGGCACCTACGACGAGCTCGGCGAGGTCGCCAACCGCTTCGAGGGCTCGCTGCTGGTGCTGACGCCGTGGCGTCCCTTCGGCACCCCGCTCGACCTCGCGCCGGGCAGCCCGCTGACCCGTCGCGTGATCCACACCGTGAGCCGGGTCGAGGACCTGCGGGCCCTCCTCGACCGCGACCCCGCGTCGCGGTTCGTCCTGGAGCGCACCACCTCGATGCTGCGCCACGGGCTCAGCGCGCGGGACCTGCGCGAGGCCGGCGCCCTGCTCGCGGAGCGGGGCGGCCTGGCCGGGCAGCTCGCCGGCGTCGCGCTGCACCTGCCGCTGGCCCAGGGCTCCCACCTCGGCGAGGTGCGCCGGCTGATGACTGACGTGGTCGCCGCCGACCTGGCCACGACCACGGTCTGGGTCAGCCACCTCTCCGACGCCGAGCTGGCGGCGCTGACGGCGCAGTACCCCGACTACACGTTCCGGCCCCGCGCCGGCACGGGCCTGTGGCTCGGCGACCGCAGCGCCCTGTCGGTCACCGCGACCGTGCTGGACGCCCACCCCGTCGAGCGCGGGGACGTCTTCGGCTACCGCGGGCGCTCCGTGCCCAAGCCGGGCACCATCCTGGTCGTCTCCGGCGGCACGGCGCACGGCATCGGGCTCGAGGCGCCCAGCGGCGACCTGTCGATGAAGGCCCGGGCGGCGACGCTGGCCCGCGGCGGTCTCGACGCGGTCGGCTTCGTGCGCTCGCCGTTCTCGATCGGCGGCAAGCAGCGGCTCTTCGCCGAGCCCCCGCACATGCAGGCCTCCATGCTCTTCGTGCCGAGCGGCGCGACCGTGCCGGCCGTCGGCGAGAGCGTGGACGTGCGGGTGCGCTACACCGCGACGACGTTCGACCGCGTCGTGGTCACCTGACGCTCGACGGGCATCCGCTCCTCGGCCACCGGGTCGGACGACGGGATCGCCACGTCGCGCACGACGAGCGCGGCCAGGCTGCCGAGCGCGACCAGGCGCAGCAGCGTCATCGCCGCCAGGGGGCCCTCGACGGGCGTCTCGCCCCGCACCAGCGCGCCGTCGGTCGTCCACCAGACGGTCGCGGCGTACGCGACCTCGACCAGCTGCCAGCCCAGCAGCGGGACCACCCGCGGCAGCGCCAGGACGGCGAACGGCAGCACCCACAGGGCCGCGGCCGGGCCGCCCCCCAGCAGCCCCACGGCCACCGCGACCACGAGCAGGCACACCTGCTCGAGGCGCACCGGCCGTGACCGGCGCCGCTGCGCGACCACGACCCCGACGGCCGCGGTCCAGACGAGGAGCACGACGAGCGCCACGAGCGGGTACGCCGGCACCTCGCCGCCGCGGACGGCCTCCACGACCGCGCGCACCGATCCCGGTGCCGCGGGCGCGTCGAACGCCGCGGCCCAGCCGGCCGCCCAGACGCCCGGGCCCGTCAGGACCGCGGGCAAGGACAGCGCGAGCCAGGTGCCGGCGGCCGACCCTGCCAGCGCGAGCACGTCGGGCAGCGCGCGGCGCGCCGCCACGACGGCGACCAGCACCGCCAGCAGCACGGCCCAGGCCGTCCAGGCGAACGTGAGCGCGCCACCGAGCATCACTCCGGCCGCCAGCCACCGGGAGCGGCGCGCGGCCAGGACCCCGCCGACGGCCAGGGCGACACCCACCAGCGAGAGGTCGACGAGCCCGGCGATCGCGACCACCGGGGCGGTCGCGACGAGGACGCCGTCCCACGGCCGCGAGGCGCGCCAGCGGCCCACGGCGACGACCAGCGCGACGAGGGCGCCCAGGACGAGCACGGCGGCCGCGCTCAGCGTCGCCGACGCCTCGGCGCGCACGTCGTCGTCGCGGTAGAGGTCCTCGACCGGCTGGCTGCCGCGCGCCGCCGCGGTGGTCTCGTCGGGACCGACGAGGTCGGCGAGCCCGGCGCGCACCAGGGTGAGACCCACCAGCGCGTGGTCGGGACCGGCGTCGTAGCGCACCACCGGCGAGCCCGGCTCGCGCGGCGCGGCGGTGTCGCCGACGGCGGAGCCGTACGGCCAGAGGTCCTGCGCACCGCCGTCCGCGACGTAGGTCGCGGGCAGCGCGGAGAAGCAGACCGGCGCGAAGCGCGACGAGTCGGCCTGCCAGCCGTCCTGCTCGCACCCGGCGCGCAGACCGGCGCCGACGAGGACCACGAGGCCCGCGACCAGCACCCCGACCAGCAGCGGCGCCCAGCGGCGGGGTCGGGCGAACCGACCGCCCGGCCCGCCGAGGACCCCGCTGAGCGCGGCGACGCCCGGGTCGTCGACCGAGGGCGCCACGCGGCGCGTCACGGGCGGGCTACTGCCCGTTGCCGGGGTCGGGCAGCAGGCCCGGCGGCTCCGTCTCGGGCGGGCCGGTGGTCTCGGGCGGGCCGGTGGTCTCCGGCGGCTCGGTCGGCTCGGTCGGCTCCGTGGGCTCGGTCGGCTGCGTCGGCTGCGTCGGCTCCGTCGTCTCGGTCTCGGTGGGCTCCGAGGTCTCCGTGGGCGTCGGCGTGCTCGGCGCCCGGTCCCGGGTCGGCGGCGGCGTGTAGTCGTCCGCGTTCGGCCGGTCGTTCTCGCCCTCGAGGAAGACCGGGTCCGGGAAGTCGAGCTCCTCGGTGCCCTCGAGCGCGCGCTCCATCACGGACGTCCAGGTGCGGGCCGGGAACGACCCGCCGAAGAACTCCGGCAGGAAGCCCTCGAGCTGCTGGCGGCCGTCTCCGCGGGTGTAGGTCACCGCGGTCGCGAGCTGCGGCGTGTAGCCGACGTACCAGGACGAGGAGACCTCGCCCTTGTCGTTGGTCGCCGTGCCCGTCTTGCCGGCCGCCGGCCGGTCGAGCGCCAGGGCCGCGCTGCCCGAGCCGCTCTGCACGACCTGCTGCAGCGCGTACGAGGTGTCGGCCGCGACGTCCTCGGAGATCGCGCGCTCCGGCGCGCTCTCGGCCTCGTACTTCACGGTGCCGAACCGGTCGGTGACCCGCTGCACCACGTGGACGGGGTTGTAGACGCCGCCGTTGGCGATGGAGCCGTACGCCGCCGCCATGTTGACCGCGCTGACGTCGCCCGAGCCGAGCGAGACGCCCAGGTTGGTGTCGAGCCCGCGCGAGTTCGTCGGGATGCCGAAGTCGCCGCCCTCGTTGGACGGCATGCCCAGCGCCTCGGCGGTGTCGAGGATCTTCTGCGGGCCGTCCTCCATCTCCTCGGCGAGCTCGAGGAAGGCGGTGTTGATGGAGTCCTCGGTCGCCCGCTCGAGCGTGACCCGGCCGTAGGACCGGTTGCCCTGGTTCTCGACCTCGCTGCCGTCGGCGGTCTCGTAGGGCGAGTTGCCGTCGAAGTAGTCACGCAGCGAGTAGCCGTTCTCGAGCGCCGCGGCGACCGCGAACGCCTTGAAGGTCGAGCCGGGCTGCACCAGCGCGGTGGACCAGTTGATCTGCGACTGCAGGTAGTCCTGGCCACCGTAGAAGCCGCGCAGCGCACCCGTCGACGGCTCGACCATCGCGACGCCGACGTGCAGGGAGTTCGCCGCGTTCTGCGCCTCGTCCTCGTTGTAGGGGAAGAAGCCCTCGGGGTACTCGTCCGCCACGCCCTGCTCGGCCGCGGCCATCGCCTGCGACGTCAGGGTCGTCTCGACCTGGAGGCCGCCGCCGTCGATCTCGTCGGCGCTGAAGCCGAGGGCCTCGAGCTCGTCGCGGACCAGCTTGAGGGCGTGGCCGCGCTGGCCGCCGTAGGTGTCCGACTCCTCGATCTCCGGGAAGGTCGGCAGCTCGGCCGCCGCGTCCGCGTCGTCCTGGCTGATGTCGCCGGCCTCGACCATGCCGGCGAGCACGTAGGCGTACCGGTTCTCCAGGTTGGTCCGGCCGGTCTCGGTGTCCGGGTTGTGCTTGGTCGGGTTGTTGATCACCGACGCGAGCACCGCGGCCTCGCCGAGGGAGAGGTCGCCGGCGGACTTCGCGAAGTACGCCTGCGAGGCGGCCTCGATGCCGTAGGCGCCGCGGCCGAAGTAGATGGTGTTGAGGTAGCCCTCGAGCACCTGCTCCTTGCTCAGCTGGCGCTGGATCTTCAGCGAGAGGATGGCCTCCTTCGCCTTGCGCGTCAGCGTGCGCTCCTGCGAGAGGTAGAGGATCTTCACGTACTGCTGGGTGATCGTCGACGCCCCCTGCGTCGCGTTCCCCGAGGCGTTGGAGAACGCCGCGCGCAGGATGCCGCGCGGGTCGATGCCCCGGTTCGTCCAGAAGGTGCGGTCCTCGGCGGCGACGACGGCGTCGCGCACCACCTCGGGCATCTCGTCGAAGGAGATCGACTCGCGGTTCTGCGTGGCGAAGGACCCGAGCTCCTGCTCGCCGCCCGCGTAGTAGATGTTCGTCGTCTGCGTCTGGAACGCCGCGTTGGGGTCGGGGATCTCGGTCGTCTGGTAGGCGACCACGAAGGTGCCGACGGCGATCAGCGCCAGGACGAGGAAGCTGGTCGTGCCCCACAGGAGGACGCGCTTCCACCAGGGGCGCTTCGGCCCCTTGTCCTTGCCCCGCGTCGTCCCCTTGCCCCGACCGGGACCGGAGGGACCGCCGGGACGGCCGGTGCCGGTGGCGCGACCGGGGCCGCTGCCGGCGCCGGTGGGGCGGCCGCCTCGCGGCGCTCCCGCGCCTGCGGCACCGGACCTCGGTGGGGTGCTCGGGCGGCGCCCGCCCGTGTCGGCGGGACCGTCTGCGCGTCGCTTTCCCGGCATCGTGGCCTGCTTCCTCCTGTGCTCGGTCGGCCACCGGGGGTGTGGCCAAACCCGGTCAAGGGTACGCAACGGCGCTGCGAGGCGGGCTTCCTCGAGGCAGACCCGCGCCCCGCGCGGGATCCCGGGCGTACGCGCGCATGCCGCGGCCACCCGTGGGACACCCCACGGTCGCGCCGACTTCACGTCTGCGGATATATCGCTACGATAGATCGCATGGCACGTCGTGCGGAGACCATCGAGCTGGCAGTCCTCGGACTGCTGCACGAGGCACCCATGCACGGCTACGAGCTCCGCAAGCGCCTCAACCTGATGCTCGGGTGGGGTCGCCTGCTGTCGTACGGCTCGCTCTACCCCGCGCTGAAGCGGATGCTGCGCACCGGCCTCATCACGGAGACCACGGTGTCCACGACACCGGTCACCCGCCGGCCGCGCATCGTCTACGAGGTGACGGAGGAAGGCAAGCTCGAGTTCAAGCGCCTCATGTCGGAGGTCGGCCCCGCAGCGTGGGAGGACGACACCTTCGGCATCCGGTTCGCCTTCTTCGGCCGCACGGACATGGAGATCCGTCTGCGCGTGCTGGAGGGCCGGCGCACCCGGCTGCAGGAACGTCTCGACCGCGTCCAGTCCGACCTGAGCCGCACCCAGAAGGAGGTCGACCGGTACGCGGTCGAGCTCCAGCGGCACGGGGTCGAGTCGGTCGAACGGGAGGTCCGTTGGTTGTCGGACCTCATCGACGCGGAGCGCGAGCGCCCGGCGGAGGCACCTGAAGACCTGTCCACACCAGGAGAAAGCAAGTAAGGAGAGAGCCCCATGGGTTCGGTTCGAGTAGCGATCGTGGGAGTGGGCAACTGCGCCACCTCCCTGATCCAGGGCGTCGAGTACTACAAGGACGCCGACCCCGCAGGCACCGTGCCGGGGCTCATGCACGTCGTCTTCGGTGACTACCACGTCTCGGACGTGGAGTTCGTCGCCGCCTTCGACGTCGACGCGAAGAAGGTCGGCTTCGACCTCGCGGAGGCCACGCAGGCGAGCGAGAACAACACCATCAAGATCTGCGACGTGCCCCCGCTGGGCATCACCGTGCAGCGCGGCCCGACGCTCGACGGCATCGGCAAGTACTACGCCGAGACCATCGAGGAGTCGGACGCCCCCGCGGTCGACGTCGTGCAGGTCCTCAAGGACACCAAGGCCGACGTCCTCGTCTCCTACCTGCCGGTGGGCTCGGAGGAGGCGGACAAGTTCTACGCGCAGGCCGCCATCGACGCGGGTGTCGCGTTCGTCAACGCGCTGCCCGTCTTCATCGCCTCGGACCCGGAGTGGGCCGAGAAGTTCCGCGTCGCGGGCGTCCCGATCGTCGGCGACGACATCAAGAGCCAGGTCGGCGCCACCATCACGCACCGCGTGATGGCGAAGCTGTTCGAGGACCGCGGCGTCACGCTGGACCGGACGTACCAGCTCAACGTCGGCGGCAACATGGACTTCAAGAACATGCTCGAGCGCGAGCGCCTGGAGTCGAAGAAGGTCTCGAAGACGCAGGCCGTCACGTCGAACCTGCACGGCTCGCTGGCCGGCAAGGTGCACGACAAGAACGTGCACATCGGCCCGTCGGACTACGTCGCGTGGCTCGACGACCGCAAGTGGGCGTACGTCCGCCTCGAGGGTCGCGCGTTCGGCGACGTTCCCCTGAGCCTCGAGTACAAGCTCGAGGTGTGGGACTCCCCGAACTCCGCCGGCATCATCATCGACGCGATCCGCGCGGCGAAGATCGCCAAGGACCGCGGCATCGGTGGCCCGATCATCTCCGCGTCGTCCTACCTCATGAAGTCGCCCCCGGTGCAGCTGCCGGACGACGAGGGCCGTCGTCGCGTGGAGGCGTTCATCCGCGGCGAGGAGTGACCTCCTCGCTCCGCAGGACCCACGCATGACCCACGCATGACGCGGAGGGCCGCACCCCGTCGGGGTGCGGCCCTCCGTCGTTTCCGGGGGTCGCGTCCGGTGACCTGCGACAGGGGCGCCGCGTCAGTCCTCGAGCCCGTCGAGGATCCCCTCGGCGAGCATCCGCTCCGCGAGCTCGACGAGCAGGTCCGGCGCCTCGGCCGCCGACGCCCCGCTGCCCTCCGCCGGCACCGGCACGACGGTGAGGAACCGGGCGTCGTCGACGGCCACGGTCAGGGCCGGGAAGCCCAGGTCGTCCAGGCTCGCCCCGGCCGCGCCCCGGACGTCGACGTCCTCGCCGCGCAGGTAGTCCTCCGCGTCCGGCAGCGGGATCCCGTCGACGACCAGGGTGCCGCCGTCAACGGTCTGGTACGAGCAGCGCACGGCCGCCGGCGTCGCGTGCGCCCGCGCTCCCGCCACCTCGCCGACCAGGGCGACCACCGTCGGGTCGTCCGCCGCGGGGCACGGGCCCGTCGGGCCCAGCAGCTCGACGTCGTCGAGCAGCGCCGGCGTGACCGCGTCGAGCAGCGCCGTGGCGATCTCCTCGGTCACCGCGGCGTCGAGCGTCGACGCCTCCGGTGCGTACGCCGTGGCGTTGCGCACCAGCACCGTGACGTCGCCCTCGCGCGCCACGAGGTGCTCGAGCACGCCGGACTCCGACGTCTCGAGCGTCCGGTACGCCTCGTCCCCCACCCCGTCGACCGGCTCGCGCCCGTCCGGCGCGTAGGCCGGCAGGTGCCCCGCGATGGACGGCTGGGTCCAGCCCAGGCCGTCGACCCGCACACCCACCTCCAGCAGGCCGCCGGGGTCGACGGCGCAGGCGACGAACGGCTGCTGCGCGATCAGCGTCTCCTGCGGGTCGGCCGCCTCCCAGTCGCGCGCCACCGGCGGCAGGAGGTCGCAGATCCGCGTCCCGGGCAGCGCAGCCCCGTCGTCGCGAGCGTCGGTCCCGCCCGACCCGCCGCCGCAGGCCGTGACCGCACCCAGGACGAGTGCGGCCACGGCGGCCACGGCGGCGCGCGTACCCCTCCTCATCGGCTCACGGGCATCAGCTCGTGGGGACCGGGGCCCACTCGTAGGCCTGGACCACCACGAACCCGGGGCCGGAGAAGACCTGCTGCAGCGCCTCGCCGGAGCCGCCCCGGATCAGCGAGCGCGCCGACATGCTGCTCTGCACGGTCGGCGAGAGGTTCGCGGACCAGCAGACGGCGGCGTCGGAGTCGACGTAGACCGGGCCCTGCGAGCAGTCGAGCACGGTGACGAGGCCGACCGCGACGATGGCCACCGTGCCGGTGCCGCCGAGCGTCGTGTTGAACAGGCCGCCGCTCATCATGCCCGCGCCCTTGGTGCGGTTGATGTCCCACTGCAGCGTCGTGTCGAAGGCGAGCAGGTTGCGGGCGTTGACGGAGATGCCCTCGTTCTCGAGGTGCATGAGGTTGATGTAGCCGGCCTGCTCGGCGAAGTAGACCTCGCCCTGGCCCGAGACGCGCATCAGCGACAGGTTCTCGCTGGTCACGATCTTCTTGGCGAGCTTGCCGATGCTGCCGGCGCTCTCGTGCTCGAACGAGACGTTGCCGCGGTAGGCGATCATCGAGCCCTTCGCGGCGAGCACGTCGGGCCCGAGACCGATGCGCAGCGTCTGGGAGTTCTGGAGGAGGTAACGCTCGTTGCTCTGCTTGGGCAGGTTCTCCTGCGCGAAGAGTTCGCTTCTCATGGCGCGCTCTCTTCCCCGCCGCGCGTGATCCACTCCTCGCGCGACGGGGATGTTCTCCCGTGGGTCAGGAGCGCTCGGCGGTCGCCTTGATCCGGCCCAGCGTGGCCTGCATGCCGGTGCGCAGCTCCTCGGTGAACTTCGGGACGCCGCCGAGGACGGTCCTGGTCAGGGTGCGCGAGAGGTTCGAGATGCCGTCGGGCGTCTCCCGCCGGTGCACGAGGCGGGTGCCGTCGGGGCCGGGCACGATGCGGAACGACCAGATCGTGCGGTTCTCCCGCACCCGGAAGGCGATCTCGTGCTGCGGGTCGAAGCGGACGACCTTGGCGGTCGTCGGCCAGACCTTCCAGCCCTGGTGGTTCACGTTGATCATGCTGGCGCCGAGCCGCACGCCGCCGGGCACGAAGGTGCGCACGACCTGGTCGCTGAACTCGGCCATCCGCGGCAGGTCGGAGACCAGCGCCCACACGGTGGCGGGGGTGGCGTCGACGACGACGCTCGCCTCGAGGTCGCTGGACGGGGTGGTCTGGCTCATGGCTGGCTCCGTACGCCGGGGACAACGGTCGCCGAGCACGCTACTGAACGGGCGTCAACAGGACAAGGCCCGCGGAGGTCAGGGCGTACGCGCGTCCCACCAGGCGCGCAAGGCGGCCTCGGCCGCTTCGGGGGTCTGCGGCCCCTCGTCCATGCGCAGCTCGAGGAGGAAGCGGTACGCCTCCCCGACCTCGCGGCCCGGCCCGATGCCCAGGATCGTCATGATCGCGTTGCCGTCGAGGTCGGGCCGGATCGCGTCCAGCTCCTCCTGCTCGGCCAGGACGGCGATGCGGGCCTCGAGGTCGTCGTAGGTGCGCCGCAGCCGGTCGGCCTTGCGCTTGTTGCGCGTGGTGCAGTCGGCCCGGGTGAGGATGTGCAGCCGCTCGAGCTGGTCGCCGGCGTCGCGCACGTAGCGGCGCACAGCGGAGTCGGTCCAGCCGCCGTCGCCGTAGCCGTGGAAGCGCAGGTGCAGCTCGACCAGCTTGCTGACCGCCTCGACCTGCTCGGTGGAGAAGCGCAGCGCCTTCATCCGCTTGCGGGTCAGCTTCGCGCCCACGACGTCGTGGTGGTGGAAGGTGACGGAGCCGTCGGAGAGGAAGCGGCGGGTGCGCGGCTTGCCGATGTCGTGGATCAGCGCGGCGAAGCGGACGACGAAGTCGGGGACCCCGGCGCCGTCCGGGCCGGCCAGCCGCTCCTCGAGGTCGATCGCCTGCTCGAGCACGGTCAGCGAGTGCTCGTAGACGTCCTTGTGCCGGTGGTGCTCGTCGCGCTCGAGCTGCAGCGCCGGCAGCTCGGGCAGCACCCGCTCGGCCAGCCCGGTCTCGACCAGCAGGGCCAGGCCGCGGCGCGGCTGCGGGGCGCAGACCAGCTTGACCAGCTCGTCGCGCACGCGCTCGGCGGAGATGACGTCGATGCGTTCGGCCATCGCGGTCATCGCGGCGACGACCTCGGGCGCGACGTCGAAGCCGAGCTGGGCGGCGAACCGGGCGGCGCGCATCATCCGCAGCGGGTCGTCGGAGAAGGAGTCCTCCGGGCGCCCGGGCGTGCGCAGCACCTGGTGGGCCAGGTCGACGATGCCGCCGAACGGGTCGTCGAAGCGCCGGTCGGGCAGCGAGACCGCCATGGCGTTGACGGTGAAGTCGCGGCGGCCGAGGTCGCCGGCGAGGTCGGTGCCGTAGGCGACCTCCGGCTTGCGCGAGTCGGGGCTGTACGCCTCGGAGCGGTAGGTGGTGATCTCCACCGTCCACTCGCCCTTGCGGCAGCCGATCGTGCCGAAGGCCCGACCGATGTCCCACACCGCGTCGGCCCAGCCCTTGACGAGGCGCTCGACCTCGTCGGGGTGCGCGGAGGTGGTCAGGTCCAGGTCGTCCTGCAGGCGACCGAGCATCGCGTCGCGCACCGGGCCGCCGACGAGGTGCAGGGTGTGGCCGGCGTCGGCGAAGCGGCGGCCCAGCTCGTCGACGACGGGCCCGATCCGGTCCAGCTCGGCGGCGACGCGCTCCTGCACCTGCGCCATCGACAGGTGGGCACCGGACGGCGGAGGCTCGGCAGGGGGGACGGACACGACCGTGCACTCTAGTTGCCCGACGCTGGCCTAGAGTCGTCGCCATGCTCGAGCCGGCCACCGGGGGGTGCCTCGCACGGCGCAGTGCCCGTGCGGCCCTGTTGCCGCTGGTCGTGCTGCTCGCGTTCCTGCTCGGGCTCCCGGCCGTCGCGGCCACCGCGAGCGCCGCCACGACGGGCGTACGCACGCCCGTCGGCGCGAACGCGGCCCAGGAGCCGGCGACGGACCCGCTCGTGGTGACGATCGACCGCGTGACACCGGACACGCTGGTCCTCTCGCCCGACGCCGTGGTCTCGGTCTCCGGCACGGTCACGAACGCCACCGACGAGACCTGGACGGACGTCCGGGTCTACCCGCTCACCTCCTCGTCCCCGATGACCTCGGGCCAGGAGCTCGACGACGCCGTCGCGGAGGACGCCGACACGTTCATCGGCGAGCGGCTCACCGACGAGGGGCTGTTCGACGACGCGATCACCCGCCTGCCGTCGGGGGAGACCCGCCGCTTCAGCCTCAGCGTGCCCGCGGACGCGCTCGAGATCAGCGGCGCCCCGGGGGTCTACTGGCTGGGCGTGCACGCGCTCGGCGCGACGGAGGAGGGGCGCACCGGCAACGCGGCCGGCAAGGCGCGCACCTTCCTGCCCGTCGTCGCCGAGGGCGCGACGACGCAGCCCGTGCCGACCACCGTCGTGGTCCCGCTGCGCGAGCCCGTCGCGTACACCTCCGACGGGTCCGTCGACGACACCGAGAAGTGGGAGGCCCTGCTCGGCGAGGGCGGCCGCCTGCGGGAGCTCGCGGACCTGGCGCTCGGCGGGTCCGCCTCGTCGGTCACCTGGCTGCTCGACCCCGCGCTCCTCGACGTGGCGCGCCGGCTGGCTGCCGGCAACCCCGCCCGGGACCTGGGCGCGGTCGAGGAGCCCGAGGAGACCGACGAGCCGGAGGCCGCCGACGAGCCCACGACCGCCGCCGGCGAGGACACCGACCTGCCCTCCCCGCCCGAGGACGACCCGCTCGCCACAGCGGCCGCCGAGTGGCTGGCCGACGTCCTCGCCGCGCTCGGCGAGGCCGACGTCCTCGCGCTGCCCTACGGCGACGTGGACGTCGCCGGGGCCGCGCAGCGCGGGCCGACCTCGTACGCCTGGGCGCGCACGCTGACCGCGCAGGCCCTCGAGCGGTACGCGCTCCCCGCGACGCCCGCGGTCGCCCCGCCCGCCGACGGCGTCACCGCCGAGGCCCTCGACATGGTCGAGGACGGGACGACGCTGCTGCTCCCCGACGACCGGCTGCCCGACGGCGCGCTGCCCGTCGGCGAGGTGCTCGGCGACCTCGGCGAGCTGCGGGTGGTCGCGACGGACAGCGCCACGGCCACCGGCGGTCCGGCGCCCGGCCCGCGGACGTCCGGCCTGCAGGTCCGCCAGCGGATCGTGGCCGAGACCGTCGTCGACGACCTGGTCGCGACCAGCAGCGAGGCGCGCGTCGTGGTGCTCCCCGCCTCCTGGGACCCCGACGGCGGCGGTCTGCCCGTCGACGGCGCGTCGGGCTCCGTGCTCGACGCCGAGCCGCTGTCGTCGCTGCGGGCGACGCCGGCGGAGGTCACCACCGAGGACGTGGTCGTCGCCGACCCGCCGGAGACGACCGTGCCCGGCGCGACGTTCCGCGCGGTCGGCGACCTGCTGGCGTCCGGCCAGGTGCTCGACCGCGTGCTGCCCGACACCGACCGCGTCAGCAGTGGGATCGCCCGCGAGGCGCTCCCGCAGCTCGGCTACGCGCACCGCGACGACGACGGCCGCTCGGCCGATGTCGCCGACGCGGCCGCCGACGTCGTGCGCGGCCTGCTCGCCCGGATCACCGTCGAGGCGCCCGCCTCCGTGACGCTGGCCAGCGAGTCCGGCCGGTTCAGCGTGCGGGTCGTGAACGGGCTGGAGCAGCCGGTCGAGATCGAGCTGCAGGGGGAGTCGCGCGACGGGGCGATCATCGCGCCGTCCGAGCCGCTGACCCTGCCGCCCGGCGGCAGCACGACCGTGCTCCTCGAGGCCGAGCTGCGGACGCTCGGCGTCTTCGACGTCGACGTGCTGGTCACCGACACGACGGGCGTGCCCCTCGGCGCCACCGCCGCCCTCCCGATCCGGTCGGCCGCCGTCAGCGACGTCATCTGGATCGTCATCGGCGTGGCCTTCGTGGTGCTCGTGGCCGCCTCCTCGCTGTGGATCCGACGTCGGCGCGCCGGCGCCGACGACGGCCCCGAGCCGGAGACCCGGGAGGCCTCTGCGTGAGCACCGAACCTCCCCCGGGCAAGCACGCGGCGCCCCGGCGTGGCTGGGCCGCGCTCCTCGGGCGACGCCGTCCGGCGCCACCCACCGAGCCACCCACCGAGCCGTCGCCCGAGCCGCCGACCGAGCCGCGCCCCACGTCCGTCCCCCCGGGCGTCCCGCCCAGCGAGCCGCTCGACGAGGCGGAGGGCCCGGACGGGGTCGACAAGCGCGTCCTGGGCTCGAGCGCCGTGATGGCGGCGGGCACGATCGTGTCGCGGCTCAGCGGCTACGTGCGCGGCATCCTGCTCGCGGCCGCGCTGGGCACGCAGATGCACGCCGACCTCTTCGCGATCGGCAACACGATCCCGAACATGGTCTACATCCTGCTGGCCGGCGGCGTCTTCAACGCCGTGCTGGTGCCGCAGCTGGTGCGGGCGATGAAGAACGACCCGGACGCGGGCGAGGCGTACGTCAACCGCATCGTCACGCTGTCGGTGCTCTTCCTCGGCACCGTGACGGTCGCGCTGGTGCTGGCCGCGCCGTGGGTGATGTCGCTCTACCTCGACAGCGACTTCAACTCGCCCGAGCTGGCCGCGCAGCGGGAGTCGGCGATCGACTTCGCGCGCTACTGCCTGCCGCAGGTCTTCTTCTACGGCATGTTCGTGCTCGTCGGGCAGATCCTCAACGCCCGCGGGAAGTTCGGCCCGATGATGTGGGCGCCGATCGCGAACAACGTCATCTCGGTCGTCGTCCTCGTCGTCTACCTCTTCGTCTTCGGCCCGGTCGCGAAGGACGACCTGAACTCGGCGTACTCCTCGTCGCAGGAGCTCGTGCTGGGCATCGGGTCGACGCTGGGCATCGTCGCGCAGCTGCTGATCCTGCTGCCGTTCCTGCGGGCCGCGGGGGTGCGCTACCGCCCGCGCTTCGACTTCGTCGGCACCGGCCTGGGCCGCACCTTCCGCCTCGCCGGCTGGACGATCGGCTTCGTCATCGTCAACCAGCTGGCGTACACCGTCGTCGTGCGCCTCGCGTCCTCCGGCACCTCGGCCGCGGCGGCCGAGGGCGAGCTGGGCACCGGCTACTTCGTCTACTCGCAGGCGTTCCTCATCATGATGGTGCCGCACTCGGTGGTGACCGTGTCGCTGATGACCGCGATCCTGCCGCGGCTGTCCGGTGCGGCCGCCGACCGCGACCTGCGTCGGGTGGCCAGCACGCTGGCCGGCACGCTGCGCACGACCCTGGCGTTCGTCGTGCCCGCCGTGACCCTCGTCGTGGTGGTCGCGGGCGACCTCGCGAACGTGATCTGGGGTTACGGCGCGGCCAGCGACTCGTTCGGGGTGTTCGTGCCCTCGCTGGTGCTGTTCGCCCCGGCGATGGTGCTGTTCACGATCCACTACTCGATGCTGCGCGGCTTCTACGCGCTCGAGCGCACCCGCACCGTCTTCTTCGTGCAGTGCCTCATCGCGACGGTCAACATCGGTCTCGCGGTGCTGCTGGTGCAGCGGGCGAACCTCTACGACACGGCGCCGGCGCTCGTGCTGGCCTACGGGCTGGCGTACGCGGTCGGCGCGCTCGTCTCGTACACCGTGCTCGGCCGGGCCCTCGGCGGCCTGCACACCGGTCGTTTCCTGCTGTTCTGGCTCAAGCTCCTGCCGACGGTCGCGGTGGCCGGCGGGATCGCGTGGCTGCTGCGCCTGCAGGTCGGCCCGGTGGTCCGCGACGACTCCTCGCCCCTCCAGGCGGCGCTCACCGCGGGCGGAGTCGGCGTGGTCTTCCTGCTCGTGCTGCTCCTGGTGGCCCGCCTCCTGCGTCTCGGCGAGGTCAACGAGGTCGTCTCGACCGTCACCCGTCGGCTGCGTCGGCGATGAGCCTCGCCGTCCGGGTTCGACGCGCATGGTCGTGGGCCTACGATGGCGAACGCGACCGGCCTCACCACCCAGGGCGTGGCGAGGCGAAGACGAAGGCAGCGACGAGGGGGTGCCATGCCGTCGACGATCCGCCCCGGTGACGTGCTCGCCGGCCGCTACCTGCTCATCGACCTCCTCAGCGAGTCGGGCGACGGTCGCTTCTGGCGGGCCCACGACCGCGTCCTGGCCCGGCACGTCGCCGTGCACGTCATCCCGACCGGCACGGCCCGCTCCGCGGAGCTGCTCGAGGCCGCGCGGGGCTGCGCCCGCCTGACCGACCGTCGCTTCCTGCGCGTGCTCGACGCCGAGGTCAAGGGCGACGCCTGCTACGTCGTCACCGAGTGGGGCACCGGCACCTCGCTGCAGCTGATGCTGGAGCACGCGCCCCTCGCTCCGCGGCGCGCCGCCTGGATGGTCGGCGAGGTCGGCGGCGCGATGTCGGCCGCCCACGCGGTCGGCATCACCCACGGCCGTCTCGTGCCGGAGAACGTCCTCGTCGACCTGTCCGGCACCGTCCGGATCGTCGGCGCCCAGGTCGACGCCACCCTCAAGGGCCTGCCGCGCGCCAGCGAGTCCGACGACGTCCGCGAGCTGGTCGGCCTGCTCTACGCGGGCCTCACCGGCCGCTGGCCGGGCCGCTCGCCCTCGGCGATGCCCGCGGCGCCGCTCGAGGGCGGCCGGGTGCTGCGCCCGCGCCAGGTGCGCGCCGGCATCCCCCGCGCGCTCGACGAGCTGTGCGACGACATCCTCAACTCCACGACCCCGCCGCGGGCGCCGTTCGACCTCACGACGGCCCGGGGCGTGGCGGACTACCTGCGGGAGTACGTCGGCGACCCCGCCAGCATGGCCGCCGCGGAGGCCGAGCGCGGTTCCACCGCGACCGGCCAGTTCCCCCCGGTGCCCCGGGAGCTCCTCACCCCGAGCCCCCCGGTCCTGCCGCACGACGCCCGTCCGTCCCGGCCGACGCCGGCGACGGACGAGGCGCACACGAAGGGCGACTCGGTGAAAGACCCCCTGAACGACCCTCTGGACGACCCGCTCCCCGACCCCGAGGACGCGGAGCGCACCCGGGAGCGGATCCGCGTGCAGGAGCGGCCCGGTGCCGCCGGTGCCGCCGGCGCTGCGGCCGCGGGCGCGGCCGGTGCCGCCGCGGGTGCTGCGGCCGCCGAGAGCGCGGCGAGCGGGTCCGACGAGGGCGCCGGAGCCGCCGCGAGCGGTGAGGCGGGGCGTACCAAGGTGCGCGCCCGCGCCGCCGACACCGCCGACGTGCCGGGCGACGTGCCGACCCAGGCCGGTGTGCCGATCTTCGAGGACGGCTCCGAGGACGTCGGCTGGCTGGCACGGCAGTCCGAGAAGCCGCCGCCGCCCCCGGACTTCGAGGAGCCGCCGGAGCGGCCCCTCTTCGCCCAGGAGACCCCCGAGCAGGCCGAGGCGCGCCGGCGCGCCCAGGAGCTCGTCGGCCCGGCTCCGTCGGAGGAGTTCTGGCCCTGGGCGACGAACCACACGAACAGCGCCGTGATCCCGCACCCCGTGCGCGACCCGGGCGCGCGGCGCCGTGACGCGCCGGGGAGGACGTGGCTGCAGCTGGCCGGTTTCCTCGGCGCGCTGGTGGCCCTGCTGCTGGTGGTCGTGGTCGCCTACCAGGTGTTCGCGCCCGACGGCGGCTCCGACTCCGAGGGCAGCACGGGCTCCAGCTCGGCTCCCGGCGGCCCGTCCTCGACGGCGACGACGGGCCAGGAGGTCACCGGGCTCACCGGCACGGCGCTGGACCCGGAGCCCGCCGGCAACGGCGAGGAGAACGACGACCAGGTCCCGAACGCCTTCGACGGCGACCCGTCGACGGCCTGGTCGACGCTGACCTACCGCCAGCAGTTCGGCCCCAGCGGCCTCAAGGAGGGCGTCGGCGTGGTCGTCGACCTCGGCGAGGCCCGGGCGCTGTCCTCCGCGAACGTGGTCTTCGACGGCGGCCCGACGTCGGCCAGCTTCTTCGTCTCGGCCGAGCCGCCCACCGACGTCGCCGACCTCGAGCCGACCGCGACGGTCGAGGACGCTCAGCAGGACGCCCAGGTCGACCTCGGCGGTGCCCAGGGGCGCTACCTGACCGTCTGGCTGACCTCCCTGCCGTCCGTCTCCGACGGTTTCCGCGGTGGCGTCGCCGAGGTGCGGGTCTTCGAGTGAGCCCGGGCCGGTGAGCGCGGGGCCGCCCGACGACGCGGCGCTCCTGCGCGCGCACGTCGCCGGGGACCCCGCCGCCTTCGGCCAGCTGTTCGCCCGGCACCGCGACCGCCTGTGGGCCGTCGCCCTCCGCACCACCGGCAACCCGGAGGACGCCGCCGACGGCCTCCAGGACGGCATGGTCGCCGCGTTCCGGCGGGCCGGGTCGTTCCGTGGGGACGCGGCCGTCACGACCTGGCTGCACCGCGTCGTGGTCAACGCCTGCCTCGACCGGCTCCGCGCGGCGAAGGTCCGGGCCGCCGACGCGCTGCCCGACGACCTCGACGAGAGTGCCCGACGCGGCGCCCTCGTGCGCGCGGACGGCGCCGGTACGCCCGTGGACCCGGCCGACGACGTGGTGGCGGCAGAACGGCGTACGCGTGTCCTCACCGCCCTGCGCACCCTCCCCGCCGAGCAGCGGGCGGCGCTCGTCCTCGTCGACATGGAGGGCTACTCCGTCGCGGAGGCCGCCGAGATCCTCGAGTGCGCCACCGGCACCGTGAAGTCGCGCTGCTCCCGCGGCCGGGCGCGGCTCGCCGGCGAGCTCGCCGACCTGCTGCCCGCCACCGACCCCGGGGCCGTGCACCCGGACGGCGGGAACCAGGACGGCACGTCCGCCGTCCCATCCCCACGGGCACCGCGCGGACCACCGACGCCGTAGGACCGTTCGCGCACCGACCCAGCCCACCCCCCGAGGAGGTGAGATGCCCCCCGACCAGCCCCAGCAGCCCGACCGGCCGCTCGATCCCGCCACCGACGAGGCGGTCGCCCGCCTGCTCCGCGAGGCCCGCGCCGACGAGCCCGTGCCGGACGCCGTGGCGTCCCGCCTGGACGCGGCGCTCGCTGACCTCGTGGCAGAGCGGGCAGCAGCGCCGCCCGACCCCTCGACCCGGGTGGCGTCGCCCCCGCCGCCCCACGCGCTCCCGCCCCCGGTCTCCCTGGCCGCACGCCGCCACCGGCGTCGCACCGGCCTCCTGCTGGCCGCAGCCGCGGTGGTGGCGGTCGGTGCCGTGGGCGTCGTCCTGCCCCAGCTGGACCTCAGCGGGAACGAGGACTCCACGGGCGGCTCCGCCGAGCAGCTCGACGAGGCGCCCGAGTCCGCGCCCAGCCCCGGCGACGGCGCGGGAGCCCAGTCGGAGGACCAGTCGGAGGGCCAGTCGGAGGACCAGCCCGGGCGGGGCGACGACTCCGGCGGTGACGGCGCCGAGCCGCCGGCGGCTCCGGCCCTCCCGCCCACCTCCGCCGGCACCCTGGTCGACGGGTCCGCCACCCCGCTGCGCGCGGGGTCGCTCGACGCCGACGCGGCGGCCGCGGTGGCGGGCGTACGCGCCTCCCCCGACGTCGTCCGGGACGCCCGGGCGGAGCAGTGCGGGGCCGTGACGCTGCGTGACGAGGTGGGTGTGGTGACCACCTACGAGGGTGAGCTGGTCGTGCTCGTGGTGCCCACCTCGGGCTCCGGGGGCGACCTGCCGGTCGTGTCCTGCGCGAGCGGGGAGGAGATCGCCTCGGCGTCCGTGCGGTGAAGGGAATCGTCCTCACCTACGATCGGTTGACGAGAGCGTGGCGCCGCGCCACGCATCCCCGAGCCAGCAGGAGCAGTCCCGCCATGAGCGACCAGAGCAGCACCGAGCCCCGCAACGTGATCGTCATCGGGTCGGGCCCGTCGGGCTACACGGCCGCGGTCTACGCCGCCCGGGCGGCGCTCGAGCCGCTGGTGTTCGAGGGGTCCGTCACCGCCGGCGGCGCGCTGATGAACACGACCGAGGTCGAGAACTTCCCCGGCTTCCGCGACGGCATCATGGGCCCCGCGCTCATGGACGAGATGCGCGCGCAGGCCGAGCGCTTCGGCGCCGAGCTGATCCCCGACGACGTCGTGTCCGTCGACCTGTCCGGTGACGTCAAGGTCGTGCGTACGGAGACCGAGACCTACACGGCCCGCTCGGTCGTGCTGGCGATGGGCTCCGGCTACCGCCGCCTCGGCCTCGAGGGCGAGGACCTGTACTCCGGCAAGGGCGTCTCGTGGTGCGCGACCTGCGACGGGTTCTTCTTCCGCGACCAGGAGATCGCGGTCGTCGGCGGCGGCGACTCCGCCGTCGAGGAGGCGACCTTCCTGACCCGCTTCGCGAAGAAGGTGTACCTGATCCACCGCCGCGACGAGCTGCGCGCCTCCGCGATCATGGTCGAGCGCGCCCGCGCCGACGAGAAGCTGGAGTTCGTGTGGAACTCCGAGGTCACCGAGATCCAGGGCGGCGACAAGCTCGAGGGCGTCACGCTGCGCGACACCGTCACCGGCGACACCCGGCAGCTGCCGGTCACCGGCCTGTTCATCGCGATCGGCCACGACCCGCGCTCGGAGCTGCTGACCGGCCAGGTCGACCTCGACGACGAGGGCTACGTGCAGGTGCGCCACCCCTCGACCGCGACGAACGTGCCCGGCGTGTTCGCCGCCGGCGACCTGGTGGACCACCACTACCGCCAGGCGATCACCGCCGCGGGCACCGGCTGCGCCGCCGCCCTCGACGCCGAGCGCTACATCGCCGACCTCGACCACTCCGCCGCCACGGCGGCCGAGGCCCAGGACGCGGTCGCGACCGAGGCGGCCGTCTCCGAGACCGTGCAGGCCGCCGGACTCTGACGCGCTGCGCCCGCGGAATCATCCCGCGGGCGTCGACGTTCTCCCCCTACGCACGCACCGGGGCCCGGCCCCGGACCACCAACGAGAGGAACGCATCGTGGCCGACATCGCCGCCGTGACCGACGCCGAGTTCGAGGCGCAGGTCCTGAAGTCCGACAAGCCCGTCCTCGTGGACTTCTGGGCCGAGTGGTGCGGCCCGTGCCGCCAGGTCTCCCCGATCCTGGACGAGCTCGCCAAGGAGCACGGCGAGAAGATCACGTTCGTGAAGCTCAACGTGGACGAGAACCCGGTGACGCCCAGCACCTACCGCGTCACGGGCATCCCGACCCTGAACGTCTACCAGGGCGGCGAGGTCGTCAAGACGATCGTCGGCGCGAAGCCGAAGGCCGCGCTGCTGCGCGAGCTGGAGCCGTTCATCGGCGCCTGAGCCACGGCGTACGCCACGAAGGGCCCGGAACCGGTCGGTTCCGGGCCCTTCGTCGTCCCCGCGGTCCGCGTCGTCCGCGGCGCGCTACAGTCGGGCGTCCTCGCAGCCGGAGTCCCGGAGGTTGTTCGTGCTCGACCTGACCTACCCCGTCGTCATCGGCACCGCGAAGCTGTCGTTCCGTCTGCTGGGGCAGCGCTTCCAGATGACCGGGACGGAGCACGTGCCCCGGACCGGCGGCGTGCTGCTCGCGGTGAACCACGTCGGGTACGTCGACTACGTCTACGGCGGCCTGGCGGCGAACCCGTCGAAGCGCTACGTGCGGTTCATGGCGAAGCGCGAGATCTTCGACAACCCCGTGGGCGGTCCCGTGATGCGCTCCTTCCACCACATCGAGGTCGACCGCGGCGACGGCGCGGCCTCGGCCGCGACCGCGGTCGACTACCTGCGCCGGGGCGAGGCCGTCGGCATCTTTCCCGAGGCGACCATCTCGCGATCGTTCGAGATCAAGGACATCAAGACGGGGGCGGTACGCATCGCGGCCGAGGCCGGCGTGCCCCTGCTGCCCGTCGTGCTGTTCGGCACGCAGCGGATCTGGACCAAGGACCACCCGCGGGACTTCTCCCGCGGCACGACGATCGGCGTGCACGTCGGGGAGCCGCTCCACCCGACGGGAGCCAACGCCGTCGCCGAGACGGCCCAGCTGCGCGAGGCGATGAAGGGCCTGCTCGACCGCGCGGTGGACCAGTACCCAGCCGACGAGAAGCCGCCCGGCGCCTGGTGGATCCCCGCTCGCCTCGGCGGCGGTGCACCGACGCCCGAGGAGGCCGACCGCCTCGACGCCGAGGAGAAGCGCGAGCGGGCGGCCAAGCGTGCCGCCGCCCGCGCCGCGAAGAAGCGCTGACCGCAACGATCTAGCGCTTTGTCGACAAAGCGCTAGATCAACTTGTCGGTGCGATTGCGCGGGTCCATCACGTCGACGATGCGCTGCAGGTCCTCCATCGTCGCGAACTCCACGGTGATCCGGCCCTTGCTCTTGCCCAGGTCGACCTTGACGCGCGTCTCGAAGCGGTCGGAGAGCCGGTCGGCGAGGTCCGTGAGGCCCGGGGCGGACGGCTTGGCCGAGCGGCGGCGTGGGGGTGCCCCCGTCTCCTCGCCCAGGGCGACGATCTCCTCCAGGGCCCGCACGCTGATGCCCTCCGCGACCACCCGCTGGGCCAGGCGATCCTGCGCCTCGCCGTCCGGCACGGCGAGCAGCGACCGGGCGTGGCCCGCCGACAGCACACCGGCGGCCACGCGGCGCTGGACCGCCGGACCCAGCCGGAGCAGGCGCAACGTGTTGCTGATCTGCGGCCGTGAACGTCCGATCCGCCGGGCGAGCTCCTCGTGCGTGCACGCGAAGTCCTCCAGGAGCTGCTGGTAGGCGGCCGCCTCCTCCAGGGGGTTGAGCTGGGAGCGGTGGAGGTTCTCCAGGAGGGCGTCCCGCAGCATCGCGGTGTCCTCGGTCTCCCGCACGATCGCCGGGATGACGTCGAGACCGGCCTCCTGGGTCGCGCGCCACCGGCGCTCGCCCATGATCAGCTCGTACTCGTCGGGGCCGGTGCGCCTCACGACCACCGGCTGCAGCAGGCCGATCTCGCGGATGGAGAAGACGAGCTCCGCCATCGCGTCCTCGTCGAAGACCTGTCGCGGCTGGCGCGCGTTGGGACGGATCTGCGTCACGGGCAGCTCGGCGAAGTACGCGCCGTCCACCGGCGCGAGCTCCGAGCCACCCCCCGGCGCGGTCGGGGCGGGGCCAGAAGTGCCGTCGCCGCGCTGGTTCGACGTGGAACCGTCCTCGGTGCCGTCGGTCGTGCCGGTCGGCGGCAGCGGTGCCTCCGGAGCGGTCGGGATCAGCGATCCCAGGCCGCGACCCAGTCCCCGGCGGGGTGCCTGCTTGCTCACGCCTTCACCCCCCGCTGCGCGATCTCGCGCGCAGCCTCCAGGTACGCCCGGGCTCCCGGCGAGCCCGGGTCATAGGTCATCACGGTCTGCGCGTACGACGGTGCCTCGCTGACCCGCACCGACCGGGGGATCATCGTGTCCAGCACCTGCGCCCCGAAGTGCTCACGGACCTCTTCGGCGACACCGGAGGCCAACCGGGTGCGGCCGTCGTACATCGTCACCAGGATGCTGGAGATGCGCAGGTCGTGGTTGAGGTGCTGACGCACCATCTCCACGGTCTCCAGCAGCTGCCCGAGGCCCTCGAGCGCGTAGTACTCCGCCTGGATCGGGATCATCATCTCCTGGGCCGCGACGAGCGCGTTCAGCGTGAGGAGCCCCAGGGACGGCGGGCAGTCGACGATGACGAAGTCGTACCGGTCCTCGCCGGCCTCGGCCCCGCCGACGCCCGGGTGCGCCTTGATCGCCTTGCTCAGGCGGTTCTCCCGCGCCACGACGCTGACCAGCTCGATCTCGGCGCCGGCGAGGTCGATGGTCGCCGGCACGACGTCCAGCCCGGGGACCTCGGCGCACGGCTGCACGACGTCGGCGAGAGGAGTGCCCTCGACGAGGAGGTCGTACGTGGACGGCGTGCCGCGGTGGTGGTCGATGTCGAGCGCCGTC
>NZ_JAVYII010000003.1:184366-474059 GCF_032378595.1 Nocardioides imazamoxiresistens
GACCAGGACGCGCTGGCCGAGCTGCGCCAGCCCGGCGGCCAGGTTGACGGTCGACGTGGTCTTGCCGACGCCACCCTTCTGGTTCGCCACGACCATGATGCGGGTCGCCGGCGGACGGGGGAGCGACATGCGTCGCGCTCCGTCGCGCACCAGGATCTCCGCCTCGACCGCTCGCGCGAGCGGCGTGGTGTCGTCGTCGCTCGGAGGGGTGGTGTCCTCGAGATCGGCGACGGTCCGCACCCGGTACGGCACGGCCTCGCCGTCGGGCGTTTCACGTGAAACCACGTCGTGGCCTTTCGTCATAGCTTGTGGACGAAGAGCCCGATTCTGTGGAGAACCGGTCCCTCACCCGCACAACCGCGCGGTTTGCACCTGTGCACAACTCGATCGTCCCAGCGTTCCGTCGTGCCCCTGACGAGGCGACGGCAGCGCCGGCGAAGCCGCACGAGGGTCAAACCTAGTCACCTCAGCGCGTCCGCACCACTCGAACGAGCGTCGTCGGGGGATCGACGACCCCGGCCCCGACCTGCACGACCTCGGCCGGGCGGTCCGACCACTTCTTCAGCATCGTCCGCGCCCCGTCGATCTCCTCCTGCGCGCGGCCACCCTTCATCACCAGCAGCTCACCGCGCCGCCGCACGAGCGGCATGGACCACCGTGCGAGCTTGTCGAGCGCAGCGACCGCACGGGAGGTGACGACGTCGAACTGCTGGCGTCCGTGTACCTCGTCGGCGCGACCGCGCACCACGGTGACGTTCTCGAGGCCGAACGTCTCGACGACCTCGTCGAGGTACGTCGTCCGTCGCAGCAACGGCTCGATGAGCGTCACCTGCACATCCGGGCGAGCGATGGCCAGGACGAGCCCGGGGAGGCCGGCACCCGAGCCGATGTCGGCGAGCGTGACGTCGCGGGGGACTGCCTCGGTCATTACGGCGCAGTTCAGCAGGTGACGGTCCCACAGCCGGGGGACCTCGCGGGGTCCGATCAGGCCCCGCACGACACCATCGGTCGCGAGCGAGGCGGCGTACCGCTCGGCGAGCGGAAGCCGCTCGATGCCGAACACCCCCCGGGCCGACTCCGGCACGGGGGGTGTTTCACGTGAAACGTCCGACACGGGGTGTCCCGTCAGCCCGGGACCACCACGACGTGACGTCGCGGCTCGACGCCCTCGGACTCCGACGTCAGGCCGGCGGCGGCCACGGCGTCGTGCACGACCTTGCGCTCGAACGGCGACATCGCGTCGAGCGAGACCCGCTCGCCCGAGGCCTTGGCCTCCGCGACGGCATCCGCAGCGATCGCCTCGAGGCGCGTGCGACGCTCCGCACGGTGGCCCGCGACGTCCAGCATCAGCCGCGACCGCTCACCGGTCTCGCGGTAGACGGCCAGCCGCGTCAGCTCCTGGAGCGCGTCGAGGACCTCGCCCTTCGACCCGACCAGCTGCGACAGGTCGCCGCCGACGATCGAGACCGACGCCCGGTCGCCCTCCACGTCCATGTCGAGGTCGCCGTCCAGGTCGGCGATGTCCAGCAGCTCCTCCAGGTAGTCCGCCGCGATGTCGCCCTCCTGCTCGAGGCGCTCCACCCGGCTGTCCGTCTGGGGGGAGTCGGTCTTCTCGACCGTCTCCTGCTCCGTGGTGTCCGTCATCGGTGATCCCTTCGTCTGCCGTCGACCGCGCGTCAGCGCTTCTTGTTCGACTTGTTGGGCACGTTCTTCGAGCCGCCCTTGCCGCCCTGCCCGCTCTTGCCACCCTGCCCGGGCTTGCCGCTCTGGCCACCCTGCTGCTTGGCCCGCTGCGCCTTGGTCAGGCGCTGCGGCTGGGCCCGGGTCGCGCTCGGCTTGGGCTCCTCGACGACGGCCGTCGTGGTGTCGGAGTCGCCCTTGGTCAGGTCGAGGCCGGGGCCGCCCTTCTTGCGGGCCTTGGCCGCATCGCGCTCGGCCTTGGCCTTGGCGGCCGGCGTGCCCGGGGCAGGGTTGCGGCGGATCACGTAGAACTGCTGGCCCATCGTCCACAGGTTCGACGTCGTCCAGTAGAAGAGGACGCCGATCGGGAAGGCCACACCGCCGACGGCGAAGACCACCGGGAGGACGTAGAGGAGGATCTTCTGCTGCTGCGCGTAGGGGCCCGTGAGGGCCTCCGGGGGCATGTTCTTGCTCATCAGCTGCCGCTGCGTGAGGAAGGTCGTGGCCGTCATCGCGACCACCAGCACGGCGGCCAGGCCCATCACGGACGCGCCGTCACCGCTGAGGAACGTGCCGGCGATCGGGATGCCGAACAGCTCCGCGCCGCCGAAGTTGCTGGCGAGCTCCGGCGTCAGGAAGCCGTGCGCGGTGTTGTTCCGCGCGGCCTGGTCGATCAGGCGGAAGAGCGCGAAGAAGATCGGCATCTGCAGCAGGAGCGGCAGGCAGGAGGCGAACGGGTTGGTGCCCGCGTCCTTGTAGAGCGCCATCGTCTCCTGCGCGAGGCGTTCGCGGTCGTGCTTGTACTTCGCCTGCAGCTCGCGCACCTTCGGCTGCAGCAGCGCCATGTTCCGCGAGCTCTTGATCTGCTTGACGAACAGCGGGATCAGCGCCGCGCGGATCACGATCGTCAGGCCGACGATCGAGAGGATCCACGTCAGGCCGCTGTCCTCGGGGAGGAACAGGGAGAACACCTTGTGCCAGGCCAGCATCACCGCCGACACCGCGTAGTACAGCGGCGTCATGATGGCGCCGCCGATCGCGCCGAAGAAGTCGAACACGGACCTAGCTCCTCGTTCTCAGTAGCGCGTCGCCGGCCGGCGACGCTCGGGTACGGGGTCGTAGCCGCCCGCAGCCCACGGGTGACAGCGTGACAGACGCCGGGCCGCGAGCCAGGTGCCCCGCAGGCTCCCGTGCGTACGCACCGCGTCGAGCGCGTAGGCCGAGCAGGACGGGTGGTAGCGGCAGACCTGGCCGTAGAGCGGGCTGATGAGCAACCGGTAGAGGCGCAGGAAGCCGATGAGCACGTACTTCACGCCGCTGCCCCCGTCCGCCTGATGCCGCGCACCAGGTCCGACCGCAGGTCCGCCAGCTCCGCACCGGCCGCCGCGGGCAGCGCCCGCACGACCAGGAGGCCCTGCTCCCGCAACGCGTGGTCCGCCAGCAACAAGGCCACCTCGTGACGCAGCCGGCGCTTGACCCGGTTGCGGGTCACAGCAGGCCCGACGGCCTTGCTCACGACGAAGCCGACGCGGAGGGGATCCTCCGCGTCGGCCCAATGACACACCAGCGTCCGCGACCCTGCTCGTCGCCCGGAGCGGACGGCGACGGCGAAGTCATCACCGCGGCGCATCCGCTGCTCACGCGCGAGCACGGTCGCTCGACCCGCTGCCGGGTCAGACGGTCAGGTCCTTGCGGCCCTTGCGGCGACGCGAGTTCAGGATGGCGCGGCCGGCGCGCGTCCGCATACGCAGACGGAAGCCGTGCACCTTGTGACGACGACGGTTGTTCGGCTGGAACGTGCGCTTGCTCACGAGTCTCTCCGGGGATCGGGTGCGTTTCGGTGCTGTCCGTTGTCACCGGGAGCGAGCGGCTCGATGCCCTTCGGCTGGCACCGCCCACCCACGGCGAGACCCTCGCGGGCCGTTCCATGGACGTGCGGCGTCGGTCGAGACACTCCTGGCGACCTACGAACGGTACGCGCAGCCCGACCGGAGGGTCAAACCCTCGCGGCCCTGTGGACAGACGCGAGGGCCCAGCGGACCACGACGACACCGTCGAAGGCCAGTCGACGCCTCCGGCGACGGTCCGTCGCCGACCGAGCCCGGGGGTACGCCGGCCCGCCGGCGCCACGCGTACCTCCCTGACCTGCGCAGACCCGTGGCGAACCCGCGCCGGTGCGGCGGGCGACGCGCGAGGCGTACCCGGTCCCTCGTCCCTCACAACCTGTGGAGAAGGTTGTGGAATCCCCGGGGGGATGAGGCAGGATCAGCCCTCAGCGATCCCGATCGACGGCCCCCAGGAGGACCGAGATGGACAACGGCCCCACCGAGCTCGCAGCGGTCTGGCGTGCCGTGCTCGACGACCTCCAGGCGCACCAGCGGGCCTGGCTGCGCGCGAGCGAGCCGATGACGATCCACGAGACGACGGCGATCATCGCCGTGCCCAACGAGTTCACCCGCGGCCAGCTCGAGGGCCGGCTGCGCTCGCAGATCGAGGACGCCCTCACGGACGCGTTCGGCCACGAGGTGCGGATCGCGGTCACCGTCAACCCGGCGCTCGAGAACGCCGCGTCGGAGAGCGACGACCCCGAGGACGAAGAGGTCGAGTCCGAGGAGGTGTCTTTGTCGACAAAGACACAGGTCGACACGCCCGCCGATCCCGTCCGTACGTCCGCCGGCTCGTCGCTGGAGACCCGGCTCAACCCCAAGTACACCTTCGAGACCTTCGTCATCGGCTCGTCGAACCGCTTCCCCCACGCGGCCGCCGTCGCGGTCGCGGAGGCACCGGGCAAGGCGTACAACCCGCTGATGGTCTACGGGGAGTCCGGCCTCGGGAAGACCCACCTGCTGCACGCGATCGGCCATTACGTGCGCAGCCTCTACACCGGCGCGAAGGTCCGCTACGTCTCGTCGGAGGAGTTCACCAACGAGTTCATCAACGCGATCCGCGACGACCGGCAGGACCGGTTCAAGCGGAAGTACCGCGACGTGGACGTGCTCCTCATCGACGACATCCAGTTCCTGGAGGGCAAGACCCAGACCCAGGAGGAGTTCTTCCACACCTTCAACACGCTCCACAACGCCAACAAGCAGATCGTGCTGACCTCCGACCGCCCGCCGAAGCGGCTCGAGGCGCTGGAGGACCGGCTGCGCAACCGCTTCGAGTGGGGCCTCATCACCGACGTGCAGCCGCCGGACCTCGAGACCCGCATCGCGATCCTGCGCAAGAAGGCCGCGATGGACCGCCTCACGGCGCCGCCGGACGTCCTCGAGTTCATCGCCTCCAAGATCCAGACGAACATCCGCGAGCTCGAGGGCGCCCTCATCCGCGTGACGGCCTTCGCCAACCTGAACCGGCAGCAGGTCGACCTCACGCTCGCCGAGATCGTGCTGAAGGACCTGATCCCGGAGGGCGGCGAGCCCGAGATCACGCCGGCGGCGATCATCGCGCAGACGGCCGCCTACTTCGGTGTCTCGATCGAGGACCTGACCGGGCCGAGCCGCGGACGTCACCTCGTGCAGGGACGCCAGATCGCGATGTACCTGTGCCGCGAGCTGACCGAGCTCTCCCTGCCGAAGATCGGCGCGCAGTTCGGCAACCGCGACCACACGACGGTCATGTACGCCAACAACAAGATCAACCAGCTGCTCGCCGAGCGTCGCTCCGTCTACAACCAGGTCAGCGAGCTCACGAACCGGATCAAGATGCAGGCCAGGCAGTCCGGCTGAACCACACACATGTGGTTCGTCGCGCGACTTCGTCCCGTCGGCGGCGAACTACACGGATGTCAGATGTGGAGCCCGTGTTGACCCACCCCCCGATCTGTCCACACACCTTGTGGACACGTGGTGGGGAACCACCCAGGGCGCTCGCTGGGTCCACACGGGGCGTGTAGTTCGACCGGAGCTCCATCCACCGCTCCCCCACAGGCCGTCAAGCACCTGACCTGGGCGTACGCGAGTTATCCACACGTTCCACACCTCCTATGACACCTACCTCCTGACATTCGGGACCGATTTCCGACCGACGCCCTCCTGGGCCCCGACCTGGGGATGAACGCACTTCCTCGGCCCCGCTGCACGGGCTGGTGGGGACGTGGCAGGATGCGACTCCCAGCCGTCGCGCCCGTCGGAGCACTCCGTCGCGGTCCGTCGTCGACTGCACCTGACCGCCTCAGGAGGGCTCACCGTGAAGTTCCGCGTCGACCGCGACGTCCTCGCCGACGCCGTCGCCTGGGCTGCCCGCAGCCTCCCCGTGCGACCGAGCGTCCCCGTGCTGGCCGGCCTCCTCGTGGAGGCCAAGCGCGACGGGCTGGTGCTGTCCACCTTCGACTACGAGACCTCGGCGCGCGCCACGCTGTCGGCCGACGTGATCGACGAGGGCACCGTCCTCGTCAGCGGCCGCCTGCTGGCCGACATCACCCGCAGCCTCCCCAACAAGCCGGTGGAGCTCACGCTCGACGGCTCCCGGGTCTCGCTCGTGTGCGGCTCGGCCCGGTTCACGCTGCAGACGCTGCCGGTCGACGAGTACCCCTCGCTGCCCGAGATGCCGACGGCCACGGGCACCGTGCGCAGCGACGTCTTCGCCCACGCGGTCGCCCAGGCCGTGACCGCGGCCGGCCGCGACGACATGCTCCCGGTTCTGACCGGCGTCCGGATCGAGATCGACGGCTCGTCGATCTCGCTGCTGGCCACCGACCGCTTCCGCCTCTCGCACCGTGAGCTCGAGTGGGAGCCGAACACCCCGGACGTCTCGCACGCCGCGCTCGTGCCGGCCAAGGTGCTCGCCGACACGGCGAAGTCCCTGACCGCGGGCACCGACGTGACGATCGCGCTCTCCGCCGGCGGCGCCGGCGAGGGCATCATCGGTTTCGAGGGCGCCTCCAACGGCGGCGTGCGACGCACGACCACCCGCCTGCTCGACGGCGAGTTCCCCAAGGTCCGCAGCCTGTTCCCCAACGAGCACCTGACGGTCGCCACCCTCAGCAAGGCCGAGCTGATCGAGTCGGTCAAGCGCGTCTCCCTCGTGGCGGAGCGCAACACCGCGGTGCAGCTCGCCTTCGACGACGGGGTGCTGACCCTGGACGCGGGCTCGGGCGACGAGGCGCAGGCCTCGGAGTCGATCGAGGCGCAGATGACCGGCGGCGAGATCGTCACCGGCTTCAACCCGCAGTTCCTCCTCGACGGCCTGACCGCGATCGACCAGCCGAACGTGAAGCTGTCGTTCACGCAGGCCTCGAAGCCCGTGGTGATGAGCGGCGTCGCCGAGGGCGACGACGCCGACCCCGGGTTCCGCTACCTGCTGATGCCGCGGCGCCTGCTCTCCTGACCCGCCGGGCCCCCGGCACGTCGCGCGTCGAGGCGTACGCACGCGCGTTGGCCGCGGTGCGTACCGTCAGGCAGCGAGCACGTGCACAGCTGACCACCCTCGTCACCAGGAGCACTCATGGAGATCGGTCTCGTCGGACTCGGCAAGATGGGCGGCAACATGCGCGAGCGGTTGCGCCGCGGCGGCCACACGGTCGTCGGCTACGACCGCGACCCGGACCTCGCCGACGTGGGCAGCCTCGAGGAGCTCGTCGAGGCGCTCCCCTCGCCGCGCGTGGTGTGGGTGATGGTGCCGGCGGGAGGTCCGACCCACGACACGATCACCGCGCTGGGCGACCTGCTGGGCGGGGGCGACCTCGTCGTCGACGGCGGCAACTCGCGCTGGACCGACGACCAGGCGCACGCCGAGCAGCTCGGCGCGAAGGGCATCGGCTTCGTGGACTGCGGCGTCTCCGGTGGCGTCTGGGGCCTGGAGAACGGGTACGCGCTGATGTACGGCGGCAGCCCCGACGACGTCGCCAAGGTGCAGCCGGCCTTCGACACCCTCAAGCCGGAGAGCGACTTCGGCTCGGTGCACGCCGGCAAGGTCGGCGCCGGGCACTTCTCGAAGATGGTGCACAACGGCATCGAGTACGCGGTGATGCAGTCCTACGCCGAGGGCTGGGAGCTGCTCGAGAAGGTCGACATGGTCGAGAACGTGACCGAGGTCTTCCGCTCGTGGCGCGAGGGCACCGTGATCCGCTCGTGGCTGCTCGACCTGCTCGTCGCCGCGCTGGACGAGGACCCGAACCTGGGCTCGATCCGCGGGTACGCCGACGACTCCGGCGAGGGCCGGTGGACCGTCGAGGCGGGCATCGAGAACGCGGTGGCGACGCCGGCGATCACGGCTGCGCTGTACGCCCGCTTCGTCTCGCGCCAGGACGACTCCCCCGCGATGAAGGCGATCGCCGCGATGCGCAACCAGTTCGGCGGCCACGCCACGCACACCGCTCCCCCGCCCGGCGGCGACGTCAACCCCGACTGAGGTCGGGGGCGGGGCGGCCGACTCTGTGCCGTTCCGCTCGACCTGGGACCCGTTCAAACGGGGCCTAAGTCGAGCGTTACCCGGTGAACCGGGTAGTCCAGACGGTTCAGAACGCCAGCACGAGCCGCACCAGCGCCCACCCGAGCCATCCGGCGAGCACGACCTTCGCCACGGTGCTCCCGAGCAGCGCGTCGATCGAGATCGGCGCGCGCCTGCGCACGCGTCGTGCGATGGAGAGACCGGCGACGACGAGCACGAACGCCAGCAGCGGCAGGCCGAACGGGTGGGAGGCGAACGAGTCGCCCCACCAACCGTGCACGGCGTAGACCCACGAGCGGGTCAGGCCGCAGCCCGGGCAGGGCAGGCCGGTGAGCAGGCGGAACGGGCAGATGATCGGCCCGTCCTCGATCCCGGCCGGGTCCATCGCGACCGCCACCCCGACGGCGACGACCCCGCCGGCCGCGAGCCACTCGGTGGCCGCGATCGACGGGGTCGTGCGCCGCGCGGGCGGCGCGGTCGGTGCGGTCGTCACCCGTCCATGATGCCGGGTACGGCGACCGGCGGGGGTCACGGCAGGGGACGGCCCTGCGCGTCGGTGACCTTGCGCATCAGGATGAGGATGAAGTCGATCAGCGACCAGATGCCGATGCCGCCGCAGGTGATCAGCTTGAGGATGCCGAGGCCGGTGTAGCCGAGGAAGAAGCGGTCGACACCGAGGCCGCCGAGGAAGAACGAGAGCAGGACGGTGGTCAGCCACTCCCGGTTCGAGAACAGGCCGGGCACCTGCTTGGCCGGGAACGCGTTGGGGTTGTCGTGCGTGCGCACGAACGTGTCGCCCTTGACGTTGCCGGCCGCGACGGCCTGGCGGAGCTGGTTGAAGTCCAGCGGACCCTGCTCCTGGCCCATGACGGAGATGTAGAAGGCGGCCTGCTGCGGGGCGCCGTAGGGGGACTGGGGGTAGCTCATGGACGGAACCCTAGGCCGTGGCGGCCCCCTGCGAAGGTCACTCGCCGCGAGATCTCGGCCGCGGTCGGCCGGCGGCCGGCGCCCTCGTTAGGCTGGCTGCCCGCCCCACGCCCCGATCGCCCGCTCCCGGACAGGCCCCGCCCCCGTGCACGTCGCGCACCTCTCGCTCTTCGACTTCCGCTCCTACCCGAGCCTCGAGCTGCCGCTCGAGCCGGGCGTGACGGCGTTCGTGGGTCGCAACGGGCAGGGCAAGACCAACCTGGTCGAGGCGGTCGACTACCTCTCGCGGCTCTCCTCGCACCGCGTCGCCTCCGACGCTCCCCTGGTGCGCCACGGGGCGGAGCGCGCGGTGGTACGCGCCGCCGTGGTGCGCGAGGGACGCTCGGCCACGCTGGAGGTCGAGATCAACCCGGGCAAGGCGAACCGGGCCCGGGTCAACCGCGCCGCGCTCCCCCGCGCCCGCGAGCTGGTCGGCCTGGTGCGCACGGTGGTCTTCGCCCCCGACGACCTCGCCCTGGTCAAGGGCGACCCCACCGACCGGCGGCACTTCCTCGACGACCTGCTGGTGTTGCGGGCCCCGCGGTACGCGGGCGTCCGGGCGGACTACGAGCGGATCCTGCGCCAGCGCAACACCCTGCTCAAGACCGCGGGCGCGGCGCGCCGCGGCTCGGCGGAGGGTGCGCTGGCCACGCTGGAGGTCTGGGACGACCACCTGGTGGAGGTCGGCACGCAGCTGCTCGCCGCGCGGCTGGCGCTGGTCGCGGACCTGCGGCCCTACCTCGCGAAGGCGTACGCCGCCGTCGCCCGCGGGGCCGGCCGCGACGCCGCGGACATCGCGTACCGCTCGTCGTTCGAGCCCGACCCCGAGGGGAGCGGCGACACCGAGCGCCCGGCGGCGGCCGACCTCGCCGCGCCGTTCCGCGCCGCGCTGGCCGAGCGCCGCAAGGACGAGCTCGACCGCGGGCACTCGCTCGTGGGGCCGCACCGCGACGAGCTGCTGTGCACGCTGGCGTCGAGCGAGACGCGGCTACCGGTGAAGGGGTACGCCTCGCACGGCGAGTCCTGGTCCTTCGCCCTCGCGCTGCGGCTGGCCTCCTACGACCTGCTGCGCGACGACGGCGACGACCCGATCCTCGTGCTCGACGACGTGTTCGCCGAGCTGGACGCCGGGCGCCGCGACCAGCTGGCCGAGCTCGTGGCCGGCGCCGAGCAGGTGCTGGTCACTGCCGCGGTCGCCGAGGACGTCCCGGCCGCCCTGGCCGGCGCACGGTTCCGCGTCGCGGACGCCGGGGTCACGCGTGAGTGAGCAGGGCCCGGAGCCGGACCCGACCGAGGAGACGGCCGGGGAGACAAGGCAGGGCACCGAGCCGGACGAGCCCCACGACCCTGCCGGCCTCGACCTCGCCCGGGCGGCCGCCCGCGCGGCCGCGGCGGCGGGCGGCGACCCCGCGAAGGCCCGGCGCCACCCGCGGCGCGGCGGCCCGGGCGCCCTCGGATCCGCGGGCGAGGAGCAGGTACGCCGCTCCGGTCGCCGCCGCAGCCGGCTCTCCGGTCCGGGCCCCGACGAGCGCGACCCCCAGCCGCTCGAGGGCGTGGTCGCCCGGCTGATCGGCGCCCGCGGGTGGGAGATCGACCTGCGGGTGCACGCCGTGATCGGCCGCTGGGAGGCGCTGGTCGGTGCGGAGATCGCCGACCACTGCACGCCGGAGTCGTTCGTCGACGGCCGGCTGGTGGTGCGTACCGACTCCACCGCGTGGGCCACCCAGCTGAAGCTGCTCGCGCCCACGCTGCTGCGGCGGCTCAACGAGGAGGTGGGCGCCGGCACCGTGACGGCGCTCGACGTGCTCGGCCCGCAGGGTCCGTCGTGGAAGAAGGGGCCGCGCAGCGTGCGCGACGGCCGGGGTCCGCGCGACACCTACGGCTGACCGAGCGACCGTGCCGCGCGAGTCGCCGGAACGCACAGGCCGCCAGGAGACGTTCTGAGGGGTCGGCGGACGGGGTGGACCCCATCCGGACCCCTGCGCGTCCGTCCCTGATGCCTTCCGTGGACGCCTGGGGGCACGTCTGCGTCGAGATTCCCCTCCACAGGGAGGGTGGCGGGCGTGTCCGAGGGCCCTGGGACCGCTAGAATCGACGTCGGGTGGCCGCCCGCGTGCCGGGGCGGCCACGTGCGTGTCCGCCCGTTCGGGCCGCACGCCGGGTCGAGAGAAGAGGAGTCGCCTTGAGCGACGAGCAGGTCGATCAGACGCAGCAGGAAGCACTGGACGCGGCGGCGGCCCAGCAGCCGGCGGCCGGGAACGTGTCGTCGTCGCTCGTCGAGGAAGGGGCGTACGACGCCTCGGCCATCCAGGTCCTCGAGGGGCTCGAGGCGGTGCGCAAGCGTCCGGGCATGTACATCGGCTCGACCGGCGAGCGCGGCCTGCACCACCTGATCTGGGAGATCGTGGACAACGCGGTCGACGAGTCGCTCGCGGGCTACTGCGACACCGTGAAGGTCTGCCTGAACGCCGACGGCTCGGTCAGCGTCTCCGACAACGGTCGCGGCATCCCCACCGACACCGCCCCCGGCCAGGAGCTGCCGGCCGCGACGCTGGCCCTCACGGTCCTGCACGCCGGCGGCAAGTTCGGCGGCGGCGGCTACAAGGTCTCCGGCGGTCTGCACGGCGTGGGCTCGTCGGTGGTGAACGCGCTGTCGTCGACGCTGCGCCTGGAGATCAAGAACCGCGGCCAGCTGTGGGAGCAGGACTTCACGGCCGGCGTGCCCGACTACCCGCTGCGCGCCGTGCGCGCGCTGGAGGACGGCGAGCGGACAGGCACCACGGTGACGTGGTTCGCCTCGCCCGAGATCTTCGAGACCACGGAGTACACGCTCGAGACCATCTCCACCCGCTTCCGCGAGACCGCGTTCCTCAACAAGGGGCTGCGCATCGAGCTGCTCGACGCCCGGCCGCAGGCCGAGGACCTCGCCGAGGCGGTCGAGGACGGCACGGCGACCGAGGGCGGCGACGTCGCCGCGACGGCCGAGATCCACGTGGAGGAGGTCGACGGGCACAAGGCCGTCGAGCAGGTCTTCCAGTACGAGAACGGCCTCGCCGACTACGTCGACTTCCTCAACCGTCGCAAGACCCCCGTCAGCCCGATCATCGCCGCCGAGGCGGAGACGCCGGACGGCGCGCCGAACCCGATGAGCCTCGAGCTGGCGATGCAGTGGCAGGTCAGCTCCTACAACGAGTCGGTGCACACCTTCGCCAACACGATCAACACCCCGGAGGGCGGCACGCACGAGGAGGGCTTCCGTGCGGCGCTGACCACCCTGATGAACCGCTGGGGCGAGGAGTGGGGCCTGATCAAGAAGAAGGAGGACCGGCTCACGGGTGACGACATCCGCGAGGGTCTGACCGCGATCATCAGCCTCAAGCTCTCCAACCCGCAGTTCGAGGGCCAGACCAAGGCCAAGCTCGGCAACACCGAGGCCAAGGGCTTCGTGCAGACGGTCGTCAACGACCAGCTCGGCGCCTGGCTGGAGCAGAACCCGGCGCAGGGCAAGGAGATCGTGCGCAAGGCGCAGGCGGCGGCGACCGCGCGGCTCGCGGCCCGCAAGGCCCGCGACCTGGCTCGCAACCGCAAGGGCCTGCTGGGCGGCGGCGGTCTGCCGGGCAAGCTGCGCGACTGCAGCTCGCGCAACCCGGAGGAGTGCGAGGTCTTCATCGTCGAGGGCGACTCGGCCGGCGGCTCGGCCGTCATGGGCCGGGAGAACCGGATCCAGGCGATCCTGCCGATCCGCGGGAAGATCCTCAACGTCGAGAAGGCGCGCATCGACAAGGTCCTGGCCAACCAGGAGGTCCAGGCGATCATCTCGGCGCTCGGCACGGGCGTGCACGAGGAGTTCGACGTCGCCAAGCTGCGCTACCACAAGATCGTGCTGATGGCCGACGCCGACGTCGACGGCCACCACATCAACACGCTGCTGCTGACCCTGCTGTTCCGCTTCATGCGCCCGCTGATCGAGGGCGGGTACGTCTACTTGGCGCAGCCGCCGCTGTACCGGATCAAGTGGAACAAGCCCGCCGAGCACGAGTACGTCTACTCGGACGCTGAGCGCGACGCGGTGCTGCGCGACGGTCGCGCGAACGGCAAGAAGCTGCCCAAGGAAGCGCCGATCCAGCGGTACAAGGGTCTGGGCGAGATGAACGCCGACGAGCTGTGGGAGACCACGCTCGACCCGGACAACCGCGTGCTGCTGCAGGTGACACTGGAGGACGCGGCCCAGGCCGACGAGATCTTCTCGATCCTCATGGGCGAGGACGTCGAGCAGCGGCGCTCCTTCATCCAGCGCAACGCGAAGGACGTCCGCTTCCTCGACATCTAGGCGCTCTCGCGCCCTCTCGGCGCGTATCGCACGAGCCCTAGACATCGATAGACCCACGGAGAGAGAGCAATCGTGACCGAGACCCCCCAGGGACTCCCGGACGACACCGACGGCCCCGGCGGCGGCGCGGACGGCGGTGACGGCGACGGCACCGACCTGCGCGTACGCCCCGTCGACCTGCAGGAGTCGATGAAGCGGTCGTACATCGACTACGCGATGGCGGTCATCGTCGGCCGCGCGCTGCCGGACGTGCGTGACGGCCTCAAGCCGGTGCACCGGCGCGTGCTGTACGCGATGTACGACGGCGGCTACCGCCCCGACCGCGGCTTCAACAAGTGCGCCCGCGTCGTCGGCGACGTGATGGGTAACTACCACCCGCACGGCGACTCGGCGATCTACGACACCCTGGTGCGCCTCGCGCAGCAGTGGGTGATGCGCAACCCGCTGGTCAACGGCCAGGGCAACTTCGGCTCCGCGGGCAACGACCCCGCCGCGGCGATGCGGTACACCGAGTGCCGGATGGCGCCGCTGGCCATGGAGATGGTCCGGGACATCGACGAGGACACCGTCGACATGGTCCCGAACTACGACGGCAAGACGGAGGAGCCGTCGATCCTGCCGTCGCGCTTCCCGAACCTGCTGGTCAACGGCTCGGCCGGCATCGCGGTCGGCATGGCGACGAGCATCCCGCCGCACAACCTGCGCGAGGTCGCCGACGGCGCGACGTGGGCGCTGGAGCACCCCGACGCGACGCGCGAGGAGCTGCAGGAGGCGCTGCTCGAGCGGATCAAGGGCCCCGACTTCCCCAACGGCGCGCTCATCGTCGGCAAGGAGGGCATCGAGCAGGCCTACCGCACCGGCCGCGGGTCGATCACCCAGCGGGCGATCATCGAGGTCGACGAGGAGAAGTCGGGCCGCACGGTGCTCGTCATCACCGACCTGCCCTACATGGTCAACCCCGACAACCTGCTGATGAAGATCGCCGAGCTGGCCGACGCCGGCAAGGTGCAGGGCATCGCGGACGTGCGCAACGAGACGTCCTCGCGCGTGGGTCAGCGGATCGTCGTGGTGCTCAAGCGCGACGCGGTGGCCCGCGTGGTGCTCAACAACCTGCTCAAGCACACCGAGCTGCAGACGAACTTCAGCGCCAACATGCTGGCGCTGGTCGACGGCGTGCCGCGCACGCTGAGCATCGACCAGTTCATCAGCAACTGGGTGACGCACCAGATCGAGGTCATCCGCAGGCGCACGGAGTACCGGCTGCGCGAGGCGGAGAAGCGCGCCCACATCCTGCGCGGTTACGCGAAGGCCCTCGACATGCTCGACGAGGTCATCGCCCTGATCCGCAGCTCGCCCGAGGTGGACGACGCCCGGCGCGGGCTGATGGAGCTGCTGGACGTCGACGAGGTGCAGGCCATCGCGATCCTCGACCTGCAGTTGCGGCGCCTGGCCGCGCTGGAGCGGCAGAAGATCATCGACGACCTCACCAAGATCGAGGCGAACATCGCCGACCTCAAGGACATCCTCGCCTCCGAGACGCGGCAGCGCTCGATCATCGCCGAGGAGCTCGCCGGCATCGTCGAGAAGTACGGCGACGACCGCCGCACGCAGATCATCGCGGCGGCCGGCGACATGTCGATGGAGGACCTGATCCCGGACGAGGACCAGGTCGTCTCCATCACCCGCGGCGGCTACGCGAAGCGGACCCGCGCGGACCAGTACCGGCTGCAGAAGCGCGGCGGCAAGGGCGTACGCGGTGCGTCCCTGCGCGGCGACGACGTGGTGCAGCACTTCATCGCCACGACGAGCCACCAGTGGCTGCTGTTCTTCACGACGGCGGGGCGGGTCTACCGCACGAAGGTGTACCACCTGCCGGAGGCCAGCCGGGACGCCAAGGGCGGCCACGTGGCCGGCCTGCTGAGCTTCCAGCCCGACGAGGACATCGCACAGGTGCTGGCGATCCGGGACTACGACCAGGCGCCCTACCTGGTGCTCGCGACCCGCAACGGCCTGGTGAAGAAGACCCGCCTGGGCGACTACAACAGCCCGCGGCAGGCCGGCGTCATCGCGATCAACTTCCGCGAGGACGACGACGAGCTGATCGGCGCCGAGCTGGTCGACGACGCCGACGAGATCCTGCTGGTCTCCCGCAAGGGCCAGGCGATCCGGTTCGCGGCGGACGACACCCAGCTGCGCCCGATGGGCCGGGCGACGTCGGGCGTGACGGGCATGAAGTTCCGCACCGGCGACGACCTGCTGTCGATGTCGGTGATCCGCTCCTCGCAGGTCGAGGCCGAGGAGGCGGCGGAGGCCGCCGCGGCCGAGGCCGGGGAGTCCACCGCGCCGGGCGACCTGCCGGGCGTCCAGGAGCAGTACGTCTTCACCATCACCGACGGCGGCTTCGCGAAGCGCACGCGGATCAGCGAGTACCGCAGCCAGTCGCGCGGCGGCCTCGGGATCAAGGCGATGGCGCTGGCCAACGAGGACCGTGGGTCGCTCGTCGGCGCGTTCATCGTCGAGGAGGGCGACGAGATCCTCTCGATCACCCAGTCGGGCCAGGTCGTGCGCAGCCCCATCAACGAGGACTTCCGGGCGACCGGACGCTCCACGATGGGCGTGAAGTTCGTGACCCCCAAGGCCAAGGACGCGGTCGCCGTGGTCGCCCGCTCGGTCGAGGCCCGCGCCGAGGAGCTGCTCGAGGAGACGGGCGACCGGACGGGCGAGGACGTGGAGGTCGCGGGTGGGGATGCAACAATCGCCCCCGACGCCGCGGAGCCCACCGCGACGCCCATCGACGAGAACGACGCTGACGAAGGCGAGGCCTGATGAGCGACAAGGCCAGCACCACCGGCACTGCCGTCCGACCGAAGGCCGGCACGTCGCGCCCCCAGGGCGGCGGCAGCGGGTCGACCACGCAGTCGGGCGAGGTCCGCAAGCGGCGCGTCCGTCGCGCGCGCCTGCGCCTGACGCGCATCGACCCGTGGTCGGTCATGAAGACGGCGTTCCTGCTGGCGATCGCGTTCGCGATCGTCACGATCGTCGCGGTCTTCATCGTCTGGTCGGTCCTCGGCGTCGCCGGCGTCTGGGAGTCGATCAACTCGACGATCGCCGACGTGATCGGTGGCGACGGCGCGGGCGACTTCGACGTCGAGGACTACGTCGGCATGTCGCGGGTCATGGGCTTCACGATGCTGATCGCCGCGGTCAACGTCGTGCTGATCACCGCGATGGCCACGCTCGGCGCGTTCCTCTACAACCTGGCGGCGGCCCTGCTCGGCGGCGTCGAGGTGACGCTGGCGGAGGAGGACCGCTGAGCTGAGGAGGCTCCGGAACAGGAGAGCCCCCGCCGCGCTGCGTGAGCGCGACGGGGGCTCGTTCGTGTCCGGGGCCTAGTCGGCCGCGGGCGCGACGCCGCCGACGGGCAGCACCGCGAGGAGCAGCCGACGCCGGTCGCTCATCACGAGGGTCAGCTGACGGGTGTCGTCGGCGGGGAAGCAGCCGGTCTTGACGATCCGGCCGGCGACCTGGACGGCGCGGGGTCGGTCGTCCCAGTCGGGCGGGGAGTAGAGGATCCGCGAGACGTGGCCGGCGCTGGCGGGCCACGCGTCCATCAGGCGGGGGATGTCCTCGACCAGCGAGCGGCTGCCCTGCTGCCAGGTCCCGTCGTCGGGGAGGGCGTTGGAGGGCTCGGCTCGCAGGGTGAGCGGAGAGGTGGACGTCGTGACCATGGGGTCACCGCTTTCGATCGCCGCTGGGCCGGTGCCGTGGGTCCGGCGACGGAGTCGCCCGGGTGACCCGGCGCTCGCGGTCGTCCCGCCAGCGTACCCGCCCGGTCGCGGGGATGACGGCGCCGCGCGCGCCCGCTGCTACCTTGCGAGGGTTGGGTGGGCCTCGTGCCCTACGAGCGGCGACAGGTGCCGCTCCCACATCTCTTCGTCTCTTGGTCTTCAGCGCCGCTGGGCATCAGGTCGCCTCCAGATGTTCCAGCTGGCGACGGGCACCGCGCTCGCGTCGTAGCACCAGAAGGACGTATCGACATGACTCAGGGCACCGTGAAGTGGTTCAGCGACGAGAAGGGCTTCGGCTTCATCACGCCGGACGACGGCACCGGCGACGCGTTCGTCCACCACTCTGCGATCAGCGGCAACGGCTACAAGAGCCTGAGCGAGAACCAGCGCGTCGAGTTCGACGTCACCGCCGGCCCCAAGGGCCCGCAGGCGGAGAACGTCCGCGCGGTCTGATCCGACCCGCTTTTGGTGGTGCGCCGGGGGCTCTAGTAGTCTCTCGCCTCGGCGTACCGCCACCCGGGCCTATAGCTCAGACGGTTAGAGCGCTTCCCTGATAAGGAAGAGGTCACAGGTTCAAGTCCTGTTAGGCCCACCCACATCGAAGCCCCACGGATCTCCGTGGGGCTTCGGTCGTTCCCGGGGGTCGCGTCCTACGCTCGGCGCGTGGGCCGACCCTCCTGGAAGCCGGCGACGCCGGTGCGTTCCGACGAGTTCCCGCTGCCGATGCTGCCGGAGCCGCTCTTCCTGCAGGTGTACGCCCGCTCGCCCGCCGGGACCCCGGCCGGCTCGTTCCGCTACCGCCTCGAGCTGCGAGAGCGGCGCCGGGTGCTGGGCCTGCCGTGGTGGCCGCGGCTGGTCGCGCACGACGAGGTCGGGGCTGGGGCCGTGCGGGACGCCAAGGCGCGGCGGCGAGCCGTCGCCGCGTTCCTGCAGCGGCTGGTGGCGGAGGGCCACGTCGAGGTGACGGACCTGCCGGCGAGGTATCAGAGGCCGTCGAAGTAGATCTCGTCGTCGCGCTCGGCCCACGCGACGCCCTGCGGGGACGTGACCACGGCGCGTACGGCCCGGACGGTCAGCGCCAGCTCCACGCGCGCGCCGCCGGGCAGGGTCCATCGGCGGACCTGCGCGAGCGGGTCGTCGCGCTGCGACTCGCCCGCCGCGGAGGTGCCCCACCGTGCGGAGGCCTCGCGGACCGTCGCCGCGAAGGCGTCACCGAGGAACGCGGCCGCGGCGCGGGAGCGGTCGCGGGTCGCGTCGGTCGCCGTGAGCCGCACGTCGCTGAGCTGTCCCCGCCGGAACGCGACGCCGACGTCGCGCCGGTCGATGCCGGGGGAGGGGTGCACGACGTAGCGCCGCCCGTCCTCCACCTCGATCTCCCAGCCCAGGTCGCGGGTGGCGACGGCGTACGCGTCCTCCTCCGCGAGCGGCCACGAGCGGCGGGCCCAGACGTCGAGCGCGTCGCAGAGCGCGGCCGGGTCCATCGCCTTCCATGAGGCGACGGTCGCGGGGTCCGGTGCCGGCGTGGGCGTACGGCCGGGCTCGAGGTCGGGCAGGACCAGGGGGTCCTCACCGGGGTCGAGCGCCTCGAAGCGGGCCCGTGGCCAGGTGACTCCCGACGGCGCGACCTCGCGCTCGCGCCACGCGCGGTAGGCGAGGTCGTCGGGGGACCTGACGCCGTACGCCTCCCGCAGCGCGGCCACGCACCGGGCGACGAGCTCCGCGTGCTCGGCGGTGCTCGCCGCGCGGGGGAGCCGGCTGCGCCAGTTGACCTCGAGCGGGTGCGGCGGCTGCCAGCCCTGGTCCTCGAGCAGGTACGCCAGGGGCCCGGCGCCCGCGCCCGACGCCTCGGCGTCGACGGCGTCGGGGCCGCCGGCGAACTGGACGTACGCCAGGGGCCGCTCGCGCGCGGACGCGATCAGGAAGACCCGGTCCCCGACCGTGCGCAGCGCGGCGGTGAGGTCGTCGGCGTACTGCTCCCACCCGGTCACGCGGTCATTGTGGCGTGACCGGGTGGGGTCGCGTCAGAGGGCGGGGCCGTAGCCGGTGCAGGTGGGGCGGAAGTCGTCCGGTCCGCCGGCGAGGGCGTTCACGGTCAGCTGCAGGGTGGGCTCGTCGAGGAAGAGGCCGACGTGCCCGACGCGGTTGTCGGCGCAGAGGTCCTGGAGCACGACGTTGTTCGCGCCGGGGATGGACTGGGTCTCGTAGGGCGTGACGACGGTGTCGTAGCGGGTCTGGATGGTCGTGTAGTCGGGGCCGGCGGGCACGGCCGGGTCGGCGCGGAAGCCGTCCATGAAGCGGCTGCCGATGGCCTGGTCGGTGACACCGGGTGCCTGGAGCAGGCCGGCGAAGGCCTCGGCGAAGCCGAGCAGGTTGAGCGAGCGGCCGAGCGTCGCGATGCCGTTGAGGGTGGTGCCGTTCTGGCTGCCGCCCCAGGCGACGTAGTCGTCGACGGTGGCGGCGCCGCCGGCGGTCTTGATGTAGGCGTACGCGACCAGGCCGCCCTGGCTGTGGCCGACCACGTCGACCTTCTCGCTGCCGGTCGCGGTGCGTACCCGCTCGACGAACGCGGCAAGGCTGCGCACCGAGGTCGTGACGGAGCCGAGGCCGCCGACGCGGCCGAACGACGACCACGTCATGCCGTAGTTCTGCGCGTAGACGCAGTAGCCCTCGTTGAGCAGCCGCGGCGCGAGCTTCACGAAGTTCGACCCGAAGTTCACGAACGTCGCGTGCTGCAGGACGACCGGCTCGGGGTGCTCGGGGCTGGGCACGCAGTCCCAGTCGTTGACGCCGCGCAGGTAGGACGGGCTGAGGGCGAAGTTGGCGACGGCGGTGGCGAGGGTGCCCTCGCGGTACTGCGTCGTGGTGGCCGCCTGGGCGGTCGTGCCGGACCCGGCGACGACGAGGCCGAGACCGAGGGTGAGAGCGCACGCGACGGCGCGCAGCAGCTGCTTCATGAGGTGCTCCCGAGAGGTGTCCACAGCCGCGCACGCGGGTGTGACGCGGCACACAGAGGGTACGCCTCCCGCGCGCGGCCGGTAGCCGCCCGCGCGCGCCGTTGCGGTAACCTCCGCAGGAAGCTGACCGGGGAAGGGTGCGGAACGTTGAAGAAGATCATCATGGGTCTGATCGCCGTCGGCGGCGCGCTGCTGGTGAAGAAGAAGATGGACGAGAGCAAGGCCGAGCAGGCGCTCTGGGCCGAAGCGACCGACCCGGTCAGGAAGTAGCAGCACCACTCCGCGACGCCCCGGCGTCGCGACGCGGGGCCTTGGCGCAATTGGTAGCGCACCTGCTTTGCAAGCAGGGGGTTAGGGGTTCGAGTCCCCTAGGCTCCACTGGAGTACGTCCGTAAAAGCGATCGGCACTCGACGCACTTCGAGCCTTCCATCTTCTCGGGCAAAGCCCGTGATGGTACTAGCGGTTCTGGGGCCGGTAGCTTCTGCGCCTTGGAGCTGCGAAGCTGCGGCACGTGGATGGATACGCGCGCCACGTCAAGGTGAATGTTCTGGCGGGGCAGGCTGAGGAGTTGGCCGCTGTTGATCGCCTCGCGGCGAGACTTCTCGCGCACATCGAGGCGACTCAGGCCGAGATCGCGCTGCTTCACGTGCACGGCGCCTCAAGTAGGTCCATTCAAGATCACTTTGCCAAGTTGCTGCGCGAAGATCTCGGCTTCGGTGAGGAAGTCGTACTCACTCCGCAAACCGGTCTCGTCACCAGAGCCCGTCCCGATTTCTTCTACTCGCTCAGCGACGGACGCGGCATCATTGCCGAGGTCGAACGCGGTGGAACAACCACGAACAATCATGACCTGAAGGACCTTTGGAAGGCTCACGTGGCGCCAGACGCCCACCATCTGTTCCTGATGGTCCCTCACAACAATTGGAAGGGAGACGGCTCTCGGCGGGAGCGCGTTTTTCCACTTGTCGCGCGCCGACTAGGCGCCTTCTTCGGCGACCCACGCCGCGAGATCGACGTGCTCAGCGTGCACGTCTTCGCCTACTAGGGGCTGGGTTCACAACGGCGCCCACGCGGGCGCTGTCTCAACGCCGCGGTGACGAGAAGAAGGGACGCAGGTGCGAACGCAGCGCTTCGTCGCATACGTAGACGTAAGTCCCCGACATGCCACGTGTTAACAGGACCGCGTAGATGTTGCGGACAAGCGCCAGGATGTCGTCGTCGCTATAGGTGATGCCCAGTAGTTTGTTGTTCGTCGTTCCCCGCGGATCGAAGTACTGGCTGCGATCGAAGACTACGCGCCGTTGTTGTTGGTCGAAGCGCAGATCGCGGCCGACGACGACGCCTGCATAGTTGAGGTCGTAACCCTGAATTGTGTGAATCGATCCCACCTGCTGAAGCGAGCCTGGCGAGCTGACCCAGTCGACGTCCGTCCCGTTCCATTGCAGATCCAGACCGCCAAGGCGAATATCAACGGCCGAGCGGTCCTTTTTCGACGCGTACTTCCAGGCGAAACCTGCTAGGACTCGGGAGAGTCCGACCTCCGCGTCCCGAGCGAAGATCGCGCGGCGCATCTCAGAGAAGTCGTCGAAGAAGCGCAGGTCGTAGTCACCGAACGACTTGGGTTCCGTGACTGATCCGTCGAGCAGACCCCGGATGTACGCGACGTAGTCGTCGCCAGCTCTCACCCTCATTTGTGAAGTCAGGCGATATAGCCGCCGATCCATAGCGGCATCCTCCCGGAGCCGGGTCGTCGCTGCGAGCGGTAGATCTGCGGGGCGGATCGCTTGTGCGCCGTCGAGCAGGTAAATCTGGTGCTTGCTTTGAACGTTGATCCAGTCCAATTGCGTTCGTGTCGGGTCGTCCGAGCCGAACAGGCGACGGTTAATCGCAGCGAACATGGTGTTCAGCGGACCGGCAGCCTGCGCAGCACGTTGGTTCAGGCGGTGGGTCTCATCCACGACGAGCAGGTCGAAGGGGTGAGGCGAGTTTCCTACCTCGAACGGACTCAGGACTTGCGCAGGGCGGAGACCCGGCGTCTTCTTGAAGACACCTTTGATGGAGGTGCGAAGTGACTGCTGCGGTACGACGAGGCCCACGCGAAAGTTGCGCAACAACTCGGGGTACCCAGGAACGAAGAATTCGGCGAGCAACGCGTCCGTCTCTGGCGGTGCAGCAGGGTCGGCGTGCTGAATGTCGCTAAGGAGCTTCATCAGGAATATAGCCACTACGGTCTTGCCCGTTCCAGGCGAGCCGCTGATGACAATCCGACTGCCCGCGCCAGATTCAAGGTCGTCGAATAACCCCGAAAGGATGTCTTCGACAGCTATCGCCTGTTCCTGAGTCAGCGCTTTGAAAGGCGACAGTTTGAATAAGTCCGAGTTCTCGATCTCTTGAATCGGACGGGTGAAGGCGCCGCGATCCCTTAGCGCCTCGAAAATCTCGCCGAACGTGGTGCGATAAGCGTCTCGACCGAAGTAGTCGGCGTTCGTGATGCCATGGTTCCCATTAAGCACCTGATACTTTCCGTCACCAGCGAAAAGTCGGATGAGGTACGACTCGAGATCAAGGCACACGGACTTATTGAAGGTGTCATCAACGACCACGCGCGCGGCCCGGAGGTGGCGCCGGCCAGGTGACTCCAAGTGCTGCTTGAATCGTCCCGCTGCGTTGAGTGATTCGCCGACGTAGATGTCACGGCCGTCCGACAGGGTGTAGACGACCGGCCAGTTCCGGAACCTGGGTTCGAGACGCGACCAAGCACTGACCTCGGCAGCCCGGAACGTGACCTCCTCGATCCTAAAACTGGTCATACCTAGTGCTTCGCCCACGTGCGAGGTCAACGGGATACTTTTGGGCGGTCTCGATCAGCTTGTCGCGGACGATCTGATCCGGATCGAGACCGAGCTTTGCAGCGAGGAGATGGCAATAGGTCAGAACATCTGCCAACTCGCCAGCCACGCGGTCCGAGTCGGCGTCGTCGTCCCACTGGAAGCACTCCAGCAGTTCACCTGCTTCGATAGCCACGCTCTTGGCCAGATTTGCGGGCCTGTGGAACTGGTCCCAGTCGCGTTGAGCGACGAAGAGCCGAAGCACCTCTGCGAGTGAATCCATAGCGCCCACCCTAAGCACCCGTCGCGGTGTCCGGACGTCGATTAGACCCCGCGTCCTGCTCCGCCCGCCACCGCCGGTTCATAGCGATCACGCGATCCAACGACCCCAGTGTCTCCGTCAGCTCCGCGATGTGCGCCGCGAGCCGGTCCCGCTCGGCCGTCATCCGCTCGAACGCGTGGTCGTTGGTCTCGATGCTGGGGGCGTAGGTGCAGGGGAGCACCTCCGTGATGACGCTGCTGGTGAGGCCGGCGGCGTACAGGCGCTTGAGCAGCAGCACGCGCTCGACGGCGTACTCGTCGTAGTGCCGTTGCCCCGACGGGCTGCGCTGCGAGGTGAGCAGGCCCTGCTCCTCGTAGTAGCGCAGCGAGCGCACGCTCGCGCCCGCGCGTTCCGCCAGCTCGCCGATCCGCATCTGCCACCTCCATGACCCGGTTCACACGCCGAAGACTTGCCTCTGACGTCAGTGTCAGGTTCTAGCGTAACCGTCATGACCGAGAACCGCTCCCTGTTCGACCGCCACGAGATCGGCGGCCTCGCCCTGCCCAACCGCGTCGTCATGGCGCCGATGTCGCGTGTCCGCGGCACGGCCGAGGGCCTCGCCACCGAGGCGATGGCGACGTACTTCGCCCAGCGGGCCAGCGCCGGCCTGCTCATCTCCGACGGCATCCAGCCCAACCGCGTCGGCACCGCCAACCCCGGCGCGGCCGGTCTGCGCACCGACGCCGAGGCGGCGTCGTGGCGTCCGGTCACCGACGCGGTCCACGCCCAGGGTGGGCGCATCTTCGGCCAGCTCATGCACGGCGGGCGGATCGGCCACGAGTCGGTCAGCGGTCTGCAGCCGGTCGGGCCGTCGGCCGTGGCGGCCAACGCCCCGCTCTTCACGCTGGCCGGCCCGCAGCAGGCTCCCGTCCCGCGGGCGCTGACCCTCGACGAGGTGGGCGAGCAGGCGCGGTCGTACGCCGAGGCCGCGGTGCGCGCGGTCGGCGCCGGATTCGACGGCGTCGAGCTGCACGGCGCGAACGGCTACCTGATTAGCCAGTTCCTCTCCTCCAACGCCAACCTGCGTACCGACTCCTACGGGGGATCGATCGCGAACCGCATCCGCTTCGCCGTCGAGGCCGTCGAGGCCACCGCCGACGCGATCGGCGCGCACCGCGTCGGCATCCGCCTCTCGCCGGACGCCGGCATCTGGGACGTCGTCGAGGAGGACGTGCCCGAGCTGTACGCCGCGCTGCTCGCCGAGCTGGACCGGCTCGGCCTCGCGTACGTCCACCTGGAGGCCACCACCGACGAGGCGACGATGCTTGACCTGCGTCGCCGCTGGAGCGGCACGTTCATGGTCAACCCGAGCACGTGGACGCAGCGCGGTGGCGCGCCGTACGGCCCCGTGCCCACCAACCGCGAGTCCGCCGACCACTGGCTCGGCCTGGGCGCCGACCTGATCAGCTTCGGGCGGGCGTACATCGCCAACCCCGACCTGGTCGAGCGCCTGCGCCACGGGCTGCCGCTCGCGGAGGCCGACCTGGCGACGTTCTACGGCGGGGGGGAGGCCGGGTACGTCGACTTCCCGGCGTACCAGCAGACGGCCTGATCGAGGGGGGAGCACGCCCGGGCGCGGGCGGGGTGAGCTGGTACACGGAACAACCCGCCCGCCTCGGCTGCTGAGACCTGCATGGCTGATCTTTTCGACTCGCTGACCGTCGGCGCCTGGACGCTGCCGAACCGCCTCGTGATGGCGCCGCTGACCCGCAACCGCGCGAAGGGCACCGTGCCCGGCGACCTGGCGGTGGAATACTACTCGCAGCGCGCCTCCGCCGGTTTGATCATCACCGAGGGCAGCCAGCCCACGGCGGACGGCCAGGGCTACCTCGACACCCCCGGGTTCCACTCCGACGAGCAGCTGGCGGGCTGGCGCCGCGTCGCCGACGCCGTGCACGCCGACGGCGGCCGGATCGTCGCCCAGCTCATGCACGCCGGGCGCATCTCGCACCCGGACAACACCGGCGGGCAGCAGATCATCGCCCCCAGCGCGATCGCGGCGCCGAACGAGATGTTCACGGCCGAGGGGCCGAAGCCGCACCCGACCCCTCGGGCCCTCGAGCTCGACGAGATCCCCGGCGTCATCGAGGGCATCGTGCAGGCGGCGCGCAACGCCGTCGACGCTGGTCTCGACGGGGTCGAGGTCCACGCGGCCAACGGCTACCTCATCCACCAGTTCCTCGCGCCGGGCTCGAACCACCGCACGGACGAGTACGGAGGGTCGCCGGAGAACCGCGCCCGGTTCGCCATCGAGGTCACCCGCGCCGTCGCGGAGGCGATCGGCCCGGACCGGGTCGGCATCCGCATCTCTCCCGCCCACAACATCCAGGGCGCGACCGAGGAGGACCCCGCCGACGTCGCAGCCACCTACGGCCTGCTCGTCGACGCGCTCGCGCCGCTGGGGCTGGCGTACCTCAGCATCCTGGCCGACCCGAAGCTCGAGCTGGTGCAGGACCTGCGCCGCGCCTTCGGTGGCGTGGTCATCGCGAACGACGGCTTCGGCGAGATCACCACGCGCGAAGCGGCCCAGGAGATCCTGGACAAGGACCTCGCCGACGCCGTGGCGGTCGGGCGGCTGTTCCTCGCCAACCCCGACCTCCCGCGGCGCTGGGAGATCGGGGCGGAGCTGAACGAGCCCAACCCGGACACGTTCTACGGCGGCGGCGCCGAGGGGTACACGGACTACCCGGCGCTGGGTGACTGACGCGCTGACGCAGCTCGGTCTGCTCTAGCCGGCGTCGAGAAAGCGCTGGTACCGAGCATCGAGCAGGGTCCTGTCCGGGCGATGAGTTCGGCGCTCGGGCAGGACCATCAGCGGCTTGCCGTGGAACTCCTGGATGCCGTGGCGCAGCATCGGGCCGTCGACCTCTTCGAGCACGTCGCGGTTGACGCGGATCTCGTAGTCCGGGGTGATGCCGATGATCCGACGGTCGTAGGCGGCGTGGTGCATCTTGCACAGTGTCAGGCCGTTGGTGATGACGGGTAGCCCACCGGCTCCGTCCTCGTGAATGTGCGCGGCATCGAGCAGGTCGCTGTGGCGGAACGAGCAGATCGAGCACGAGGTCCGGTACGCCCGCAGCACGGCCGCCCGGAACGGGCGCTGGTGAAGTCGGATCTTGGCGAGTTGTTGCCGGTAGGACGGATCGAGCTCAAGGTCGACCGACGGCCAGACGATGTCAGGCTGGGGCACCGCTTCGATGTCCACGACGAACTGCATTTCGAGCGGCTCCTCGTTGATCAGGTAGATCGGATAGAGAGCGCTGTATCCACCGCCCTGGACTCCGAGCCACCAGATCAACGGGAGACGTTCGACCATCGCTGCGCGTAGCGCCCGGTTCTCGAAGTGGTTCGGATCGTCGCCGCGCATCTTGTATCGGTGGAACCCATCGGGATCGATGTTGTCGTCGTACGGCCGGTCCGTGCCCTCGGGGCGGTAGACCGTGCGGAAGGACAGCGCGGCCTCCAGCTGTCCCGGTTTCCAGATGCCCTGCTGCGTCGGCATCAGACGCAGGGTCTCGCCGCCGAGGGCGAGGCCGCTGGTGTCGGCTTGAGTGAAGGTCTCCTTGCCGGCGGCACGTTGGCGGTCGAGCCAGGCGAACGCTGCGTGCCGCAGGGCCAGCTCCCGCAGCCGCTCATCCGGAGTCACCGTCGGATCATCCCAGAGGGTGCGCTCGCATGACGGGCTATTGGCTGTGTCGGACGCTCACCTGACCGCCCCCACCACCGCGGCGCCGAACGCGGCGGCGGCACCACCGAGGCGTACGGCGTCGGCGACCGCCAGCCGCCGCAGCAGGGCGGCGCGGCGCGCCGGGTCGTCCGTGCACCCCAGCGCACCGTGGAGGGGCGCGCCCGCAAACGCGGTCGTTGCCACGACAAAACCCGACAGGCCCAGGGCCACCCCCTGCCAGACGTCGATCCCGTCGAACAGCACGGACACCCCGGCCAGGGCCAGCACGCCGTAGACCGCGACGACCAGCGGCGCGATCCGCCGCGAGTGCGCGTCGTGCACCGCCCGCCACCGCTCGGCGGGGGCGTCGCGCTCGACGCGCAGCGCCGGGTACACCACCAGCGTCACCACCGCCTGGAACCCCAGGTGCAGCGCGGTCGCCGCGAGCAGCAGCGCGGCGGCGAGGGTCACAGCGTCCGGGCGAGCGCGGCGCCCAGCTCGTGGCCCGAGCGCCACGCCGTCGCGACCCGCGGGGTCGGGCCCCAGCCGTCGCCGCAGACGCCGATGCTGCGGTCGTCGAGGAGGTACGCCTCGTCGCGCTCGCCCGTCGGCCGCGCCAGGCCCCAGCGCTTGACCAGGGACGACGCCGGCTCGGGGAGGTCGAGCACAGCGCGCAGCGCCGCGACCATCTCCGGGCCCGCCGCGTCCGGGTCCTCGAGGTGGCGGCGGGCGAAGTCCGGCGTCGAGTGCGCCACCAGCACCGGCGCGCCGTCCCCGCGGCGGCGCCCGTCGTCCGCGACGAACGAGAGCACCTCGGAGTCGTTGACGAACACCCCGTCGACCTCCCACGTCGACCGGTCCCACGACGCCACCAGCGCCAGCACCGGCTCCCACTCCCGGTCGAGCCGCGCCGCCACGTCGGCGAGCGAGTCGTCGAGCAGACGGACCGCCTGCGCGTCGGGCATGGCCAGCACGACGGCGCGGACGGTCGCGCCGCCGACGCGTACGCCCGAGGGGCCTGCACTCACCGCGGCGACCGCGCCGCGGCGTACGTCGAGACCCTCGGCCAGCTGCTCGACCAGCGAGCGCAGGGCGCCCGGCGCCGACCAGCGCACCGGCCCGTCCTTCGGCTCGAGCCCGTCCGCGGACGTGGCGTGGAAGCGTCGAGTCCACTCCCGAGCCAGCCCGGCCGCGCGCCAGGACTCGACCACGGCGGCGAAGGCGGGGTCGTCGTCGGGGACGGTGAAGTACGCCGCGCCCAGGTCGACCGGGCGGTCGTCGACGCGCTTCGAGGCCATCCGGCCGCCGACGCGGTAACCGCGATCGACCACGACGACCGGCACCCCGGCGTCGACCAGCGCCCGCGCGCACGCGATCCCGCTGATCCCGGCCCCGGCGACCAGCACGGCGTCCTCGGCGATGTCCTCCATGCTCACGATCCCGTCCCTCGTAGGTGCTCGAGTGCGGCCCGCGCCGCGCGGTGCCCGCCGACCAAGGCGCCCTGGATCGACGCGGTGTCGCGGTGGTCGCCCGCGACGAACAGCCCGTCGCCCAGCGCGACCGGACGTCGCAGCGACAGCGGCGGCGCCTGCGCCGGCAGCGCGTGCGGCACCTCGTCGCGCCGCAGCAGCTCCCAGCCGCCCGGGTCGCGCCCGAACAGCTCGCCCGCGTGGTTGCGCATCGCCGCGCTCGACGGCGACGGGCGCCCCGGCCCGAGCAGCGCGGACGCAGCCACCGTGTGCCGGCCCGGCGGGGCGTAGCTGGGCGCGGCGGCCGACATCACCGCCGCGTTGACCAACGGCCCCCTCGGGCGCGCGCGGCCGTCGACGTGCAGGATCCGGGCGCGGTCGGCGGGGGCTGGGGACGAGGGCGCGGAGTACCACTCCGTCACCACCCCGCGCCACGGCGGCGCCGCGATCCCGAGCAGCCGCTCGGCGGCCGTCGCGTCGCCGGCCACCACCACGGCACGGGCGATCACCTCGCCCGCGGAGGTCCGCACCCGGGCGGGCGCGCCGCCGGTGACCGACTCGACCTCGACCCCGGTGCGCACCGGCTCGCGCAGCCGCGCCGCCAGCTGCCGCGGCAGCGCCTCCATGCCCTCTCGCGGCAGCGCCGGGGTGTCCTCCACGAACGAGCTGACCAGCAGCCGCGCGAACTGCGCCGACGTCGCACCGGTGTCGTCGAGCACGACACCGGCGAGGAAACCGTCCAGCACCCGCCGCGGCAGGCCACCGACCCCGGCGGCGTCGAGGCTGTCGGCCAGCGCGGCGTCCGGGGCCGCAGCCAGCCGTTCCCCGAGCCCCGCGGTCGAGCGCCCGGGCACCGCCGTCGGCAGCACGGGCGCGACCCACCGCGCCAGGCGCAGCGCGTCCGGGACGCTGGTGGCCATCGCGGCGGCCGAGGCCGGCAGCAGCGCGGGGGCGTGCCAGGGGTGACCGAGGCGGCGTACGCCCGTCTCCCCGCGCACCGCGACCCCCGCGGTGAAGGCGTGCAGGTCGAGGGCGGCGACGTCGACCCAGCGCCGCACGGCGGGGTAGCCGGGGTTGAGCAGCTGGAAGCCGCGGTCGACGAGGTGCCCGTCGACGGTGTCGGTGCGGATCCGGCCGCCCACGGCGTCCGCGCGCTCGAGCACCACGACCCGCAGGCCCGCGTCCTCCAGCTCGCCGGCGCAGCGCAGCCCCGCCAGCCCGGCCCCGACCACGACGACGTCGGCCTCGTCCACCCCGCCCATGGGGGAAGGATGCTGGGGCGCGCCAAGCGGTCTCGACTCCCGAGGATCAGGCCGGCGTCGTCCACCCGTGGAAGCGCACCTCGCGCCGGGCGGTGAACCCCAGCCGCTCGTAGACCCCGAGCGCCGGGTTGTCGGCCGCCACGTGCAGGAACGCGCGCTCGCCGCGCGTCGCGACCCCGCGGACCAGCTCGGCCACCAGCGCCGTCGCCAGCCCCTGGCCCCGCGCCTCGGGCCGCGCGCAGACCGCGCTGACCTCGGTGAACCCGGGCGGGCGCAACCGCTCGCCGGCCATCGCGAGGAGCACGCCGTCGCGCCGGACGCCGACGTAGCGACCCATCCGCACCGTGCCCGCCCAGAACGGTCCGGGACGGGTGGCGGCGGCCAGCGCGAGCATGTCCGGCACGTCCGCGGCGCCCAGCTCGACGTGGCCCTCGGGCCGCGGGGTCCTGGGTGCGGAGATCGGGCCGACCATCTGCAGGCCGTCGAGCTCGAACACGGGCGCCCAGCCGTCGGGAGGCGTGGCCGGGTGGCTGAAGAGGTCCGCGAACGCGCCGGGGCTGAGCAGCCGGGCGAGGTCGGCCCAGTCGTCGGCGTCGGGCTGGTCGGGCGGCGCGCAGAAGGTCGCGACCTCGGGGGCGTACGCCACCGCGCTCCCGACCCGGCGCGCGAGCGGCGCGTGGGCGCCCAGCAGCGCGGCGCGGACGGGGTGGTCGAGGACGCTCACGTCGTTGCTCCGTGGACGTCGGTCGACGGCACGAGACCCCGCCGCAAGGCGTCGAGCCGTTCGGCGGCAAGCCGCCGCCCGACGGGGCTGCCGACCATCGCTTCCACCAGAGGCGTCGCGGCACGGGGCTCCAGCTGATCGGCGACGCGTCGCGTGACCGCCGCCGCGAAGTCGCGGCGGATGAGGGAACCGGTGCGGAACGGTCCGGCCAGGTCGGGCAGGTGGTCGCCCGCCGCCAGGGCCGTCTCGTCCGACCACACCTCCGCCTCGTAGCCGCCCTGGTGGCTGGCGTCGAGGAGCAACGCGAGGTCGCGGGCGTCACGCGTGCTCGTGCGACCCCGTGCCTGCCAGGCGATGATCTTGAGGACGACCTGCGCGTGCAGCGACGCGGACCGGATGACCAGGTCGGGAGCGAGGCGCACGTCGATCGTGGACCGGGCTGCGTCGGCGAGACCGGTGACGTCCAGGGTCGTCGACTCGTCGACGAGCTCGTCGCCCGGCGCCACACCGCCGTAGGCGATCACGTCGACCGCGTACCCCGCGGCTCGATGACGGATGCGGCCGCCACCGGACTTCCGCAGCGGGGCGACGATGCTGCGGTACGCCTCGTCGTCGGCCGCTGCGACGGCGATGTCGACGTCGTGGGTCACGGTCGATCGGGGCAGCCCGGCTGCCATGTGCACCACGACGTCGCGAGCGAACGCTCCGATGAGGAACCAGTCGGCCAGCGCGGCGTCGAGCTCGGCCAGCGCGGCGAGCGGCAGCTCGTCAGCCCACGCGGAAGCGTCGAAGATCGGCATGGTCCTCCCACATCTCCTCGGCGGCGGTGGCGACACGCGGGTCGTCGCCGCTGATCGCGTCGGCGTACACCAGCAGGGCGGGAGCGAGGTACGGGTCGTCGCAGAGCTCGGTGCTCCAGAACCGCTCGCGCAGCTCGACGTTCCAGGGCTCCTCGCGGCGCAGCCGGGCGTGGCGGCGGATCTCGGCCCACGGCGGCGTGCCGTAGACCAGGGCGACGGACGGCGTGACCGGCGCCCCGGCGCGGGCCAGGGCCGCGCCGCCGCTCAGGGCGACGTCGGGAGGTCCGGCCTGCTCCCGCCACCACTCGAGGTCGGGGCCGGCAGCGCGGGCCGACTGCAGGTGCGGCCGGATCGTGGTCTGGTACGTGGCCAGCCAGAGCTCGGCGAGGCGGGGCAGGTGGAGGAGTCGACCACCGTCCGAGGACAGGTGGCCCCCACGGCGCAGGTCGTCGAGGACGTGGCTCGTCGTGCCGATCGAGACGCCGCTCAGTGCGGCCAGCCGCCGCACGGGCGTCCCGGCCAGCTCGGGCCGGACCAGCAGCGCGAAGAGGACGCGCGCGCCCGACCGGGTGAACGCGCGACCGGTGACGGGGCGCGCCGGCGTCCGCCGGGGCCGTCCGCGGACGTCGAGGAGGAAGCCGGGTAGCCGGATGTACGCATTGCCGCTCGCATCGACGAAGAACCGCTCGTCCGCACGGAGGCGCTCCGCGGTCCTGGTCGCGATGTGCTCCGTGGCGATCACGTCGCCTGCGCCCGGACGCCGGCCGCGCGGGAGCTGTGACCTGACGTCGACGTGCAGCTCCTGCCCGCCGTCAGCCGTGGGGACCGTCACCGTCAGGTCCGACTCGCCATCGACCGCGATCTTCGTGGGGGGTAGGTCGAGGGAGGTGAGGACCTCGGCGACCCTGGCGAGGAGGTCGGGTTCGTTCAGGTCATCCACGCGTTCAGCCTACGTGAACATTGTCCCGTTGTGAACGTATGCACTCATCCCGCCGTTACAGACCGCGCACAGGGAACCCACAGCGGGGCGGCGGAGCGTACGGGCATGACGACCTCCACGCCCCTGCGCCGCCGGTTCCTCGGCGGCCTCTCCGCCCTCGCCCTGGCCGGCGCCGTCGCCCTCGGTGGCTGCGCGGCCGACTCCACGACGTCGACGACGTCCAGCACCTCCAGCACGTCGAGCACGGTGGCCGGCCTCGCCGACGCCAGCGCCGGCACGACCGACGCCACGACCACCGCCGAGACCATCTCCGACACCGCCGCGGCGGCCGAGGCCTTCCTCGCGACGCTGAGCGAGGAGCAGCGCGAGGCGGTGCTCTACGACTACGACGACGAGACCAAGACGACGTCGTGGTCGAACTTCCCCGTCACCTTCGTCGAGCGCGCCGGCGTCAACCTGGCCGACCTCACCGAGGAGCAGCAGGACGCTGCGATGGCGGTGCTGGAGGCGCTGCTGAGCGAGGAGGGCTACGAGACGGTCACCGGGATCATGGGCGGCGACGCGTACCTGGCCGAGAACAGCAGCAGCACCGAGGACTCGCTGGGGCAGTACTACATCGCCCTCTTCGGCGACCCGTCCGACACCGACGCCTGGGAGGTGCAGTTCGGCGGCCACCACCTCGGCATCAACGCCAGCCTCGACGGCGCCAGCGACGCGATCACCTTCGCGCCCACCCACCTCGGCGTGCAGCCGGCCGTGTGGACCGACGACGACGGCGAGGAGGTGCAGCCCTTCGACGGCATCTACACCGACGCGTTCGCGTTCTTCGACAGCCTGACCGAGGAGCAGCAGGCCACGCTCACCTCCGGCGAGGTCAGCATGTGCGCGCCCGGCGACACCTGCGACTTCGCCACCGGCTCCGGCCTGCAGGGCTCCGACCTCACCGACGAGCAGCGCGACCTGCTGCTCGAGCTCATCGCCAACTGGGCCGGCATGGCCGACGAGGAGACGACCGCGACCACGCTCGCCGAGATCGAGGCCACGCTCGGCGACACGTGGATCAGCTGGTCCGGCGAGACCACCTACGACATGACCAGCGGCGACGGGATCAACTTCTCCATCTCGGGCCCCGACGTCTACGTCGCGCTCCAGGCCCAGCAGGGCTCCGCCGGCGCCGACGTCGACGGCGTCACCACCTCCGGGTGGGGCCACGTGCACTCCATCTACCGCGACCCGAGCAACGACTACGCGGGCAGCGTCGAGCAGCAGGCCGGCAGCGGCGTGGGCGGGGGAGCGGGTACGCCTCCCGGCGGTGGCGCGGGTGGTACGCCCCCGGGTGGGACGCCGCCGTCGACGGAGGACTGAGGGTCAGGGGGTGGAGCGGGGACGCAGCAGGACGGTCATCACGAGGAATGCGGCGAACATGAGTGAGGCTGCCCCGAACTCGAGGGCCTCGTCGCGGTCCGACGCCTGTACGGCACGGACGAAGAAGTAGGACTGCAGTCCGAGCCCTACGACGAAGACGGCCACCTGGAAGCGGAACCATCCCCGGGTCGTGGAGCGCCGCGGATCCCAGCGGGGATCGACGAATCCGCTGAGGGTCGTCACGGTCAGGATCACCACGAGGAGCGTCACCGCCAGGCCCATCGCCGCCAGCCACGGGAGGCCGGCGAGGCCGAGCAACGCGCCGAGCGCCACACAGGCGACCGTGGTGACGCGGGTGAACAGCCGGGCTGACGCCGCTCGGTCGGAAGCCATGGTCGCCGACCTTGTCCGTCAGGGCCTCGCGCAAACCGGGGGTCTAGACCCCCGACCAGCACGGAAGTCGGAAAACCGAGCTCAGACCGGCCTCGAGGACCCCTTCCGACGCCCGTTTTCCGACTTCCGTGCTCGGGCCCCCCGCTCACACCAGCGCCACGATCCGCCGGTCCTCGCGCGCCGGCCCGTGCGCCACGGAGCCCAGCGGCACGCCGAGCTCGCGCGCGATCAGGTCGGCCGGGTCGTCGGCGTACTCCTCGACCACCGGGACCACGGACGCCAGCATCCGCGTGAGCCCCTCCTGGTGCGCGAGGTCGCGGAACGGGCCGGGGGCGACGGGGCCGTACGAGTCGACGACGCCCGCCGGGGCCAGGTCGAGGTGGCTGACGGCGAGGCGGTCGAGGCCGCCGTGGCGGCGGCACACCTCGGCGGCGTAGCGCAGCAGCACGAGGTCGAGGTGCCCGACGCGCCAGTCGCCCTGGTACTCGCCCGTGCCGTTGTGCGGCTCGGGCAGCGACCCGAGCAGCGCGGCCGCCTCCGAGGGGAACGGCCCGGCGCCGTGGCGGGTGGCGTACGCCCGCGTCGCCCCCCACACCTCGCAGCGGGTCAACCCGGCCGCCGCCAGCAGCTCCTGAGCGGGCGCGGGCGTGACCGTCGACCACGTCGTGTGCGGGTGGAAGCCGCGCCACTCGTCGAGCAGCACGCCCTGGGACCCCTCGAACACGAGCGACCCGCGGGCGGCAGCGGCGGTGAGGTACGCCGAGTCCGGCACGATCGCGACCGCCTGCGCGAACTCCAGCAGGTCGAGCGCCATCTCCCGCACGCTCGGCGCCTCGTGGCGACCCTGCGCCAGCAACGGCTCGTAGAACTCGACCAGCGCCACCAGCTTCGTCCGCAGCACCATCGGGTCGAGGCAGTCGCGCACCCGGATCGCCGCGGACCCGGCGCCCGCGCCGCCCTCGGCGACGGGCAGGGCGTACCACTGCGTCTCCCCGATCCCGAGCCCGCAGGAGCCGTGCCGCGCGTCGCCGCGCAGGTCCTCCCGCGTGCGGTTCGCGGCCCGGTGCACCGGGGTGACGACGAGGGCGTCCGGGCTGACGGCGACGAGTCCGAGCGGGTCCGCGACGCCCAGCGCCGCGAGCTCCTCGGCCTCCGCCGCCAGCCCGTCCGGGCTGACCAGCACGTGCCGGCTCAGGTAGGACGCCACCCCCGCGAGCGTCCCCGACCCGAACTGCCGGAACGTGTGGTGCACGCCGCCGGCGACCACGTTGTGCGCCGCCTGCCCGCCTCCCGAGAACCGCACCACCGCGGACACGCCGCCGGCCACGCAGAGGTGGTCGACCGTCGCCCCCTTGGCCTCGTCGCCGAAGCCGAGCCCGACGACGATCCGGTGCGGTTGTTCCACGGGAAACATCTCCTCTCGATCGTGCTGCTGGGACGAATGCCCAGGTCAGGCCAGGTCGTCGGCGTCCGCGGCGAGACCGCTGGCCACCGTGGCGGGCAGGCGTCCGGTCGCGCCGCGAGCGGCGGGCGTACGCGCGGGGGCACCGATCGTGGCCAGCGCCCGGCCCACCGAGGGACCGCTCGCGCTGCCCAGGTCGCGCAGGTCGTCGAGCCCCTCGTCGAGGTCGATCGAGTCCTCCAGCAGGCCCACCGTCAGGGCGATCAGGTCGCACACCGCGGCCGGGTCGTCGAGGCGCAGCAGCCGCTCGCCGAGCAGGTCGGCCCAGTGCTGGTTGACCGTCGGGTTGTCGTAGTGCGCCGTCTGGCGCGGCAGGACGAAGAAGACCTCCCAGCGCTCCTGCACCTCGCGCCACAGCGCCGCGGTGTCGAGGTCCTCGCCGACCCGGTCGCCGAGGATGCTGCGCACGTGCTTCGCCCTCAGCCGCGGCTTGCAGGTCTCGTCGCCGATGACGAAGAGGTAGCCCTTCCTCCCACGCTTCTCCCACGCGTCGGTCGCGGTGTGGCGGGCCATGAAGTACGCCGCGAGCTCGTAGGACTCGCTCATCTGCCCGCCGCCGTTGCCCTCGAGGAAGATCGAGCGCAGCTGCTCGTCCATGCGGTTGTCCGACTCGAACTGCCCGACCTGCAGCGGCACGTAGTCGGTGTCGGCGTCACCGATGGCGCCGAACATGATCTGCGGGTCCTCCGCGTAGCCCTTGCGCTGCAGCAGCCCGTGCAGCTTCGACAGCTCGGCCTGCATCTGCCGCGGCACCGAGCCCATCGAGCCGGTGACGTCGAAGAACACCGCGATCGGCGTGCTGTTCGGGTGCTCGGCCGAGTCGCGCGACTCGCGCACGCCGACGCCGAGGGGGTCGAGGTCGGCGTGCGCCTTCCACTGCGAGGTCGGCCGGCGCCGCAGGTCGTCGCTGTAGCCGAAGTCCGTCGCGCCGCTGCGCCGCCGGAAGGTCGCCGCCGCGGTGTACGCCCGGTCGCTCCATGCTCCGTTGCCCATCGTTCTCTCCTTCTCGCTCGGTGCGTCTGGGTGGGTCTGGGTAGGTCTGGGGGTGTCTCGGTAGGTATCGGATCTGCGCTAGACAGCCAGATCGAACGGTCGGAACCGTCGAGGGCCGTGGAGCCGCTCGAGCAGGTCGTCGTACTCCTCCAGCAGTCCCGCCGCCGTCGGCCGCATCCGCGGCTCCGCCTGGCGGCAGCCCTGGGCGAAGCGGCGCTGGGCGCGCTCGCCGGGGCGCAGCATCGTCAGCGCGAGGGCGCCGAGCATCGCCACGTCGGTCGCCGGGGTGACGAGGCCGTCGGTGGCCTCGGGCGGGTACGCCCCCGCCTGCGACCGCACGACGCCCTCGGCGCGGCGGCCGGGCCGGGTCGCGAACGACCAGCCGGCCAGCACGACGCCGTGCTCGCGGGGATGGATCAGCACGTTCTCGGGCAGCACCGCGCCGTGCACCAGCCCGGCGGCGTGCGCGCCGGCCAGCGCCCGCAGCAGCCGCCGCTGCATCCACGCCCAGTCGCGACCGTCGAGGCCGTCCGGCGCGGCGTCGCGCACCGCAGCCAGGCTGACGAAGCCGTCGGCCCGGCCCAGGGACCCGAGCACGTTCGCCTCGAGCACCTCCCCGCCGGCCTCGTCGGCCGCCGCGGTGGCGGTGTCGACGAGGCGCGGCACGTACGGCGCCAGCCAGGCCTCGGTCCCCGTCGCGTACCGCGCCAGCGTGCGCAGCGCCGCCCGCTCGTTGCGGACGAACCGGTTGGACCCGGGGCGCCGGACCAGCTTCACGACCGTGTCGGTGCCGGGCACCGCGTAGACGTTCGCCACCGTGCCCCGCGCCAGCAGCGGGCCGAGGCGGTGGGTGCCGCGGCTGCCCACGAGCACCTCGCCCCGGTCGTCCGTGTCGCCGCCACCGGTGCCGCCCGTCGGCCGCGACCACGCGGCGTACAGCGCCGTCGCCTTCGCGAACGCCGCCGCCGCGCGGGCGGAGTCGAGGCCCGCGGCCGGGCGGTCGGGGTGGAGGTGGAGGGCGAGCACCCGGTGGGTACGCCGTGCCCTCCGGACGCCGGCCGGGTCGCCGTCGGCGGGGCCGTAGAGGTCGGCCGGGGTGGTGGCGTCCTCGACCCTGCGGAGGAGGGCCTGTGCGGTGTCCATGATTAATAGTCTGCATGACAAGAAGTGGTGTGGCAAGGACTTAGTGTCAGATTGGCAATAAATCTTTCCGTGGACGACCGCCGGGGTTGTCGGTGGCGTCGCCTACGGTCGGAGCACGCTCACGAGCGACGGCGCGAAGCCCCCGGCTGGCCGTCCGGCAACCCCTCACGCGGTGGGTGCCCCGGGGAGAGAGCGGGCCGGCGACGCCCGTCGTCCGGCAAGCGGAGGCGCCTGCTCGGCGCCGGATCGGAGATCGTCATGCCCAGCACCACCGTCGTCGGCCTCGCCCACGACGCCACCCACCTCAGCCTGGTCGCGGACGACGCCGCGCTCACCGTGCCGCTCGACCCGGCGGGCGACGCGGAGCTGACGTCGTGGCTGCGCGAGCGCCGCCCGCGCACCCTCCACGTGCTCGACGCGGACCCGGAGGCGCTGCGCCGCGGCGTACCCCGCTCGGCCGGCGCGCTCGTCGACCACGTCGACCTGACCCCGTTGGTCGAGCGCCTCGACGCGCGGTTGCCCGACCGCAGTGACGAGCGGGCGCGGGTGGCGTACGACCTCGCGCGTCTCGTCCGGACCTTCCCGACGGACGCCGGCGAGCGCGACGCCGGGCGGCTGCCCGTGCAGCGGTTCGACGGGATCGGGCCGGCGCTCATCGGCTCCGAGCTGTGCCGGCTGACCGGGGTCGGCGCCGTGGAGCTGCACGAGGCGACCCGGCAGCGGCGGGTGCTCGGGGTGCAGGTCAGCGCGGTGCGCTGGGTCTACCCGCGCGCGCAGTTCCGCGACCCCGAGCGCCCGGCCGGGATCGCGCCGGCCGACCTCGTGCCGGACCTCGCGGCGACGCTGCAGCGGCTGGCCGGGCTGGGGCTGACGCCGCTTGAGCAGGCGCGCTGGTTGCGGCGGCGCTGAGCTGCCGCGGTCCGCAAGAAAACGCGGACGGCTCGCAGGAAAACGCGGACGCCGCCGGCTCGGGATCGGGTCGGCGTCCGCGTTCTCCCGCGGCCGGTCCGCGTTCTCCTCGGTCGCGCCCGGCGCGGGCACCGCATCTCGCCCGCCGAGAGATCCAGCAGTGCCGTCACGGCGTCGGTCCCGCCCCAGGCGGCGGGCACCCGGTCCTCGGTCACGCCCCGCGGCGCCACCGCCCTCCGCAGCTCGGCCCGGATGCCCTCGGCCTCGGCGCTGGGACGACCGTCGTCGCGACGCGCGTCACCGGAGCTCGACCCGCATGAGCTGGGCGAGGTCCTGGGCTGCGGACCGGGGGCTGACGTCACCCAGGTCGGTGTCGCCGCGCACCTGCTCCCACCGGTTCCACTGCTCGTCGCCCCACTGGTCCATCGGCAGCCGTCCGCCGTCGGGCGTGGCGAAGACGTTCACCTCGGTGCCGTCCTCCGCGACCTGGGTCAGCAGCTCCTCGGGCATGTGCTGGTACGCGGCGTTGTCCAGCACCGCGACGGCCGCGCCCTCGGTGTAGAGGACCTGGTCGCCGACCTGGGCGAGCACCTGGGCCGAGGTGTCGACGTCGTTCGCGCTGTTCAGCCCGCCCACGACCCCGTCGACCGCGGAGCCGATGGCCGGCGACAGGATCCCGCCGCCGGGCAGCATGCCCAGGCCGAACCCCGTCACCCCCTTGACGACCAGGCCGATGCCGCTGCGCGTCGAGTCGCCCCGAGCGCTCGCCGCGGCGTCCTCGGCGCTGCCGGTGTCGATGGCCGACTCGGCGCTGCCGTCGGCGACCAGCCCCAGGGCGTACCCGTAGGGGGTCGAGACGTGGGTGGAGGCGTTGCCCAGGTTCGTCAGGTACTGGTCCACCGGGTCGCGGCCGGGGTCGTACGCGTTCTGCGGGGCGTCCTCGTTGGCCTGCCCGCTGAGGTAGTAGTCGTACTCGCTGGCCGCGTAGGCGGTGAAGCTGCCGGTCAGGACGGCGGCGGCGTCGGGGTTCTCCGAGACGGCGGGGATCAGCAGCCTCAGGTCCTGGGCGGTGAGGCTCGCCGAGGTGCCCTCGCCGGGCTCACGGACCGGGCGCCCGTCCGTTCCCTCCTGGGCGACCGTCTCGATGCCGTCGAACACGTCGCCCGAGTACGCCCCGAGCATCGTCGCGAAGTCCTCCTGCAGGTAGTAGTTGAGCTGGGCGGCGTCCCCCTCGGCGCGCAGGTCGTCGGTGACGATCGCGACGGAGTGCTCGAGGATTCGCGCGCCGCGGTCGTCCGGCGGGTCCGCGGAGGGGTCGATGCCCTCGACCGTCGCGGCGACGAGAGCGTCCCCCAGGGCGTCCTGCCCGTCGTTCGCCTGCAGCTGACCGGAGAACCAGTCGCGCTCCGTGAGGTGGTACTCCAGCCGCGACGCGTCGCCGTCCGCGACGGCGAAGAACGTGCGCGCGGCCTCCGGGGAGTGCGAGAGCCCCCGCATGACGCCCTCCATCGGGTCGTACCGGTGCGACGGGTCGAGGGAGTACGCGCGGTCGAGGTCGGTGCCGGGGTGCGAGGGCCAGACGGACGACCCGCCGTTGGCGCGCTCGAACTCCTCGACGGCCGTCGCGACCTCGAGCACGAAGTGCGGGCCGTGGCCCGGCTCGCCGAGGAGCGGAGCCAGGATCTGGTAGCCGTACGGCAGCGCGCCGTCGGGCCCGACGTAGCTCCCCTGCTCCTCGCCGACGGCGAGGAAGTCCTGCACCCACTGCTCGTCGACCGAGGGGCCGGCCGGAGCGCCGTCCGCCGTCTCGACCCCGTACAGCTGCGTGCCGCCGGCGAGCACGGTGCCGAGCCCGCGCTGGAAGGCGGCGATCTGCTCGTCCGAGTACGCGCTGCCGTCGGCCGGCGCGACGCCCGAGAGGACCGTGCGTTGGGCGTCCACGAGGCCCTGGGGCCCGAGCCGCTCGAGCACGGTGGTGGCGACGCCGGGGTGCTCGCCGAACGCCAGCAGCTGCTCGGCCGTGAGCGCGACGTCGTCGCTGCTCGGTGGCACGCCCCCGCCACCGTAGACGTCGAAGGCCGCGTCGCTGAACACCTCGGCGTTGTCGGCGAGCTCCTCGCCGAGCAGGTCGAGCTGCCGCGGGGTGAGCAGGTCGAGGTAGGTCGAGGTCGCGGTGGGGTTGGCCAGCAGGTACTCGACCACCTCCTCGTCGTCGAGGCCTCGCAGCTCCTCGGGCAGGACGGCCTCCGACAGGTCGCCGGCCCCACCCCGGATCCGGTTCTCCCGGGCTGCCGCCAGCACCGCCTGGAGGTTCGCGTCCACCTCGGTCAACCCGCTGAGCGCGTCCTCCAGCTGGCTCACCCAGGCCGAGATGCGCAGGACGTCCAGGACCGACGAGGAGCTGTCGGGGGGTGCGGTGACGACGAAACCGGTGCCCGCAGGCGTGACGGAGAAGCCGTTCACCGCGATGTCGTCGAGGGTCCCGGTGAGCGCGGCGCCGTGGGTGCCCATGGCCTGTGCGGCGATGTCCAGCTCGGCGACCACCCGGCTCAGCTCGGAGATCTGGTCGGCCAGCGCGCTGCTGATGTCGGCGTGGGTCGCGCGGGCGGCGTTCGCGGTCATCCCGGTCCACGCGTCGTCGGGCGCGCCGGCCTCGAACTCGTCGACCAGGTCGAGCAGCTGCTTGCGCTTGGCCGCCAGCGCGTCGGAGGCGGCGGCGACCGCCTCCGGCGACCACGTCACGGCGTCCTGGAGGGTGACCATCACCAGGCCTCCGGGCCGGGTCCGTCGACCGGGGGCGGGGTGCCGTACGCCTCGGCCTCGGCGCCGTCGGTGACCTGGAACCCGGTGGCGGCGTCGTTCATCGACGCCACGTAGCCCTCGACGGCGGCAGCGAGCAGGGCGTTCTCCTCGTCCCACGCAGCGCCGAGCGCCGTGCTCTCCGGGCCCGAGACCGAGCCGGGCAGTGCGCCGGGCAGCGGTGACAGGTCGTGGCCGAGCAGCAGACCCGAGACGGTGCTGCCCAGCTCGCTCATGCCGGCGGCAGCCGCCTGCAGCTGGGACGGATCGACGCTGAGTGTCATGCGGTGGCTCCCCCGAGCGACGGAGGCGGTCACCCCGATGCGACCGCCGACGTGGCTTCGGGTATGTCCGGGATACAGCGGTCGGAAACCTGCTCGGTGGTCCGGCGCCGCGTCTCTGGACTACCCGGTGAACCGGGTAATCCAGAGGCAGGACCTCAGGCGCCGACGACGGCGTGGAACGCGCGCAGCGCGGCGGCGTACAGCTCGCCCAGGTCCGGCTCGGGTGCACCGGGGTCGTCGATCGCGGCGGCCCAGCGGTCGAGCGCGACGCGCACGACGGCGGTGGTGGTCTCGACGAGCAGGGCGGGCGTCGGGTCGTCCTCGGCCGCCCCGGTCAGCTCGCGCAGCGCGGCGACGAACCCGGCGCGGCGCTCGTCGTCCACCGCGACGGCGGCGGCCCGCAGCGCGGGCTCGACGCGAAGCAGCCGGTAGAGCGCCCGCAGCTGGACGCCCGAGGCGCTGCGTCCGTTGTCGTGGCGGCGCAGCACCTCCGTCCACAGCGCCTCGAGCTGGGGCAGCAGCGGCTCGGCGGGGCGCAGCGCGGCGACGCCCTCCTCGAAGGCATCCTCGATGTCGCCCTGCACCAGCAGCGCGGCGCGCTCCTTGGTCACGGCGTAGCGGTAGAAGGTACGCGCCGACACCCCGGCCGCCGCGGCGATGTCCTCGGAGGTGCAGCCAGCGACCCCGCGCTGCTCGAACAGCGCCAGGGCGGCAGTGCAGATGTCCTCCTCGGTCTGGCGCCGTCGGCGTCGCCGCAGCGAGTCCTCGCCCGGATCGCTCGTCATTCCCGTTCTCCTCGTCGCCGTCGTCACGTCCACGACAGTTTCCGCCATCTTGGCAGTGACTGCCACTATTACCGGGTCGAGAAAGGACCCGTGTGACCACCGAGCAGACCCTCCCCGAGAACAAGTCCGACGCGACGTCGTCGACCCCCGCCCTGCCGCGCGGGGTCGTGCCGCTCCTCGTCGTCTCCGCCTTCGTCGTCATCCTCAACGAGACGATCATGAGCGTGGCGCTGCCGCAGCTGATGGTCGACCTCGACATCTCCGCCGCCCGCGCGCAGTGGCTGACCTCCGCGTTCCTGCTGACGATGGCCGTCGTCATCCCGCTGACCGGGTGGCTGCTGCAGCGCCTCCACGTGCGTACCGTCTTCATCTTCGCCATGTCGACCTTCTCCGTCGGCACGCTGCTGGCCGCCGTCGCGCCCGGCTTCGAGGTGCTCGTCGTCGGCCGCGTCGTGCAGGCGGTGGGCACCGCGATCATGATGCCGCTGCTGATGACGACCATCCTGACCACGGTCGCGCCCGAGCGACGCGGCCGGATGATGGGCACGATCTCGATCGTCATCTCCGTGGCGCCGGCGCTCGGCCCCACGGTCTCCGGCCTGATCCTGCAGTCGCTCTCGTGGCGCTGGATGTTCTGGATCGTCCTGCCGATCGCCCTGGTCTCGCTGGCCCTGGGTGCGGTGTGGGTGCGCAACGTGACCCAGCCGGGCCGCCCCTCGCTCGACGTGCTCTCCGTCGTGCTCTCGGCGGTCGCGTTCTCCGGGCTGATCTTCGGCCTCTCGAGCATCGGCGAGTCCGCCGGCGGCCACGCCCCGGTGGCGCCGTGGATCCCGATCACCGTCGGCGCGCTCGCGCTCGTCGCCTTCGTGGCGCGGCAGCTGTCGCTGAAGGAACGGGCGCTGCTCGACCTGCGCACCTTCGCCACGCCGGCGTTCAGCATCGCGGTCAGCCTCGTCGTGGTCAGCATGATGGCGCTGTTCGGCACGCTGATCCTGCTGCCGATCTACCTGCAGAACGTGCTCGGCCGCTCCACCATCGAGACCGGCCTGGTGCTGCTGCCGGGCGGTCTGACCATGGGCCTGCTCGCGCCCTTCGTCGGCCGGCTCTTCGACCAGCACGGCCCGCGGCCCCTGGTCGCGCCCGGCGCGGTCGTCGCCTCCGTCGCGCTGTGGAGCATGTCCCTGCTCGGCCAGGACACCTCGATCGCCCTGGTCATCGGCATCCACGTGGTGCTCAGCGTCGGCCTGGCGCTGATGTTCACGCCGCTGCTGACCTCGGCGCTCGGGGCGTTGCCGCCGCAGCTGTACTCCCACGGCTCCGCCATCGTCGGCACCGTCCAGCAGGTCGCGGGCGCGGCTGGCACCGCCCTGTTCATCACGGTGATGACCCGGCGCTCGATCGCCGAGACCGAGGCCGGCGCGGACGTCGTGACCGCCACCGCCGAGGGCGTCCACGCGGCGCTGCTGTGGGGCGGCATCATCTCGGCGGTCGCCATCGCGGTGGCGTTGTTCGTACGCCGTCCCCCGGCCGCCGCGGACGGCCCCACGGTCCCCGCGGGGCACTGAGCCGCCTGGCCCGGGCCCGCGGGGCTCGGGGGGCTCAGGGCCCCTCGGGCCCCCGCTCCGGCTCGACCGGCACGGGGTCGGGCGCCGGGTCGCCGCGCCGCTCCGGCGGCGAGGACGGCTCGACGGTCGGGTCCGTGCCCGGCTCGGTCCCGGGGTCGGTGACGGGCTCGGTCGGCGTGGGCGAGGTGGGTACGGTCGTCATGGCCTCCCGGTACCCACCCTCACCCCAGCCGCAGCGTCACGTCGCCGCCGTCGGGGCGTACGCCCGCGAGCACCGTGCTCGGGACGCGGAAGACGCGACCGGGCGCGGCCGGCCACCACAGCCGACGCCGCTCCACGACCTGCCCGTCCTGCACGACCTCGACCACCGGCCGGTCGACCCAGGCGTCGGTCCACAGCAGGAGCCGGCCGCGGGCGGGTGCCGGGCCCGTCGGGTCGACGACCTGCGGGGCCACCCAGCGCAGCGGGGCGTCGACCCGCAGGCGTACGCCCGGCGGTGCGGCGGCGGGTGCCACCCCGGCGTCGAGCCAGTCCAGCACCGCGGTGGCCGCGTGCCGCCCGTCCAGGGCCGCGACGTCGGCGGTGTCGACGGGGTGCAGCAGGTTGCCGACCGCGAACACCCCGGGCCCGGACGTGCGCAGGCCCGCGTCGACGAGCGGACCCCGCGTGCCGCGGTCCAGCTCGATCCCGCCGCTGCGCACCAGCTCGTGGTCGGGGATCCAGTCGCCGGTGGTGACGACGAGGTCGCACGGCACGGTGCGACGGGCACCGTGGGCGTCCTCGACCACCACGCCGGTGACGCGGCCGCGGCCCTCGATCGCGACCACGCGGCTGCGGTGCAGGACCGGGGCGCGCAGCGCGAGGCGCCCGGCGAGGCGGAACGCGGCGTACGCCTCCGCCCGCTCGTGCTCGGTGACCATCGCGACCGTCCGGCACCCGGCCTCGCGCAGCGTCATCACCGCGGAGTAGCTGACCAGCTCGGCGCCGACCACGACGGCCCGCGTGCCGACGGGACGGTGGTGCAGGTGCACGAGGTTCTGCAGCTGCCCGGTGGTGAGCACGCCGTCGGGGCGGTCGCCGGGGATCACCCGGGCGGCCCGGGCGCGCTCGCGGGCGCCGGTCGCCAGCACCACCGCGTCTCCGGTGACCACGCGACGACCCGTCGGGGCGGTGATCTCGAGCGCTCGCTCGCCGGCCCACCCGGTCACCGTCGCCGAGGTCTCGACGACGACCCCGGCGGCCTCGGCGCGGGCCAGCAGGGCGCGGGCGTACGCCGGCCCCCGCAGCACGCGGCGCAGGTCGCGCATGCCGTAGCCGGTGTGGTCGCTGTGCCGCGGGATCCCGCCGGCGGTGCGCTCGCGGTCGAGGACCAGGACGGTCCCGCGCCCCGCGAGGCGTCCGGCCAGCTCGGTGGCGGCCGTCAGGCCCGCGGGCCCGGCGCCGACGACGACCACGGTGGCCCGGTCGAGGGGGACGGCGCTCATCGGTCGGCTCCCGCGAGCAGGCTGGTGCCGCGCGTCTCGAGGGCGACCTGGGCGTCGGCGCCGCAGTAGAACCCCTGGCAGCGGCCGTTCATCAGACGGGTGCGCCGGCGCAGCCCGTCGAGGTCGCGCGGCGGCACGGGCGAGGCGAACGCGTCGCGCACCTCGCCGGCGGTGACGCGCTCGCAGAAGCAGACGACCTGGCCGTACGCGGGGTCCGCGGCGATCGCGGCCGCGTCCTGGTAGGGCCGCACCCCGGCCTCGCCGATGTTCGGGATCCGGGGCGGGTCGGGCAGGTCCGGCCGCTCCGCGACCTCGAGCCCCGCGTCGGCGAGCAGGCCGGCCACGTGCTCGGCGAGCGCCAGGCACGCCGTCAGACCGGTGGACCGGATCCCGCCGACCAGCACGTAGCGGGCGTCGTCGTCGAGGTCGACGAGGTAGTCGCCGCCGGGAACGGCGGCGCGCAGCCCGGCGTACGTCGCCGTCACCTCCTCGTCGAAGAGGTCGGGCAGGATCCGGGCGCCCTTGCCGCGCAGGAACGCGAAGCCGGCCTCGGAGGTGCCGGTCGCGCTCTTGTCGTCGAGGTCCTCGGCGGTCGGGCCGAGCATCACGTTGCCGTAGACGGTGGGGCTCACCAGCACGCCCTTGCCGAGCGAGGAGGGCACCGGCAGCACGATCAGCGGCGCCAGCGGGCGCGCGAGCTTGTCGAAGACGAAGAGCTCGCCGCGCCGCGGCGTCACGGTGAACCGGTCGTGCCCGAAGAGCGCGTCGACGGTGTCGGCGTGCAGGCCCGCGGCGTTGACGACCCAGGTGGCGAGGACGTCGCCGCCCGAGGTGCGCAGCAGGGTGGCGCCCCCGACCGGCTCGACGGCCTCGACGCGGTGCTCGAGCAGCAGCGTGGTGCCGCGGGCCACCGCGTCGGTGGCCAGCGCGACGGTGGTCGACCAGGTGCAGATGATCGACTCGCCCGGCACGGTCAGGCCGCCGAGCGCGCCCGGCCCGAGGGCGGGCACCCGGGCGTACACCTCGTCGGCGCCGACGATCTCGCAGGCGTCGTAGCCGTTGCGCAGCGCCTTGTCGCGCAGGCCCGGCAGGGCGTCGAGCTCCTCCTCGGTCCACGCGACCAGCAGGGCGCCGGTGTGCTCGACGGGGATGCCGGTGGCCGCGGCGTAGGCGTCGAGCAGGTGGTAGCCCTCGGCGACCAGCCGCGACTCGAGCGTGCCGGGCGAGGCGTCGAAGCCGGTGTGCAGGATCGCGGTGTTGGCCTTGCTGGTGCCGTCGCCGACGTCGCAGCGCGCCTCCACCAGGGCGACGTCGAGGGCGCTGCCGGCCAGGCGACGGGCGATCGCCGAGCCGACGACGCCACCGCCGATCACGGCGACGTCGACGCGGCGGGGAGCGCTCGCGGGGGCGGGCGGGGTGGTCATCGAACCTCCGGGGTGGGGGTGGTCGGGGCGTCGGCGACCGCCTGGGCGGCCGCCGACCAGCGCGCGCCCTCGGCCTCGGCCCTCTCGGGCGACCAGCGGGGGAGCACGGGGGACGGGGAGTCGCCCTGCGGCAGCGCTGCCGCAGGGGTCAGGTCGGGGTCGAGCGCGAGGTGGGCCGCGACGGCGGCGCCGACGGCGGTGGTGTGCTCGGAGCGGTGCCGCTCGACGGGCACCTGGGTGCGGTCGGCAAGGGCCTGGACGAGCACGTCGGAGCGGGTCAGGCCGCCGTCGACGCGCAGGCTGCGGACCTCGGTGCCCTCCGCGCGCACGACCGCGAGCAGGTGGGCGACCGAGGCGGCCACGCCCTCGACCACGGCGCGCACGACCTCCGCGCGCCCGGTGCCGAGCCGCAGCCCGGTCAGCGACGCGGCGGCGTCGGGCTGCCACCACGGCGCCGCGAGCCCGGTCAGGGCGGGCACGAACTGCACGCCGCCGGCGTCCGGCGCCGCGACGGCGTCGATCTCCGCGGCGCTGCCGAGCACGCCGAGCCCCGCCAGCCAGTCGACCGCGGAGGCGGCGGTGTAGACCTGCCCGTCGACGCAGAACCGGGTCTCGTCGCGCAGCCGCCAGGCGGCGGACGTGGTCAGGCCGCCGGGCGAGAGCACCGGGGTGGTGCCGGTCTGCACGAGCAGGAACGCGCCGGTGCCGAACGTGCACTTGGCCGTGCCCGCCTCCCAGCAGCCCTGCGCGAGCAACGCGGCCTGCTGGTCGACCACGAGACCGGTGACGGCCAGGGTCGGCCCGAACACGTCGGTGGCGCCGACGACGTCGTCACCGGCCACGATCGCAGGCACGGGCTCGTCGGCCAGGCCGAAGGTGGCCAGCAGGTCGGCGTCCCAGCGCGTCGGGTCCTCGAGCGCGGTGAGCAGCGAGCGGCCGGCGGTGGAGACGTCGGTGACGAAGGCGCCGCACATCCGGTGCACGAGCCAGGCGTCGGTGGTGGTCACGACGCCCTCGGAGGTCACGTGGTCGCGCAGCCAGCGCAGCTTCGGGGCGGAGAAGTAGGGGTCGAGCACGAGACCGGTGCGGCGGGCGAGCGGCTCGGCGTACCCCTGCGCGCGCAGCGGGTCGGTGACCGTGACCGCCCGGCGGTCCTGCCACACGACGGCCTGCGAGAGCGGGCGCCCGGTGTCGCGGTCCCAGGCGAGGACGGTCTCGCCCTGGTTGGCGAGGGCGACGGCGCCGACGGCCCCGACCGGCAGGCCGGCCGCGGCGAGCGCGCGGCGGCCCGTGGCGACGACGGCGTCCCACAGCTGCTCCGGGTCGTGCTCCACTCCGCCGCCCGGCAGGTGGCGCGGTGCGTGGGCGACCTCCGCGGAGGACAGCACGGCCCCGGAGGCATCGACGACGACGGCCTTGGTGCCGGACGTCCCCTGGTCGACGGCGAGCACGTGCTGCATGGAACACCTCCTGGTCAGTTGGTATATACCATGCGCCCTAGGCCATGACCGGCGCAAGTGCTACGTTGCGCCGGTGCCCCGACCCGCCGTCCCCCGCTACGCCGAGATCGCCGCCGACCTGCGCGCGCGGATCCTCGGCGAGGAGCTGGCGCCGCACACCCTGCTGCCCTCCGAGCGCGAGCTCGGCGAGCAGCTGGGCGTCTCGCGGATGACGGCACGCCAGGCCCTGACGGTGCTGGCCCACGAGGGGTACGTCTACCGCCGCCCGCCCCGCGGCACCTTCGTCGCCGAGCAGCGCCACGTCTTCCGGATCGGCAGCTTCAGCCGCGAGGTCGAGCGCGGCGGCCGGGTGCCGGCCGCGGTCGTCCTGCGCGCCGAGGAGACCGCTGCCGACGCCGAGACCGCCGCCGCGCTCGGCCTCGAGGAGGGCGCGCCCGTGCACGTGGTGCACCGGCTGCGCAGCGCGGACCGCGAGCCGCTGGCCCTCGAGACCTCCGCGTTCCCGGTCGCGCTCACGCCCGGTCTGCTCGACCACGAGCTCACGGGGTCGCTGTGGACGCTGCTGGCCGACGCGTACGCCCTCGTGGTCACGACCGCGCGCGCCACCCTCGCCTCTGTCGTCCTCGACGACGAGTCGTGCCGGCGCCTCGACGCGCTCGCCGCGACCCCCGGGATGCGCCTCGTGCGCACCGCCCACGACGCCGACGGTCGCTGCGTCGAGTTCGCCCGCGACCTCTACCGCTCGGACCGTGCCGTGTTCGAGGTGGAGGCCGACGTCACCAGGTGAGGACGTGCACGTCCGGCCAGCGCCGCCGCGCAGCCGCGACGACCGGGCGCGAGGCGTTGACCAGGTAGCGGTGGCGGGCCGGCTCCAGCAGCGGGAAGTCCGAGGCCGCGTCGGTGTACGCGTGGTCCCACGACCGCAGGCCGCTCGCCGCGGCCCGCACCACCTTGGCCGGGCCGTAGGTGTGGTCGCCCAGCTGCGCCCCGCCGAGCGCGCCCGCGACCCGCGAGGCCACGACGCGCACGTCGGAGAGGCCGAGCTCGTCCAGGTACGCCCGCACCGTCGAGCCCAGGCCCGCCGACACGACGGTGACGTCGCCGTCGACGAGGTGCGCCCGCATCGCGCGTACGCCCGCGTCGACGCGCCAGCGGGGGTCGGCGGCCAGCGTCGCGCCGAGGAGCCGGCTCTCCTCCTCGACCGCCGCCCGCCGGGCGCCGAGCAGACCGGCCCGCACGACGACCCGGGCCGCCGGGGCCCGCAGGGGCGGCACCAGGCCGGTGGCCGCGTACGCCGTCAGCGGCCCGGCCGCCAGCGGCAGCAGGACGGGGTGGCGCCGGAACCGGCGGCGCAGCAGCTCGACGGTGGAGTCGCGACGCACGAGGACGCCGTCGAAGTCGAAGACGGCGTGGGGACGGGCCGGCGGGTCGGGCTGGTCGGGCACGCCGTGCACCGTACCGCCCGGCGCGCGGGCGCCCGGCGCGGCTGCGGAGACCGTCGACTCCATAAGCGCGCCGTGTGATGCTGCATGGATCTGCGCATCGAGGCCCGGGCGGCGGGTTCGTGTAACACGGAGGTGACCCGGCGTCCGTACCGTGCGGGAGGTGACCGTGTTCCGACAGACCCTCGGGCCGACGACCTACCGCTTCGAGCACCTCGTGGACCTCATGGCGAAGGCCTCGCCGCGCCGCTCGGGCGACGAGCTCGCCGGGTGCGCCGCCGCGACCGACGCCGAGCGGGCCGCCGCCCAGTGGGCGCTCGCCGAGGTGCCGCTCGACCTCTTCCTCACCGAGCTGCTCGTGCCCGGCGAGACCGACGACGTCACCCGCCTCATCCTCGACCAGCACGACCCGGCGGCCTTCGCCGAGATCTCCCACCTCACGGTGGGCGGCCTGCGCGACTGGCTGCTCGACGTCGTCGCCGGGCCCGAGCCGGCCGCCCGCCTCGCGGCCGTGCGCTGGGGCCTGACCCCCGAGATGGTCGCCGCCGTCAGCAAGCTGATGCGCAACCAGGACCTGGTGACGGTCGCGCGCGCCGTCGACGTCGTCACCGCGTTCCGCACCACCGTGGGCCTGCCCGGCCGGCTCTCGACGCGCCTGCAGCCCAACCACCCCACCGACGACCCCCGCGGGATCACCGCGGCGACCCTCGACGGCCTGCTGCTGGGCGCCGGCGACGCGGTGATCGGGATCAACCCCGCCACCGACTCCCCGCAGGCGGTCAGCGACCTGCTGCACCTGCTCGACGACGTGCGGCTGCGCTACGAGATCCCCACGCAGTCCTGCGTGCTCACCCACGTGACCACCGCGATCGGGCTGGTCGAGGCCGGGGCACCCGTCGACCTCGTCTTCCAGTCCATCGCCGGCACCCAGGGCGCCAACGAGGGCTTCGGGGTGACCCTCGACCTGCTCCGCGAGGGCAACGAGGCGGCGCGGTCGCTGCAGCGCGGCACCGTCGGCGAGAACGTCATGTACTTCGAGACCGGCCAGGGCTCGGCGCTCAGCGCCGACGCCCACCTCGGCACCGGCGGACGGCCCGTGGACCAGCAGACGCTGGAGACGCGGGCGTACGCCGTGGCCCGCGAGTTCGACCCGTTCCTCGTCAACACCGTCGTCGGCTTCATCGGCCCCGAGTACCTCTACGACGGCAAGCAGGTGGTCCGCGCGGGCCTGGAGGACCACTTCTGCGCCAAGCTGCTCGGTGTCCAGATGGGCGCGGACGTCTGCTACACCAACCACACCGAGGCCGACCAGGACGACATGGACGTCCTGCTGACCATGCTGACCGCCGCCCGGGTGGGCTTCGTCATCTGCGTGCCCGGCGCCGACGACGTGATGCTCGGCTACCAGAGCCTGTCGTTCCACGACGCGATGTACGCCCGCGACCTCTTCGGCGTGCGCCCGGCCCCCGAGTTCGAGGCGTGGCTCGCGCGGGTGGGCCTGATGTCGGAGACCGGGCGCGTGCTGCCCGTCGACCCGCGCACCTCGGCGCTGCGGTCCCTGGGCGCGGCGGGGGCGGGCGCATGAGCGATGCGGACTTCTGGGCGGCGATGCGTCGCACGACCCAGTCGCGGATCGGCCTCGGGCGCACGGGCGACACGCTCGCCCTCGGCGACGTGCTGGCCTTCCGGGCGGCGCACGCGCAGGCCCGCGACGCGGTGCACGTGCCCGTCGACGTCGACGCGCTGGTCGCGGACCTCGAGGGCCGCGGCCTCGGCACGCCCCACCGGGTGACCAGCCGGGTGCACGACCGGGGGGAGTACCTGCGTCGCCCCGACCTGGGCCGGCTGCCCCTGGACCTCGACGACGTGCCCGTCGACGTGGGCGCCGACGTGGGGATCGTGCTGGCCGACGGCCTCTCGGGCCAGGCGCTGACCGACCACGCGCCCGCGCTCGTCGAGGCGCTGCGCGACGCCCTGGTGCCCGCGTACTCCCTGGCGCCGCTCGTCGTCGCCACCAACGCGCGCGTGGCGCTCGGCGACCACGTGGGCGAGCGCCTCGGCGTCGAGACCCTCCTCGTCGTGGTGGGGGAGCGGCCCGGGCTGTCGGTGCCGAGCAGCCTCGGCATCTACCTGACCCACCGGCCCCGCCCCGGGCGGCGCGACGCCGAGCGCAACTGCGTCTCCAACGTGCACCCGCCGGACGGCCTCGACCACGCCGGCGCCGCGCGGATCGTGGCCGCGCTGGTGCGGGGCTCGCGCGAGCTCGGCGAGTCGGGCGTCCGGCTCAAGGACACCTCGCGCGCCCTCGCCGCCCCGGAGTGAGTCCCGCGTGGGGCCCGTGTGGGTCCCGCGCGAGTCCGCGATACGGACGGAACCGGCCTTCGCCCGCCCCGCCTGTGGCCGCGGTCACCGGCGTGGTGACGGCGGCCACAGCTGCGGCCACCGGCGCACCGGCGAGACCTGCCCCACACGGCTGACCTGCGCCGTTAACCCACGAGCACCGCACGAGGTGCTGTTCGGGTGTTCGTGTGTCACCCGAATTGCTTGCTCGTGACGGCTGGATTACATAAGCGAATGCTTATTCTGATGCGCAGTAGAACTATTGGACGCATATGTTGCGACCCCCGCATGATCCTCTCGACCCCCCGCCTGACGCTCGGTTCGAGGCGGTACCTCGCCGGTCCCCCCGCCGGCCTGGACACCTTGAGAGGACCCTCATGCGCACCACCTTCACGTCGCGGCTCCGCGCCGTCGCCCGTCCCACGGCCGCCCTCACGGCCGCCGCCGTCGCCTCCATGACCCTGGCCGCCTGCGGCGGTGGGAGCAGCGCGGCTTCCACCGACAACCTGCGCTTCGGCCTGTCCGCCGAGCCCGTCACGCTGACCACCGGCGTGTGGCAGGGCTCCGCCACGAACTTCGTGATGACCCTGATCCACCGCGGCCTGATGACCCTCGACGAGTCCGGCGAGCTGGTGCCCGGCCTGGCCGAGTCCTTCGAGACGCCCGACCCCACGACGTACGTCTTCACGCTGCGCGACGACCTCACGTTCTCGGACGGCTCGCCGCTCACGGGCGAGAACGTGAAGAGCTCGCTGGAGTACTACGCGAACCCGGACGCCGGCTCGACGCTGATCGCGGGCCTCTCGGACATCTCCGACATCACCGTCGACAGCGACACGCAGGTCACGATCACGCTCGCCGAGCCGAACAACGCGTTCCTGGAGTACCTCGCGGTCCCCACCGCCGCGATCGTCCCGGAGGCCAGCCTCAACGCGGAGACCCCCAACACCGTCGGTGCCGGTCCCTTCGTGCTCGAGGACCAGCAGGAGGGCGTCGGCATGACGCTCGACAAGTTCGACGACTTCTACGGCGCCGAGGACGTCGAGCTCGAGGGCATCGACGTCTCCTACTACGCCGACGGCGACGCCCGCGCGAACGCCCTCGTCAGCGGCGACGTCGACATGATCGACTACGTCACCTGGGAGAACTTCGACCGCGTCGGCAGCACCGACGGCGTCGAGCTGGCCGCCCAGCCCGGCCCGTTCCAGTACGTGCAGTTCAACACCACCGAGGGCCCCTTCGCCGACCCGCAGGTGCGCGAGGCGGTGGCGTACGCCATCAACCGCGAGAACGCGCTGACCGCGGCCTTCCAGAGCAACGGCGAGGAGCTCGCCGGCGTCGTCATGCCCGACGACGCCGCGCTGGAGGGCGTCGGCGACGACCTGTGGAGCTACGACCCCGACCGCGCGCAGGAGCTGCTCGCCGAGGCCGGCTACCCCGACGGCTTCGAGGCCACCCTGCTCGCCACGTCGCAGTACACGTTCCTCCAGGACACCGCCCTGTCGGTGCAGCAGGACCTCCAGGCGATCGGCATCGACGTCACGCTCGACGCCCCCGACTGGTCGGGCCGGCTCGAGAAGGGCGCGGCGGGCGACTACGACCTCGCCGTCTCCGGCGACGTGGGCATCGTGACCAACCCGTCCTACCTGCTCGGCTTCGTCGAGGGCCCGGACAACTTCAACCGCAGCTTCGGCTACTCCAGCCCGGAGATCACCGAGGCGCTGACCGCCGGTCTGCGCGCCACCGACGACGAGTCCCGCGTGGCGGCCTACGAGGAGGCCTTCGACCTGTTCGCCACCGACGTGCCGTTCGCGTCGATCGACACCCGCGACCAGGCCTGGGCCTACAGCGACGACGTCGAGGGCTTCACGAACCTGTCGGGCTTCCACACGTTCTTCAGCGGCTACACGCTGGTGAACACCTCGATCGAGCGCTGAGAAGGCCCGGGGAGGAACTGTCGTGTACTCCTACGTGCTGCGCAGGATCGGGGTGGGTGTCGGCCTCGTCCTGCTGGTCCTGACGCTGATCTTCCTGGCCCTGCACCTCGTGCCGGGCGACCCGGCGATGCTGCTGCTCTCGCAGGGTGACGGCGCCTCCGCGACGCCGGAGGCGGTGGCCCGGGTCAGGGCCCAGCTCGGGCTCGACGAGCCGCTGCTCACGCAGTACTGGCAGTTCCTCTCCGGCGCCCTCACCGGCGACCTGGGACAGTCGTTCCGCAACGGCCAGGAGGTCTCCACGGCCATCGGCGAGCGGCTGCCCCGCACGCTCGAGCTGGTCGGCCTGGCCACGCTGATCGCCGTCGTCGTGGGCGTCCCGTGGGGCGCGCTGGCGGCCCGCAAGGGCGGCTGGTTCGACTCCGTCACCTCCGTGCTCACCTCGATCGGCGTCGCGCTGCCGGTCTTCGTCTTCGGCTCGGTCCTGATCCTGGTCTTCTCGCTGCGGCTCGGGCTCCTGCCCGCCGGCGGCTACGCCGAGTGGGGCGTCGACCCCAACCGGCACACCCAGATCCTGGTGCTGCCGGCGGTCGCCCTGGCGGTCGGCTTCGCCTCCACGGTGGCCCGGATGACCCGGTCCGCGGTGCTGGAGATGCTGCACCAGGACTGGGTACGCACCGCGCGCTCGCTCGGGCTCTCCCGCCGTGCCGTCTTCCGCCGCTACGTGCTGCGCAACTCGCTCACGCCGGTCGTGACGACCGTCGGCATCGGCGTCGGCACCCTGCTCGGCTCGACCGTGCTCGTCGAGCGGGTCTTCAACTACCCCGGCCTCTCCAGCCTGCTGGTCGAGTCCGTCACCGCCCGCGACTACCCCGTCGTGCAGGGCGTGGTGATCACCATCGCCGTGCTCTTCGTGTCCATCAACATCCTCGTCGACGTGCTCTACGGCGTCCTCGACCCGAGAGTGAGGCGCTGACGTGCGACGTCGTCTGGCTCATGCCCTGACCCCGCTGCGGGTGGTCGCGCTCGCCTACGTCGGCCTCATGGTCGTCGTGCTGCTCGCCGCCCCGCTCGTCTCCCCGAGCGACCCCCTCGCCCAGGACGTCGCGAACCGGCTCGCCGGTCCCGGCGCCGCGCACCTGCTCGGCACCGACGAGCTGGGCCGCGACATCCTCAGCCGCGTCATCTACGGCGCGCGGGTCGAGCTGCTCATCGCGCTCGGCGCGACCGTCGTGGCGATGGTGCTCGGGACGGTCCTCGGTCTGCTCGGCGGCTACTTCGGCGGCATCGTCGAGGTGGTCACCATGCGGGTCGTCGTCGACGTGCTGCTCGCCTTCCCGCCGATCATCCTGGTGCTGCTGGCCGTGACCCTGCGTGGTCCGGGCACGGGCACGCTGATCGTCGCGATGGGCGTGCTGTTCGCCCCGACCTTCGCCCGCATCGCCTACGGCCAGGTGATCAGCGTGAAGCGCCTGGAGTTCGTCGAGGCGGCCACCGCCTTCGGCGCCCCGACACGCACGCGGCTGTTCGGCGTCATCCTGCCGAACATCTCCGCGCCGCTCATCGTGCAGGTCTCGCTGACGATCGCGACCGCGATCCTGCTCGAGTCCGGCCTGAGCTACCTCGGTCTCGGCGTCGTGCCGCCCACCCCGTCCTGGGGCTCGATGGTGGCCCAGGGCCAGCGCTACCTGTCCACCGACCCGCACGTCCTGCTCGTGCCCGGTGCCTTCGTGGTCCTGACCATCCTGGCCTTCGGCCTGGTCGGCGACGCGCTGCGCTCGGGGCTCGACCCGAAGTCGAGGAACGACCGATGACCCAGCCCCTGCTCGAGAAGGCCCCCGCGACCACCGCGCTGCTGGAGATCCGCGACGTCAGCGTCGAGTTCGGCGGCGGGCGGAGGTGGAAGGCGGTCACCCACGACGTCACCCTCTCCGTCGCCCCGGGCGAGACGGTCGCCCTCGTCGGCGAGTCCGGCTCCGGCAAGTCGGTCACGGCGATGGCGATCCTGGACCTGCTGCCGGCCAACGCGCGGCGTACCGGCTCGATCCTGCTCGACGGCGAGGAGCTCGTCGGCGCCGGCGAGAAGCGGCTGCGCCAGGTGCGCGGCAACGACGTGGCCGTGATCTTCCAGGAGCCGATGACGGCGCTGAACCCCGTCTACACGATCGGGCACCACCTGGTCGAGGCCATCCGCAGCCACCGCGACGTCAGCAAGGCGGACGCGGAGGTGCGCGCCGTCGAGCTGCTGCGCCAGGTGCACATGCCGGAGCCCGAGACCAAGGTGAAGCACTACCCGCACCAGCTCTCCGGCGGCCAGCGCCAGCGCGCGATGATCGCGATGGCGATGGCCTCCGAGCCCCGGCTGCTGATCGCCGACGAGCCGACCACCGCGCTCGACGTGACGGTGCAGGCCGAGATCCTCGACCTGGTGCGCGAGCTGCAGCAGCGCACCGGCATGAGCGTCCTGATCATCACCCACGACATGGGCGTCGTCGCCGACGTCGCCGACCGCGTCGTCGTGATGCGAGACGGACGCGTCGTCGAGAGCGCCCCGGCCCGCGAGCTGTTCGCGCGGCCGCGGCACGAGTACACCCAGGCGCTGCTGGCCGCCGTCCCGCGGCTCGGGTCGGGTGCGGCGAGCAAGGCCGTCGTCGACCGCGGGACGGAGCCGGTGCTGCGCCTCGAGGGCGTGGCGATCGAGTACCCCGGATCGTGGCGCAAGGCCGGCTTCCGCGCCGGCGACGACCTCGACATCAGCGTCGCCCCGGGCGAGATCGTCGGCCTCGTCGGCGAGTCGGGCTCCGGCAAGTCGACGATCGGCCGCCTCGCGATGGGCCTGCTGCCGGTCGCCGAGGGCCGGATGACGGTGGACGGTCGCGACGTCACGGGCGGTACGCGCGCCGACCTCGCCCACGTGCGGGGTGCGGTCTCGATGGTCTTCCAGGACCCGGCGTCCTCCCTCGACCCGCGGCGCACCATCGGCCAGTCGATCACCGACCCGCTGCGCTGGACCGGCGTCCTGCGCAGCACGAAGGCCTGCCGGTCACGGGCCCAGGAGCTCCTCGACGACGTGCGGCTGCCGAAGGACTGGGTGGACCGCTACCCCCACGAGCTCTCCGGCGGCCAGCGCCAGCGGGTCGGCATCGCCCGCGCCATGGCGACCCGGCCGCGCCTGCTCGTCGCGGACGAGCCCACCTCGGCGCTCGACGTCTCGGTGCAGGCCGCCGTGCTCGACCTGTTCTCCGAGCTGCAGCGCGAGCACGGGTTCTCCTGCCTCTTCATCACCCACGACCTCTCGGTCGTCGAGCAGCTCGCGACCTCGGTCGTCGTGCTGCAGAAGGGCCGGGTGGTCGAGCAGGGCAGCACGGCCCAGGTGCTCGCCGCCCCGCAGCAGGAGTACACGCGCCGGCTGATCGCAGCCGCGCCGGTGCCCGACCCCGACCTGCAGGCCCAGCGCCGCGCCGAGCGGCTGGCCGGCTGATGGAGACCCGACGGCTCGAGATGTACGTGTCGCTCGTGGACGCGCAGAGCTTCCGCACCGCCGCCGAGCAGCTGTTCATCAGCCAGCCCGCGCTGAGCCAGCAGATCATCCGGCTGGAGACCGACCTGGGCATCCAGCTGCTGGACCGCTCGACGCGTCCGTTCACCGTGACGGCCGCCGGTCGCGAGTTCTACCTGCGCTGCCGGGCGGTGCTCGAGCAGGTCCGCGACCTCGAGGGCCTGCTCAACGAGCTGCAGGCCGGGGAGCTGGGCCGGGTGCGCGTGGCGCTGACGCGTGCGCTCGTCTACGGCCACCTGCCCGCCGTGGTCAAGGAGTTCCGCGACGCCTCGCCGCGGGTAGACCTGCCGATCACCTACTCGACGACCGTGCAGATCCTCGAGGAGCTCGAGGGCGGGCGCCAGGACGTCGCGGTGCTCTTCACCCGGCACACCGACAAGGGCTTCGAGTGCGCGGAGCTGTTCCGCGAGCCCTACCTGCTCGCGCTGCCCGACGACCACCCGCTGGCCGACCGGGACGAGGTCTCGATCGCCGACCTGCGGCACGAGCAGATCATCTCGATCCCGCGCCACGCCGCGCCGGAGGTGCACGACGCCCTCGTCGTGGCCTGCATGAAGGCGGGCTTCTCGCCGCGTGGCCCGGTCGCGGCCGGCTCGTACCTCGACCACGTCGGCATGGTCTCCGCCGGCGCCGGCGTGTCGTTCCTGCCGCGCTCGCTGACGGGTACGCGGCTGCCCAACGTGGTCTACCGGCCCCTGGTCGAGCCGCGCCTCGACGCGACGGCGTACGTCATCTGGCACCCCGACCGCCTCACCCCCGAGGTGGCGCGCTTCCTCGAGGTCCTGGCCGCGGCGTACCGGCGTCCGGCCGACGAGACGCGGCCCTGGATGCCGGCCTACCAGGACGCCCTGGCCGCCGACGGCCTGCACAGCCACCGCGACGGCGCCGAGCCCTGGCTCGCCGCGCCGACGGACGCCCCCGTCCCCTTCCGCACCCGAGCCTCCCGAGAGGAGAACAGCGCATGAAGATCGCCCTCTGCCAGATGCTGACCACCGAGGACAAGGCGGCCAACCTCGCCGAGATGCGCCGCCTCGCCGAGGACGCGGTCGGCCGCGGAGCGGACCTCCTGGTCTTCCCCGAGTTCGCCATGTTCGAGCTCCCGCAGCTGACCCGCGCCTTCGTGGACGCCGCCGAGCCCCTCGACGGGCCGTTCGCGGGCCAGGTCGGCCAGCTCGCCAAGGAGCTGTCGGCGACCATCGTCTACGGCCTCGTCGAGACCTCGCCGGACCCGGACCGGGCGTACAACACGCTCCTGGTCGTCGGCCCCGACGGCGAGCGGGTCGCGGCGTACCGCAAGCAGCACCTCTACGACGCGTTCGGCTACCAGGAGTCCGCCTTCATCTGCCCCGGTGACCTGGACGCCCCGCAGACCTTCACCGTCGACGGCGTCGAGGTCGGCATGCTGACCTGCTACGACCTGCGCTTCCCCGAGCCGGCCCGCCGAGTCGTCGACGCGGGCGCCGAGGTGCTGCTCTACCCCGCCTCGTGGGTGCCCGGCCCCCGCAAGGAGTTCCACTGGAAGACGCTGCTGCTGGCCCGCGCCATCGAGAACACCGTCTTCGTCGCCGGCGTCTCCCAGGCGCCGCCGATGGGCGTCGGCTCGGCCCTGGCCGTCGACCCGATGGGCTCGACGATCGCCGAGCTGGCCGAGGCCGTCGACGTCGCCGTGTTCGACGTCGACACCTCGCGCATCGGCGTGGTGCGGGCCAGCAACCCCAGCCTCGCCAACCGCCGCTACACCGTCGGCGCCTGAGCGCCGCCCCCACTCTCCCCACCCCGAAAGGACACCGACCCACCATGACCACGACCCCGCAGCTGGGCGCCTGGCTCTCCGACTCCACCACCGCCGTCGCCGAGATCGTCGCCAAGATCGGCTACGACTTCGTCATCCTCGACATCGAGCACGGTCCGTTCGACCTCGAGACGCTGGAGCGGTTCATCCCCTTCGTGAAGGGGCTGGGGCTGAAGGTCCTCGCCAAGGTGCTGGTGCCCGAGCGCGGCCCCATCCAGCAGGCCCTCGACTTCGGCGCCGACGGCGTGATCATCCCGCACATCGAGAACCTCGAGCACGCGAAGCTGATCACCGGCTACGCCAAGTTCCCGCCCCTGGGCGACCGCAGCGCCGCCGGCGGCCGGACGGTCAACTACGGCGGGTTCTCGGAGGAGTGGTACCGCGACGCCGACGCCACGACGCTCGTCTTCCCGATGATCGAGGACGCGGGCGCGTTCGACGACGCCGAGGCGATCCTGGCGCTCGACACCGTCGACGGCGTCTTCGTCGGCCCCACCGACCTCTCGCTGCGTCGCGGCCGCGGCCACTACACGCGCAGCGAGGAGGACTTCGCCGACATCGCGCACATCGCGAAGCTCGCCGAGGCCGTCGACAAGCCGTGGGTGCTCCCGGCCTGGTCGGAGGAGGAGAAGCGCCTCGCGGTCGAGCACGGCGCGGCCTTCATCGCGCTGCAGATGGTGCACGGGGCGATCGTCGAGGGCTTCACGGGGCCCAAGGAGCTGATGGACTCCATCGTCGCCGGCTCCTGACTCCCGGCTCCTGACCCGGTCCCCGTCTCCCCGGCGCCCCTCGTGCCGGGGAGACGGTCCGGTCCAGGGCTCGGCCGGGCCGGGCTCAGCCCAGCACGGACGCCGGCTCGACGGCCTCGATCCCGACGGCCGCGCCGACGCCCGCGTTGGTCAGCGTCCCCGCGTGGGTGTTGAGGCCCTTCGCCAGCGTCGGGTCGGCGCGCAGCGCCTCGCGCCAGCCGTGCTCCGCGAGCGCGGTGACGTAGGGCAGCGTCGCGTTGGTCAGGGCGTACGTCGACGTCGTCGGCACGGCGCCCGGCATGTTCGCGACGCAGTAGAAGGTCGAGCCGTGCACCTGGTAGGTCGGGTCGGCGTGCGTGGTCGGGCGGGTGTCCTCGAAGCAGCCGCCCTGGTCGACGGCGATGTCGACGAGCACCGAACCCGGCTTCATCCGCGCGACCAGGTCGTTCGAGACCAGCTTGGGCGCGGCGGCGCCCGGGATCAGCACCGCGCCGATCACCAGGTCGGCCTCCAGCAGCTGCTGCTCCAGCACCAGCCGTGAGCTGGCCAGCCCGCGCACCCGGTTGTCGTAGCGCCAGAACGACATCCGCAGCTTGTCGAGGTCGGTGTCGAGCAGCGTGACGTCCGCGCCCATCCCGAGCGCGATGTTGGCGGCGTTCTGCCCCGAGACGCCCGCGCCGATGATGACGACCTTGGCGCTGGCCACGCCGCCGATCCCGCCCAGCAGCACGCCGCGGCCGCCCTGCGCCTTGAGCAGGGCGTGGGCGCCCACCTGCGGCGCGAGGCACCCCGCCACCTCCGACATCGGGTAGAGCAGCGGGAGCGCGCCCGAGGGCAGCTGCACGGTCTCGTACGCGACGGCCGTGGTGCCCGCGGCCAGCAGCGCCTCGGTGAGCGGCTTGTCGGCGGCCAGGTGCAGGTACGTGAACAGCGTCAGGTCGTCGCGCAGCCGGTGGTACTCCTCGGCCACGGGCTCCTTGACCTTCAGCACCAGCTCGGCCCCGGCCCACGTCGCGTCGGCGTCGTCGACGATGCGGGCGCCTGCCGCCGCGTACTCCTCGTCCTCGATGGCCGAGCCCGCCCCGGCGCCGGTCTCGACCAGCACCTCGTGCCCGTGGGAGGTCAGCTCGTGCACGCCGATCGGCGTCAGGGCGACGCGGTACTCGTGGTTCTTGACTTCCTTCGGCACGCCGACGCGCATGAGGTCTCCTCGGTGGTCACGGTCGCGGGTTGGGGCGACGAGTGTGCGCATTCGTGCGGCCCGGAGGGAAGGGCGTCGAAGAAAAGTTCGCGCCGGCGGTCGGATCCGTGACAGATTTCGACGATGGACGAGGAGAGGCCGGTCGCGGCGAACATGATTCGCCCGGCCGGCGAGGTCGCGCTCGACGACGTCGACCGTGCGATCGTCCGGATCCTCGCCGCGGACGCGCGTACGCCCAACAGCACCATCGCCCGACGGGTGGGCGTCGCGCCGTCCACCTGCCTCCTGCGCGTGCGGCGGCTCCAGGAGACGGGCGTCGTGCGCGGCTTCCACGCCGACCTCGGACCCGAGGCGCTCGGGCGACCGCTGCAGGCCCTCGTGTCCGTGCGGCTGCAGTCGCACGCCCGGGCGGCGCTCGGCTCGTTCGCCGAGCGGCTCGCGACGCTGCCCGGCGTGCTCAACGTCTTCTTCCTCGCGGGCGCCAACGACTTCCTCGTGCACGTCGCGTCGACGTCGCCGGAGGACCTGCGCGAGTTCGTGGTGCGCAACCTGAACGCCGCGCGCGAGGTCGCCTCGACCGAGACCAGCCTCGTGTTCGAGCACGTGCCGGGCCGCGGCCTGCAGCCGGACTGACCGGTCCGGCAGGGAAGCGGAGCGGTCAGCCGCCCATCCGGTAGCCGACGCCGCGGACCGTGTGGATCAGCCCCTTGTCGCCGGAGGCCTGCGTGAGCTTGCGGCGCAGGTTGCCGATGTGGACCTCGACGAGGTGCGCGTCGCCGACCCAGTCGTTGCCCCACACCGTGCGCAGCAGCGCCTCGCGGGTCCAGACCCGGGCGGGCGTGCGCATGAGGTGGGTGAGCAGGTCGAACTCGGTGCGGGTCAGCTCGACCTCGTCGTCGCTGACGAACGCGCGGCGCCCGTCGACGTCGACGCCCACGGGCCCGTGCACGAGCACCTCGTGGCCCTCGGGCACGGCGGAGCCGCCGAGCACGACGGACGACGACTCGCTGCCGGCGGTCGTCACCGTCGCGACCTCCCCGGCGCCGCGCGGACGCCGGAACATCGCGGTGACGCGGGCCTGGAGCTCGCGGGGGCTGAAGGGCTTCACGAGGAAGTCGTCGGCACCGGTCTGCAGCGCCATCAGGCGGTCTACCTCGTCCTGGCGCGCGGAGACGACGACGAGGTAGGCGTCGGAGAACTCACGCACCCGCCGGCACACCTCGAGGCCGTCGATCCCGGGCAGGCCCAGGTCAAGGGTGATGAGGTCGGGCTCCCACTCACGGGCCAGCTGCAACCCGTCGCGGCCGGTGGCCGCGGTGCGGATGACGAACCCCTGGGCTGACAACGTGAGGTCGATGAGAGACCGGATGTCGGCATCGTCCTCGACGACGAGGGCGCGACGATCCGGAGTCCCGTCTCCGGCGACACCTGGCTCCACGGAGGGGATTCTGTCAGACGCGGGCCCGCCTGGCCGGTAGCACGCTCCTACTTGTCCGTACGCTTGTCGCGTGGCCGCCCGCGATCTGCACCCCGCGCTGCGTCCGCGGGTGCTCCCGATCCACCTGCTCGGGGTGGTCGCGGTCGCCGTCGCCGTCGGTCTGGGCAACTGGCAGCTGGACGCCTGGCAGGCCCACCGCGACCTCGCCGCCGCCGAGGTCGTCGAGCGCGACCCCGTGCCGCTGTCCGACCTCCTCGAGCCCGGCGGGTCGTTCCCGGCCGCCGACGCCGGCGCCCCCGTCGAGGTCGCCGGCACCTGGGTGCCCGACCAGACCTTCTTCGTCGACGACCGGGTCGTCGACGGCGTCGACGGCTTCTGGGTCGTCACGCCGATCGCCCCGGACGGGGGCGACGGCACGCTGCTGCCCCTGGTGCGCGGCTGGACCCCGTCCCTCGACGCGGTGCCCGCCGACCCGACCGGCCGGGCCGAGGTCGTCGCCTGGCTGCAGCCGGGCGAGGGCACCGGCGCCGCCGATCCCGACGCCACCGACCGGGTGCTGCCGCAGGTGCGGCTCGCCGACGTCGTGCGTCTGCTCGACACGAGGATCTACGACGGGTACGCGGTCGTCGACGCCACCGGCGAGGCGGGCGCGGCGCCGGTCAACGGCGGCGCGGACGGCCTGGAGGCGGTCGACCCCGACCAGGTGCCGAGCCCGGGCTTCGGCACCGGTCTGCGCAACCTGCTCTACGCCATCGAGTGGTGGATCTTCGCCTCGTTCGCGGCCTTCGTCTGGTGGCGCTTCGTGCGCGACGAGGTGGAGCGGGCACGCGCCGCCGACGAGGTGGCCCGCTCGGAGTCCTCTCAGGAGGAATCGGTACCGTCGGCGCCGTGAGAGGCACCCTTCTGCGCTACCGCGTCATGGCCACGATCGTCGGCGTCCTGCTCATCGTGCTGATCCTGGTCGGCGTGCCGCTCGCCAACTTCGACGGCTCCTCCATGTGGGGCTTCATCCCGTCGACGCCGTCGCTCGTCGCGGAGGGCTCGACCGCACAGCAGGTGGGCGAGGGCATCACGCACTACCTGGGCGTCGCCCACGGCTGGCTCTACATGATCTTCCTGCTGACCGCGTTCCTGCTCGCCCGCAAGGCGCTGTGGGAGCCGGGCTTCACCATCGTGGTGCTGCTGTGCGGCACCATCCCGGTCCTGTCGTTCTGGGCCGAGCACCGCGCGACCGCCCGGGTCCGCAAGGAGTACGCCGCGGAGCTCGCGGCCCCGACCCCCGCGCGTACGCCCCCCGCCTGAGGGGTCCTCCCCGGGCTGTCGGAGTTCCCGGTCAACCGGGAACTTTCACTGTGTGCCCGTTTCGACGGGCACAGAGTGCAGGACTTCCCGGTTGACCGGGAAGTCCGGCGACGTCCGTCCCCGGACGCAGCGACGCCGGCCACCCCCGCGGGGTGGCCGGCGTCGTCGTGCGAGGGCCGGTGCTCAGGCCTTCTTGTCGTCCTCGATGTCGACGACCTCGGCCGGGTCGTCCGGGGTCGTGACGGGGTGCGGCTCCTCGGCGGAGTCCGCGATGGCCTCGCCCGGGGCGGCGCCCGCGGCCTCGTCGGCCTTGGCGGCCGTCGGCGGAGCCGGGGCGGGGGCCGGGGGCGGCGGCGGGGTGTAGGTCGACTGCCAGTTGTCGCCCTTGTCGGCCGTGAGCTTCTTGACGGCGAAGGCGGCGAGGCCGGCCAGCGCACCGAAGACCAGGACCTTGCGGAAGCGGCCCTTCTTCTTGGGGGGCTCGCTCTGGAGCGAGGCGACCTTGGCCTCGGCGGCGGACAGCCCGACGAGCGCCTTCGCGGCAGCCGCGTCACGGCCCTCGTTGAGCTTCTCCTTGGCCTCGGCGACGTAGGGGGCCGCCTTGTCGCGCGCGTCGGCGACGTAGGGCGCCGCCTTGTCGCGGGCGTCGGCGATCACCGGGCCGGACTTCTCCTTGGCCGTCGCGACGGCGGCCTCGATCTGGGGGCGGACGGTGTCGGCGAAGTCGCTGGCCTGCTCCTTCGCCTGGTCCAGGAGCGTCTTCTTCTTGCGGAAGCCCATCTCTGTCCTCTCTCGTGGCGTTGCCGACCATTCGACCACGCCGCGCCAAGCGGCGCGACGGCTGCGCGCCCTGCGGGACGCGGTACCCACCCCGAACCCGGCCCACACCTCTTCGCTCCGCGTGCGAGGATCGTCGGGGCGACACGCCAGTGCCGCCCACGGACCCACCGAAAGGCTGACATGGCTGACCTCCAGGCCACCCTGAAGACGAACCGCGGCGACATCGTGGTCACCCTCTTCCCGAACCACGCGCCGAAGACGGTCGACAACTTCGTCGGACTCGCCGAGGGCACCAAGGACTACACCGACGACGCCGGCCGCAGCGGCGTGAAGTACTTCGACGGCCTCGGCTTCCACCGGGTCATCGACAGCTTCATGATCCAGGGCGGGTGCCCCCTCGGCACCGGCACCGGCGGCCCCGGCTACACGTTCGACGACGAGATCCACCCCGAGCTCGTCTTCGACAAGCCGTACCTCCTCGCGATGGCCAACGCCGGCCAGCGCGGCGGCAAGGGCACCAACGGCTCGCAGTTCTTCATCACCGTCACGCCCACCGCGTGGCTGAACCGCAAGCACACCATCTTCGGCGAGGTCGTCGACGAGGCGTCGAAGAAGGTCGTCGACGCCATCGCCACGACGAAGACCGGCCCCGGCGACAAGCCCGTCGAGCCGGTGATCATCGAGTCCGTCGAGATCACCCGCCCGTGAGCCACCCCCCGGCCGGGGTGCCGGTCTGCTACCGGCACCCCGGGCGGGAGACGCACATCGCGTGCCAGCGGTGCGGACGACACATCTGCCCCGACTGCATGAACGAAGCCTCCGTCGGCTTCCAGTGCCCGGAGTGCCTCGCGGAGGGCCGCCGCACGGTGCGCGCCCCCCGCACGCCCTACGGCGGCGCCCGGGCCGGTCGGCCCGAGATCACGTCCTACGTCCTCATCGCGGTGAACCTGGCCGTGTACGCGGCCCTCGCGGCCGCCGGGGGCTCCGCCAGCGCCCTGGGCCGGGCGCTCCTGCTGACCCCCCGCGGCGCCTGCGAGCTCGGCGACGGCCGCGTCTACCTCAACGTCACCAGCGCGGACACGTGCGCCAGCCTCGGCAGCTGGACCGACGGCGTCGTCTCCGGCGCGCCGTGGCAGCTGTTGACCAGCGGGTTCGCGCACGTCGACCTGCTGCACATCGCCTTCAACATGCTGGCCCTCTACTTCCTCGGCCCCCAGGTCGAGCGCGTGATGGGTCGCTGGCGCTTCCTCGCCGTCTACGTCGTCTCGCTGCTGGCCGGCTCGGCCGCCGTGATGTGGCTGGCCGCGCCGTACTCCTCGACGCTCGGCGCCTCCGGCGCCATCTTCGGCCTCATCGGCGCCCTCATCGTCGTCGTGCTCAAGGTCGGCGGCGACCCGAAGCCGCTCGCGTTCTGGCTGGGCATCAACGTGCTCATCACCTTCACCGCGAGCTCGTCGATCTCCTGGCAGGGCCACCTCGGCGGTCTGCTCGGCGGCGTCGCGGCCGCGAGCGTGATCGTGCTGGCGCCGCGGGAGCGACGCGTACCGCTCCAGGTCGCCGGGCTGCTGCTCGTCAGCGCCGTCGTGCTCGGCCTGGTCGCGCTGCGCGCGCTCGAGCTGGCCTGAGCGCCTCGGACCGCTGGGACCGGTCTCCGCGCCGGCGTCTTACACCCGTGTAGTTCTCCACAGGGGTTATCCACAGTGTGGAGAACTCGGTCTCACGAGACCCCCGGGAACGGCGACGGCGCCGGCCCCCAGGGGGACCGGCGCCGTCGGCGACTCAGGAGCGGGCGTTCACTCCCACTTGGTGGCGTAGGAGAAGCCCACCGCCATGAACGCGATGCCCACGACGAGGTTCCACTGGCCGAGGGCGCCCAGCACCCAGATGTCGGTGATGTTGTCGGCGAACAGGTAGAACGTGCAGATCCACAGCAGGCCGATGCCGAAGCAGGCGAGCATGCCGACGACGACACCGTTGCCCCGGCCGAGCGGGGTGGAGCGGTGCGCGCCGATGATGAGGCCGACGAGGATCGCGCCGAAGCCGATCGCGTAGTTCCACAGGTCGAGCTCCCAGACCCAGCGTCGGGTCTTGGGCTCCTCGAGCGCGTCGTAGAGCGACCAGGTCTCCAGCGGGGTCGCGCCGAGGGCGCGCCAGGTCATCACGATGTACGCGACGCCGGCCACGATCAGCGCCACCATGATCACGAAGCGCGGCGTGATGAGGGAGGGGCGCTCGCCGTACGCCCGGTCGCCGGAGCCGAGGCGGCCCCGCAGCGCGGACCTCGTGCCGGCCGAGGCGGACTTGTCCTTGGCGCCGACCTTGCCCTTGCTGCTCGGCTTGTCCTTCGTCACCGTCTTCCCGGCCGCCTTCCTCGTGGTCGCGGCGGCGCTCGACTTCTTCGCGGCGGAGGACGAGGCCTTGCCGGACGAGGTCGCGGAGGACTCCTCGGTCGACTTCGCGGTCGACTCCTCGTCGGCGGTGTTCTCCGGCTCGGACGGGGTCTTGCTCACGACATCTCCTCGACGCAGGGAGGCGGTGGGCGTTCGCACCGCCGCGGGTTAGCGTAGTCGTCGTGTCACCAGGTTCCCACGCGAGTCCTTCCGAGCCGGGCCCCGACGCCCCGCGCCGGCGCCCCGGGTGGCTGCGGCGTGCCGGTGGATCGGGCGGATCGCCCTGGCGCTGGGGCACCCCGACCGTGCTCCTGCTCAGCGGCGGCCTGTTCGTCACCAGCGCGATCAGCAGCGCGGGCACGGACCTGCGCCCCGGTCGCTACCAGGACCTCTCGGCCATCGTCGCCGCCGAGGGCGCCCAGGCCGAGTCGCTGACCGACCGGGTCGCCCGGCTGGACGAGGAGGTCGCGGGCCTCTCCGAGAACCTCGGGGACGCCGACGTCGACGACCTCCAGGACCAGGTGGAGGAGCTGTCGGCGACCGCGGGCCTCACCGAGGTCTCCGGCGAGGGCCTCACGATCACCCTCAGCGACTCGCCCGCCGAGGTGCGCGAGGCCTCCGACCGCAACCAGAACCTCTTCGTCGTGCACCAGCAGGACATCCAGGTGATCGTGAACGCCCTGTGGGCCGGCGGCGCCGAGGCGGTCACCATCCAGGGCCAGCGCGTCGTGACCACGACCGGCATCAAGTGCCAGGGCAACGTGATCTTCCTGCAGGGACTGCCCTACCCGCAGCCCTACGAGATCTCCGCCATCGGCGACGCCGACGCGCTCCAGGACGCCATCGACGCGGACCGCCGGATCGGCACCTACCGCGAGCAGGCGGCCGACCCCGAGATCGCGATCGGCTGGGACCTCGACGAGGAGCCCGCGCTCACGGCCCCGGCGTACCGCGGTCTCCTCGACCTGCAGTACGCCGAGCCCATGGGCTCCTGACCGGCCGCACCCTCCGAGGGGCTCGGCGTCAGGGGAGCAGGCCCCCGCCGTCGCCGCCCCCGGGCTCGCCGCCCGGGTTCTCCGGGTCCTCCGGGTCGGTCGGCGGCGGCTCGGTGGTCTCCGGCGGCGTCGTCGGCTCCACGTAGTCGTTGTAGACGATCGTGATCGTGTTGCCCTGCTGCAGGGTGCGCTGACCGTCGCCCTGGGGCTGCTGCTCCAGCACGATGTCCGTCGGCTGCGAGGGGTCGGTGCGCGGCAGCGCGTACGGCTCGAAGCCGGCGTCGCGGATGGCCTGCTCCGCCTGCGCGCGGGACTGGCCGACGACGTTCGGCACCAGCTCGGGGCCGCGGGAGACCTGCAGGGTGATGGTGGTCTCCGGGGCGTACTCGCCGCCGACACCGCCCTCCGGGCGCATCCCGACCACGGTGCCCTGCGGCTCGTCGCTGTCGACCTGCTCGGCGTCGGCGACCACGAACCCGAGCTCCGTCAGGGTCGCGGACGCCTCGTCGAAGGGGTCGCCGACGACGTCGGGCAGCTCGATGGTGTCGGGTCCGGCCGAGACGGTGAGCGTGATCGTGGTGCCGGGCAGCAGGAAGCTGTCGGTGGGGTCGGTGCGGATCACGCGTCCGGCCTCGACGGTGTCGCTGGTCTCCGACTCCGCGTTCGGCGCGACGTCGAAGCCGGCGTCGGCGAGCTCGGTGCGGGCGTCCTGCTCGGCCATCCCGACGACGTCGGGCACCCGCACGTCGTCCGGCGGGCTCTCGAACAGGTCGACGCTGCGGGCCAGGACGACGAGCGCGACGATGAGGCCGATCAGGAGCACCGCGATCGCGACGATCCACGGTGCGCGCGACGACTTCTTCTCCGGCTCGACGACCTCCTCGGTGACCGCGCGGGTCGGCGGGGCCGTGGTGGTCACCGCGGTCGCGTCCTCCGGGGCCGCGACGACGGCGGGCGCCTCGACGGGACGCCCGGCGAGGTAGCGCTCGATGTCGGCGCGCATCTGCGCGGCGCTCTGGTAGCGGTCCTGCACGCGCTTGGCGAGGGACTGCATGACGATCTGGTCGATCTCGGGCGACAGCGACGGGTCGATGTCGGACGGCGGCGCCGCCTGCTCGCGCACGTGCTGGTACGCCACCGCCACGGGGCTGTCGCCCACGAACGGCGGGCGGCCGGTCAGGAGCTCGTAGAGCTGGCAGCCGGCCGAGTAGACGTCGGAGCGGGAGTCGACGGTCTCGCCGCGGGCCTGCTCGGGCGAGAGGTACTGCGCCGTGCCGACCACCGCGGCGGTCTGGGTCATCGTCGAGGAGGCCTCGGAGACGGCGCGGGCGATGCCGAAGTCCATCACCTTGACGTCGCCGCTGGGCGTCAGCATGACGTTGCCCGGCTTGATGTCGCGGTGGATGATCCCGGCGCGGTGGCTGTAGTCGAGCGCCGAGAGCACGCCGGAGGTGATCTCCAGCGCCCGCTCCGGCAGGATCTTGCGACCCTCCTTGAGCACGTCGCGCAGGGTGCGGCCCGCGACGTACTCCATCACGATGTAGGGCTGCGCGATCCCGTCGGGACCGATCTCCTCGCCGGTGTCGTAGACCGACACGATCGAGGGGTGGTTCAGCGACGCGGACGACTGCGCCTCGCGGCGGAAGCGGGCCTGGAACGTCGCGTCGCTGGCGAGGTCGGTGCGCAGCCGCTTGACGGCCACCACGCGTCCCAGCCGGGTGTCGGTGCCCTTGCGGACCTCGGCCATGCCGCCACGGCCGAGCAGCTCGCCCAGCTCGTAGCGTCCCCCGACGAGCGTCCTGCTCTCGGAGTCGGTCATCGCTCTCCCTCCGCGAGGTGAGCGCCCGCGCGGGGCGTCACCCTCGGGTCGGCGGTCATGGCGGTCGTCGGGCTCACGGCTGCGTCGTGGTCTCGGTGTCGGTCGGGAGCTCGGACGGCAGCCCGGTGGTGGGCTCCGACGACGGCGGCGCGTCCGTGGTCGGGTCCGGGGTCGGCTCGGGCTCGGGCTCCGGCTCGGGCTCCGGGCCCCAGTAGTCGACGGTGACGCTGTCGCCGGCGGTCAGACCCGAGGTCGGGCTGACGTCCTCGACGGTGCTCGGCACCTCGCCGCCGTCGTTCGTCAGCTCGTTCGGCCGCACGGACAGGCCGTAGTCGTCCTCGAGCGTGCGCGTCACGTCGTCGAGCGTCAGGCCGCGGAACTCGCCCGGGTCCAGGTCGAACGTCGTCGGCTCCGAGGTCTCGGAGGTCGGCGGCGGCTCGCTGGTCTCCGTCGTCGGCGGGGGCTCGGAGGTCGCGGACGTGGTCGGGTCGTCGTTCGCGTCGTCGGTGTCGTCGCCCGGACCGGTCGCCACGAACAGGTAGATCAGCAGACCGACGAGCAGCAGCGCCAGCGCACCGGCGACCCACGGCAGCACCGGGCGCTTCTTCGGCTCGTCCTCGGGGTCCACAGGGGCGACGGGCCCGGTGGGCTCGGGGTCGCGCTGCGGCACGGGCACCGGGGCGGGGACGGGCGCGCCGACCCCGGTCATCACCTGGGTGCTGTCGTCCGCTCCGGCGGCGCCCATGGCCCCGGTGGCCCCCGCCGCACCGGCGGCCGAGGGGTCGCGCAGGGCCCGGGCGAACGCGGCGCCGTCGGCGTACCGGTCCTCGGGCTTCTTCTGGAGCGCGCGCACGACCACGGCGGCCAGCGGTGCGGGGACCGTCGGGGGCAGGTCCGGCACCGGCTCGCGCAGGTGGGCGAGCGCGGTGGCCACCGCGGTCTCCGCCACGAACGGCCGGCGCCCGGCGAGGCACTCGTAGGCCACGACGCCGAGGGAGTAGATGTCGGCGGCCGGGCCGGCGGTCATGCCCTGGGCCTGCTCGGGGGAGATGTACTGCGGCGTCCCCATCACCATGCCGGTCTGGGTCAACGCGACGTTGTCGCCGGCGCGCGCGATGCCGAAGTCGGTGATCTTGAGCGTGCGGTCGCGCGTCACCAGCAGGTTGGCCGGCTTGATGTCGCGGTGCACGATCCCGGCGCGGTGGGCCGCCCCGATGCCGTCGGCCGCCTGGGCCATGAGGTCCGAGACGATCTGGGGGTCCATCGGCTCGCCCGCGCGCAGGAGCGCGGACAGCGGCTGGCCCTCGACGAGCTCCATCACCAGGTACGGCCGCGGGGTCGCGGAGCCGTCCGTCGACGTCGACTGGCCGAAGTCGAAGATGCCCGCCACGTTCGGGTGGTGCAGGGCCGCGGCGTTGCGCGCCTCGGTCTCGAAGCGGCTGCGGAACGTCGCGTCGTCGGCGTACTCCGCCTTGAGGATCTTCACGGCGACGGTGCGACCGAGCACGGTGTCGGTCGCGCTCCACACCTCGCCCATGCCGCCGGTCGCGATGCGCGCGGCGAGGCGGTAGCGCTGCGCGTCGTCGGCGAACCGCTCGGGGCCGTCGGGGCTGGTCGGATCCGTCATCAGTCTCCCACTCCCAGGGCTTCGGCCATCACGGCTCGGGCGATCGGCCCTCCCAGGCCACCGCCGGAGATCGTGACGTTCTCGGGCACGTTCTGCAGCATCACGGCGACGGCCACCTGCTCGCCGTCGCGCTCCGCGAAGGACACGAACCAGGCGTACGGGCGGCAGTCCTCGCAGTTCTCGGCGGTGCCGGTCTTGCCGCCCACGGTGACGCCCTCGATGCGCGCCTGCGACGCGGTGCCGTCGTTCACCGTGTTGACCAGCAGGTCCTGCAGCACCTCGGCGGTGCGGGGGCTGGTCGCCTCCCCGATCTCCTCCGGGTCGGTGCGCTCGACGACGTCGCCGTTGGGCGAGCGCACCTGGTCGATGAGGTAGGGCTGCATCAGCACGCCGTCGTTCGCGATCGCGCCGACCACCATGGCCATCTCCAGCGGCGTGGCCCGCACGTCGCGCTGCCCGATGCCGGAGACCGCGAGCGCGTCGTCGCCCTCGTTGTCGGGGTACGCCGACGCCACCGCGCCCGGGTAGTCCTCGATCGGCGTCTCGTTGAAGCCGAACGCCTCCGCCGTGCGGGTCATGTCCTCCTGGCCGACGTCCACCGCGAGCTGCAGGAACGTCGTGTTGCAGGAGTTCTCCATGGCCTGGGTCAGCGAGACCGTCGAGTCGCCGCAGGCGCGGCCGCCGTTGGCGATGGAGGTGCGGGTGCCCGGCAGCTGGTAGCTGTCGCCGCCCGGCACCTGCGAGTCCGCGGTGATGTCGGGGTTGTCCTCGAGGTACGCCGCGGCCGTGACCAGCTTGAAGGTCGAGCCGGGCGGCAGGGTCGTCTCGGTGGCCCGGTTCGTCAGCGGCCGCGCCTCCGCGGTGTCGAGGATCTCGTAGTTCTCCTGTACCTGCCCGACGTCGCGCAGCGCGAGGTCGTTGGGGTTGTAGGAGGGCAGCGACACCGACGCCAGCACCTCGCCGGTCGTCGGACGCAGCGCGACGACCGCGCCCTGCACGTCCCCGCCGCCCGCGAGCGCGGACAGCTGCTCGTACGCGACCTGCTGGACCCCCGGGTCGATCGTCAGGCGCACGTCGCTGCCGGCCGGGGTGCGGTTGTCGATGAGGTCCGAGAGCTGGTTGATGAACAGGCTCGGGTCGTCCCCGGACAGCAGCGAGTTCTGCGAGCGCTCCAGACGCGTCTGGTTGCCGTAGTAGAACCAGCCGGTCAGGTGCGCGTACTGCTGCGGGTAGGGGTACGTCCGCTGGTACTGGTAGCGGTCGTCGACGGGCTCGCTCACGGCGACCTCGAGGTCGCCGGCCAGGATCGAGCCGCGCTCGGCCGCGAACCGGGTCTCCAGCACGCGCCGGTTGTCGGCGCGGTCGTAGTAGCCCCCGGCCTGGAAGAACTGGACGTTCGTCGCCTGTGCCAGCAGGGCGACGAACAGGATCAGGCAGAACACGCTGACCGTGCGGATCGGCTTGTTCACGGCTTCACCACCTTCACGACCTGGGTGGCCTCGTCGTCGGCGCCCGTGCCGTCGTCGTAGGACGACGGCGTGCCCGGCAGCGGCCGGCGGGCCTGGTCGGAGATGCGGAGGAGCAGGGCCACGAGCACCCAGTTGGCCACGAGCGAGGAGCCTCCGTAGGACAGGAACGGCGTGGTCAGACCGGTCAGCGGGATCAGCGTGGTCACGCCGCCGATGACGACGAACACCTGCAGCGCGACGATGCTCGCCAGGCCGGTGGCGACGAGCTTGCCGAAGCCGTCACGGCAGATCAGCGCGGCCCGCAGGCCCCGCTCGACGATGATCCCGTAGCACAGGATCACGGCCATGACGCCGGTCAGGCCGAGCTCCTCGCCGATCGCGCCGAGGATGAAGTCGGACTCGGCGTAGGGGATCCGCCAGGGCTGGCCCTCGCCGAACCCACGACCGAGCACGCCGCCCCAGCCCATGCCGTACAACGACTCCACCAGCTGCCCGCTGCCGGGCGTGCGGTCGATGTAGTCGAACGGGCTGAGCCAGATCTCGAAGCGGTTCCGCACGTGGCTGAACGCCTGGTAGCCCATGAACGCGCCCGCAGCGAAGAGGGTGCCGCCCACCACGAGCCAGCCCGGTCGCTCGGTGGCGACGTAGAGCAGCACGAGGAAGACGCCGAAGAACATCAGCGACGACCCGAGGTCGCGCTGGAAGACCAGGATGCCGAGGCTGATCAGCCACATGCCCAGCACCGGACCGAGGTCGCGACCGCGGGGCAGGTCGACGAAGAGCAGGCGCCGGCCGGCCAGGGCCAGCGCGTCGCGGTGCAGCACCAGGTAGCCGGAGAACGCGATGACCAGCAGCAGCTTGGCGACCTCGCCGGGCTGGAAGCTGAAGCCGGCGACGTTGATCCAGATCCGCGCGCCGTTGACCGTGTTGCCGATGACCGGCAGCAGCGGCAGGAGCAGCAGGCCGATCGCGACGAGGCCGGAGGTGTAGGTGAAGCGCTGCAGCACGCGGTGGTCGCGCAGGAACGCCACCGTCAGCACGAAGAGGGTGACCCCGAGGGTCATCCAGATCAGCTGCTGGCGCGCGAAGTCGGTGTCGCGGGCCAGGTCGAGCCGGTGGATCACGGCGAGACCGAGCCCGTTCAGGGCGGCGACGACCGGCAGGAGGATGGGGTCGGCGTACTGCGCCGTCATCCGGATCGCGATGTGCGCGACGATCATGAGCGCCGCGAGCCAGCCGCTGTAGGCGATCATGTCGGCCGGCACCTCGCCCTCGATGCCGATCCCGACGGCCGCGTAGGCGCCCGCGCCGACCGCGAGGGCGAGGAGGAGCAGGAAGAGCTCCGCCCCCCGCCGGGAGCGGTGGACGAACAGGGCCTGCACGGGAGCCTGGGTCATGACCGCGCGGCTCCGTCGTCGGACTTGGTCGGCTCGGCGGACGGGGCGTCCGACGGGGACATCTCGCGGTCGCTGCTGCCGGTGGTCGGCCCCTCGGCCGGGTCCTCGGCGGCGAGGCTGTCGTCCAGGTCCTGGCGCGCGTCGGCGGCCGAGTCGTGGTACTCCAGCCCGTTCTCGATCCGGTCCGCGAGCGACTCGTCGACCTCGCGCACGTCGGCGAGGTCGAGGCCGCTGTCGGCGATCGGCGTGTACAGGTCCAGGCCGAGCAGCGAGTAGTCGAAGCCGCGGTAGACCAGGACGTTCTCGTCCGCGTCGGCCTTCACGAAGTAGCGCTGCTGGGTCCAGGCGTACACGGCACCGCCCGCCGCGGCCAGGATGCCGACGACCAGGAGCAGGGTGAAGATCCGCCGCAGCCACAGGAAGCGGCGCGGCGGCAGCGGGGCGTACCGCTGGGCCTCGGGGTCGACCGGGTCGTTGGGGACCGCGAACCCGACCGACGGCGGGATCTCGGCGGGCACCGGGTCCAGCTCGCCGGTGTCGCCGGAGCGGTGGCCGCGGAACAGGCCCGTCGCGCCCGCGCCGCCGCCCGCGCCGCGCGGCAGGTCGGAGGCGGCGCCGACCAGGAGCGGCTCGATGCTCGCGGTCGAGCTGCGGGTCACGTCGGCGACCACGCAGGTCACGTTGTCCGTGCTGCCGGCCTCGAGGCTGGCGCGGACGAGCTCGACCGCCGCGAAGTCGGGGGTGCCGTCGGACAGGATCGAGGCGAGCCGGTCGTCGTCGAGGACGCCGCACGCGCCGTCGCTGCACAGCAGCAGGCGGTCGCCGTCCGCCACGTCGACGGTGAACAGGTCGGGGTCGGTCTCGTGGACGCCGTCGAGCGCCTTGAGGATGAGGTTGCGGTGCGGGTGGGTCCGCGCCTCCTCCTCGGTGATCCGGCCCTCGTCGATGAGGCTCTGCACGAAGGTGTGGTCCTTCGTGAGCTGGGTGATCTCGCCGTCGCGGAAGAGGTACGCCCGGCTGTCGCCCACGTGGGCGATCCCGAGCCGGTCGCCGTCGAAGAGCGCGACCGTGGCGGTGGTGCTCGTGCCGTTGAGGCTCGGGTCCTCGTCGACGATCTCGCCGATCCGGGTGTGGGCGCGCAGCAGCCCGCCGGCCACGTGGCCCAGGAGGTCCTCGCCGGGCTGCGCGTCGAGCCGGCGCAGCTGGGAGATGGCGGTGCTGGACGCGACGTCGCCGCGGGCCGCGCCGCCGACGCCGTCGCAGACGGCGAGCAGGTGGGCACCCGCGTACCCCGAGTCCTGGTTGTCCTTCCGGACCCGGCCGACGTCGGAGACCGCCGAGAAGTCCAGGTGCAGGCGCCCGGTCACGGGCGGGACCTCGCCGGTCGTCTCGTTCGGGTCGAGCTCGGTGTAGCCGAGGTCGTCCGACGCCTCGTCCACCTCGATCCGCGGGCGCGGCCGGGTGTCGTCGTCGCTCTCCGGCGCCGGCGGCGTCGGCGGAGCGGTGATCGTCGGGACCTCGCGCGTGTCCTCGACGTCGGGCGTCGGGGCGGCCTGGGGGTCCTGGGGATCGCGGGGATCGCGGGGATCGCGGGGGGAGCCCGCGCCGGGGTCGTCGGTCGTCACGCCGCGGCCTACTTCCTGAGCTCGAGAATCGTCTTGCCGATCCGCACCTGGGTGCCCAGGGTCAACGTCGTCGGCTGCGAGACGCGGGCCGAGCCCACGTAGGTGCCGTTGGTGGAGCCGAGGTCCTCGACGAACCACTGCTCGCCCGAGGGCACGATGCGTGCGTGCCGCGTCGAGGCGTAGTCGTCGTCGAGGCGGATCGCTGCGTCGGTGCCGCGGCCGATCAGGATCGGACGGCCGTCGAGCTCCGCCCGGGCGCCCGCGTTGGTGCCCTGCACGACCAGCACGTGCGTCGGCGAGCCGCGGCGGCGGGCGGGCTGCTGCTTGGGCTGCTTCTTCGACGGCTTCGTCGCGGCCCCGGACGGCGCCCGGGCGCCGAACATGTCGGCGCGCACGACGGAGACCGCCGCGAGCACGAAGATCCAGAGGATGGCGAGGTAGCCGATCCGGATGAGGAAGAGGGTCAGCTCGCTCATCACACCCCCTCGGGCACGAGACGGACGGTCATCGTGGTGTTGCCGATGCGGACGGTGGAGCCGTCGTCGAGCGGGGACTGCGCCACCTTCTGGCCGTCGACGAGCATGCCGTTGGTGGAGCCGAGGTCGCGGACCGAGACCTGCAGCGGGTAGCCGTCCTCCGGGCGACCGTGCGCCACGCGGAACTCGATGTGGCGGCGGCTGACGCCCGGGTCGTTGATCCGCACGTCGGCGTCGGTGCCGCGACCGACGACGACGCCGGGGGTCGTCAGCGGGTGCCGGGTGCCGTTGATGTCGAGGTACGCCGTGGCCCGGCCGGCCTGGGTGTGCGTCGCGTTGCTCGTGACCTTCGCCTGGGCGCGGCTGCGCACGCGCAGGCGACCGGTCGGCAGGTCGTCGGCGAGCTCGAAGCTGATCCGCACCGGCCCCGGGAAGACGTACGACTGCTGGTCGGCGTGGTCGCGCAGCGCGTCGGACATCTCCTGCGCGAGCGTCGAGGTGTAGGGCCCGAGCCGCTCGAGGTCGGAGCGGGAGAGCTCGACGTTGAAGTCGTTGGGCACGAGGCGACGGTCGCGGCTGAGGATCTGCGCGTTGTTGTCGACCTCGCGCTGCAGGGCCGCGGAGATCTCGACCGGCTGGACGGCGCTGCGGAAGGCACGGGCGAACACGCCGGAGATCATGGACTCCAGCCGGTTCTCGAAACGTTGGAACCCGCCGCTCATCCGCACCTCCTCCTCGCTGGCCGCCCGGTCGGCGTCTCGGTCACGCTCGGTCGGTGGACGCGCGGGACGACGGCGCGGCACACCGGCCCGCGGCGCGGGCTCCTGCCCGATCGTAACCATGCGGGCCCGTCCCGCGCGGGCGCGGCACGACGCGGCGGCCGGGCCACCGGGCGTGCCGCGGGGCTCCGGCAGGGTCCCGGTTTGGGGAACGCGAGGGGTGCGGGGTACGTTTGCCCGGCTTCACGCGCGAGTGGCGGAATAGGCAGACGCGCACGGTTCAGGTCCGTGTGTCCGAAAGGACGTGGGGGTTCAACTCCCCCCTCGCGCACGTCGGAGCACGAGGCCCCGGGTCACCCCCGGGGCCTCGTCGCATTTGCGGACGTGGTCTCCCTGGATCACCCGGTTCACCGGGTAACGCTCGACCCAGACCCTGTTCGAACGGGGCCCAGGTCGAGCGTTCCGGCACATGGTCGCCGCCGATATCGTGTCGGCGTCCGCGTCGTCGCCTCGCTCGGGAGTTCATCGATGTCGTCTCTTCCGCCCCCGCCCGGTCCTGCCGCGAGGCCGGGGGGTACGCGTCGCTGGCTGGTCGTCGGCGCCGTCGCCGTGGTGCTGGTGCTGGTCGTCGGGGTCGTGGCGGCGCTGTCGTTCGGTCGCGGCGGCGACGACACGGCGGATCCGCGCCCGTCCGACCCGACCTCCGCAGGCAGCGAGGACGCGACGGACGAGTCGTCGGGGCCGACGGACGAGCCCGAGACCGAGGAGCCCCGCGACGAGCTGGTGCTGGCCGACCTGTACGGGGCGGAGAGCTACGGGCCGATCTGCGAGGGGACCGCGGTCATCACGGACGCCCAGCCCTACCCCGAGGACCCGCAGCAGCTGTCCGACCTGGTGCTCGAGGTCGCCTGGGGCGTCCCGCAGACCGACCCGCCCATCGACGCGACCTGGGTGCACGGCGCGCCGCCGACCGAGGTGACGCCGCCGACGGGGCTCGCCGGACTCAACGCCTTCGTCTGCGTGGTGCCGGTCGACGGCACCGTCGAGCTGCGGGAGTCGTGCGTCGACGGCACGCGGGTCGACGGCACCCGCGGCTCGTGGGACGTCTACTCCTCCGACTACGAGATCTTCACCGTCGACCCGACCACCGGGGAGGTCGTGCGCGAGGCCGAGCGATTCTCCAGCCTCGACCTCCCGAACTACGGGGAGGGCTGCGAGAACGGCCCGGCGGGGATCCTCGGCGAGCCCCCTGCCGTCGCCACCGACGTCACGCTCCCCGACACCTCGGCCGTGCTCGGGCCCTACGTCGAGGAGCTCGTGGCGTCCTGAGGAACGCAGCACGGCCCCGGGCGCTCGCCCGGGGCCGTGCTGTCGTCGGTCCGTCCGCGCCGCGCGTTCAGCGCAGGACGGACGGACCCGACGGCTCGTCGTCGATCCAGTCGTCCGACTCGTACAGCTCGATCTTCTGCGGCTTCTCGTCCTCCTGGCTCCCGCCGCCACGCCGGCCGCCGAGCGCCCCGGCGCCCAGCGACGTGCGCGTGCCGCGCGAGCCGGAGACGCCGTTGGCGCCCTTGCCCTTCGCGGTCCCGCCCGCGCCGCCCGCGCCGCCCTTGCCGCCGGCCGCTGCCGCGCCACCGCGACCAGCCGCGCCGGCCCCGCCGGCCGCGCCACCCGGGCGGGAGGCCGCGGGGCTCTGTCCGCCGAGCGAGGTGCGCGTGCCGCGGCTGCCGGACGGCGCTGCCGCCCCCTTGCCGGCCGCTGCGCTGCGGCCGGCGGCAGGCGCGCCCGCACCCCGGCCCGCGCCCGCGCCACCGGCCGAACGACCGCCCGTCACGGGGTTGCCGCCCAGAGAGCTGCGCGTTCCGCGGCTGCCGGAGACCGGTGCACCCGGACCGCGGCCGAGGGCCCCGTTGCGGCCGACGCCGGTGCCCCCACCGCCGCGCCCGGCCTGCGAGGGCGGCACGCTCGCGCCGCCGGAGCGGCCCAGCGCGCCGCGGGTCAGCGCGCTGCCGCGGCCCGCGGTCGCGGGAGCGGCTCCGCCCAACGAGCCGTTGCGCAGCGCGCGCACCAGCCCGAGACCGGCCGCGATGCCGGCCGCTCCGGCACCGATGCCGCTGACGAGGCCTCCGCCGCCACCCACGCCGGGCTGGATGCCCGCCTCGATCGGCCCCACCGGGGTGGTCGGGCCGGGTCCGCCGTCCCAGTCGGGCGGGGGGATGGTCGGATCGATCGGAGCGGTCGGCTCGGTCGGCTGCCCGGGGTCGCGGTCGATCCCGACGACGTCGGCCCGCCCGCCCCCGACCTCGTAGCCGCTGAGGCTCGCCCGCGAGCTCGCGGGCGCGATGGAGCCGGACGAGCCGGACGACCCGGACGACCCGCCGGGCGACGAGCTCGCGGGGATGCGGGGGTCGATCTGGGCGTACTTCTCGGCCGAGAGGTACATGCCCTCCTCGAACGCCAGCACGCGCTGGCGGAAGTACTCCTCGCGCTCGGCGACGGAGGTGTTGTACGCGGTGCGGCCCGAACGCCAGGCCGCCTCGCGGGCGGCGGTGTCCTCGACCTCCTCGCCGGCGATCGTCTCGAACGTGCCGGGGTCCTCCGCCAGGCCGGGTGCGCCGGCACCCGAGCCGCGCAGGGTGGTAATGGCGGTGGTGGCCAGCCCGGCGGCGTCCCGGCCCGTCTGGAAGGCGACCGCCCGCGCCGCGACGGCGTCGCGGAACTGGCCGATGGCCTGCAGGAAGGCCCCGTGGCTCATGGTTCCGAGCAGGGTGGTCGAGGAGACCCGCTGGTAGGAGTTCTCGGCGTTCGACCGGGCCTGCTCGAGGGCGCGGTGCCCGTCCAGCCAGGCCGTCTCCTCGCCGCTCGTTGTGCTCTCGTTGGCGCTCGCGAGGATCTCGCCGTGGCGCTGCTCCCAGTAGCCCATGTCAGACCGCCTGCGGACCGTTGCCGGGGCGGATGTACGTCGCCGCCGCTGCGCCCGGGTTGAAGACGGCCGAGACGGTGTTCACCGCCTGCTGGATCGCGTACGCGATCGCCTCGTCGGTGCGGCCGAACTCCTCGACCGTGCCGCGGAAGGCGGCGAGCACGCCCTGGGTGTCGACGTCGATCGTCTGGAGCAGGTCGGTCTCGGCGACGTGGGCGCCGTCCCGGTGGTAGCGGGCGACCTGCGCCGCGGCGGTCGGCCCGAAGACACCGCTCGATGCGCCGCCGGCCGCAGCGGTGGCGGCGGCGACGTCGGAGAGCAGCTGCGCCAGCTCGCGCTCGACCTGGTCGATCACGAACTGCTCGACGGCGATGTTCGGCTCGCCGCTCATCGCGCACCCCCCGTCGGGTGGGCGCGGAACGCGGCAGGGGGACGCGGCACGGGGCACGCGCCGGTCAGGACACCCGCGACAGGCATGGCAACACTCCCGGTAGTGGCGGACTCGGGCCTCGCCCGACCACGATAGGCGGGCCGGGCGGGACGCTGAAGACTGCTGGCGGAGGTACCCGCCACCCCCGGGGGTGAAACACCGACCCGGCCGGGAAACCGCGACGGACCCTCAGACCCGCACCGCGATCTCGGCCCCCAGGGCGGCCCCGCCGGTGAGCTCGAGGTCGTCGCCGGACCAGAACTTGCCGGGGTCGTAGTAGTTCGTCGGTCGCTGCCCGTCGAGCAGCCCCATGGCCTGGTAGGTCGCCGCGACCACCTCGGCGCAGTAGGTCTCCTCGACGCGCGCGGCGCGGCGTACCCGGCCCCTCGCCCAGCGACCCGCCAGCGCCACGGTCGCGGGGAAGGGGGTGCCGTCGAGTCGCGCGACGGTACGCAGCACGGCGGCCTCCTGCTCGGCCGTCACGCCGCTGGCCCCGGCGCCGGGGACGCTGAGCTGGCGCAGCCACGCCGACTGCTCGTAGCGGCCGCACCACTGCACCACCGCCTCGCGCAGGTCGTGCAGCTGCACGCCGCGGTGGTGGGTGCCGGTCCACACGTCGAGGAGGCCCTTGCCGAGCTCGGCGTGCCACATCAGCGGCGGCAGGTCGTCGAGCACGACGGCCATGCCGACGTGGTTGACGGGCGCGTTGGTCACCGCCCGGATCGCGCGGTCGGCCCCGGAGCGGCCGCGGAACAGCCAGAGGTCGCCGGTGCGGGTGAGGTCGACGGCGTCGGACAGACTGAGGCTCGAACCGGTCATCGGATGAGGAGGTCCTCTCGTGAAGCTGTGGAAGGTGCTCGGCGTCGCCGGGCTCGCCGGTGTGGCGGCCACCGGGGTCATCATCGCGCGCGACCAGCGTGCCCGGACCCAGCTGACGCCCGACGAGGTGAAGGGTCGGCTGCACGAGCGGCTGGCGCAGGCGGACGAGCAGCGGGCGGACGACGCCTGATCGGCGCGTCCCGACCAGTCCGGACCGGACGCGTTTGACCGCGCCGCCGCCGGGCATCCGCACCCGGGTGCCTCCGTCGGGGAGGCGGGTCCGAGGAGGAACGCAGTGCCGATCTCGCTGAGCAAGGGTGGCAACGTCTCGCTGACGAAGGAGGCCCCGGGCCTCACCGCCGTCGACGTCGGCCTCGGCTGGGACGTCAGCACGTTCTCCGGCGGCGACTTCGACCTCGACTCCTCCGCGATCGTGGTCGGCGGCGACGGCAAGGTGTTCTCGAACGGCCACTTCGTCTTCTTCAACAACCTGTCCTCGCCCGAGGGCGCGGTCACGCACGCGGGCGACAACCGCACGGGCGCCGGCGAGGGCGACGACGAGGTGATCAAGGTCGACCTCGCCACGGTGCCCGCAGGCGCGGAGAAGATCGTCGTGGCGGTCTCGATCTACGACGCCGACTCCCGGGGGCAGAACTTCGGCAGCGTCCGCAACGCGTACATCCGCGTCGTCAACCAGGCCGACGGCACCGAGATCGCCCGCTACGACCTCTCCGAGGACGCCTCGGTGGAGACGGCGATGGTCTTCGGCGAGCTCTACCGCCACGGCAGCGACTGGAAGTTCAAGGCCGTGGGCCAGGGGTACGCCTCGGGGCTGGTCGGCATCGCGTCCGACTTCGGCGTCGACGTCTGAGGCGCGCCCGCGCCGTTCAGTCGAGGCGCTGGCCGCGCAGCACGGGCAGCATCGAGCCCAGCAGCACCGCGATCGCGACCAGCGCCACCGACGCGCCACCGACCGCCGCGACGCCGAGCACCGACGGCACCACGATCTGACCGGCCCGGTTGCCCGCCAGGCGCAGCGCCACGGCCTGCGCCTTCTGCTCCGCGGGCGCCCGCCGCGTCAGCCACGCCATCGTCAGCGGCTGGCCCACCCCGAGGCCGAGCCCGACGACGGCCAGCACGACGAACATCGCGGGCACCGGGAGCGGCAGGGCCAGCACCGCGAGGCCGAGCGACGAGGCGACGAGGCTGGTGACCAGGACCGGGCCGCGGCCGAACCGAGCCGTCAGGCGCCCCAGCCCGATCCGGGACACCATCGAGAAGACCGCGCGCACCGTCAGGAGCGCACCGACCGTGCCGGCGCCCAGGCCGCGCTCGGCCCCGAGCGCGGGCAGGTAGACCAGGGTCAGGTCCACGGCGGCGATCACGACCGCGCTGGTCAGCAGCGCCTGGCCCAGCCCGGGCAGGCGGAGCAGGGAGCGCAGGCCGCCGCGGGCGCCGGCGTCGGGCGTACGCGGTCGGGGCCGCAGGCCCAGCGCGGGCGCGGCCGCCACCAGCAGCAGCGACAGCCCCGACGCGGCCAGGAAGATCAGCGCGGTGTCGGGGGTCGCGGCCGCGCCGCCGACCACCGCGATCAACGCGGGGCCGACCGCCTGGCCGAGCGAGGCGGCGAACGTGTAGTAGCCGTAGGCCGCGTCGAGGCGCTCGGAGGCGAAGTGGTGGGCGACGTACGTCTGCTGGCCCACGATGCAGGCCAGGTGACCGGCCCCCATCAGCGCGTTGCCGAGCACGAGGGTCAGCGGCGTCGTCGGCGCGAGCAGCAGCACCAGGCAGGCGCCGGCGAGCACGAGCCCGCCGACCAGCTGCAGGGCGCCCTCGCCGATCCGGTCGGCGAAGGTGCCCAGGGGCACGGCGAGCAGCAGGGGCGCGAGGGCGAAGGCGGCGCCGATCGCGCCGAGGGCGGCGGCGGGCACGCCGACATCGATGGCGGCGTACGTGCTCGCCGGGCGGGCCAGGAAGACGGTGGCCTGCACGACGAGCGACGAGGCCAGCAGCAGCCACAGGCGCAGCGACGGCACACGGGGACTCACGGGCGGTTCACGCGGCGCTCGGGCTCCTCGGGATCGGGCGGACGTCAGCGACCACGAGCCTATAGGCTCGTCCGATCGCCGACGGCGACGGGCCGCCCGTCAGCGCAGCCCGGAGCCCGGTCGGCGACCCAGGAAGCACAGCAGCCGCTCCGACGGTGTGCTCGACCACGCCGGGTTCGGGCGGGCGAACCGGCTCGGACGGTCCTCGGGGGCGATCGTCGCCTCGGCGACGGGCAGCAGCTGCAGGGCGAGCGCGCCCGGCAGGACCGAGTCACCGTCACCGGGACCGGCGAGGGCGGACGCGACGTCCCACCCGTGCACGGCGATCTCCAGCGCGGCGGCCGCGACGAGCACCCGGGCCGGCAGCACCGCCGACCCGGTGCGCACGAGCGGCACGACGGGCCGGGTCCACGAGCCCAGCAGGGCGCCGGCCTTCGCCTGCAGCACCGGGACGCGCGCGACCGGGTGCTGCACGAGCCGGGCCGGGGGCAGCGGCACGACGAACCCGGCCGCGGCCTCGGCGAACGCGTCGAGCGAGTCCTCCATGTGGGCCAGCAGCGCCCGCAGGTCCCAGTCCTCGCAGGGCGTGGTCCGGTCGAGGTCGGCGGGCCGCACGCGGGCGAGGTGGCCGCAGGTCCAGGCCAGGGCCCGCTCGAGGAGCGCGACCTCGGGCAGGGCCCCGGCGGGTCCGGGCGCCGGGTCGGCGCCCACCGCTCACACCGTCCCGGGCCCGGCGCCCGCGGCGGCCGGGGTCGGCGCGTAGTCCGCCGGCAGCGTCGCGGGGAGCCCGAACTTCTCGAAGAGCCGCACGTCGAAGAACGCGCTGACGTGGCGCACCCGGTCGCCCTCGAGGTCGAGGACCTGGAGGTGGAAGGGCTCGAAGTGGCCGGCCGGGGTGCGCATGTAGAGGCCGAACGCGGGGGCGCCGTTGGCCGTCGTCGGCACCATCGGCATGTCGAACTCCTGGCCCGGGCACTTGGTGCCGATGAGCTCGGCGACGACCTCGGCCCCGACGTACCAGCCGGTGAACGGGGGCATCTCCCAGCTCGCCTCCGTGGTCAGCAGGTGCACGATCTCGGAGACGTCCTTGCGCCAGAAGGCGTCGACGTACCGCTCCAGCAGCCGCTGCTGCGCGGGGTTCAGGGTGTCCTCGACCGTCTCGTCGGTCAGCGCCTGCGACCCCATCTGCGCGTGTGCCCGCTGCAGCGCCGAGTTCACCGCCGCCACGGTGGTCTCCAGGGCCTCCGCCGTCTCCTTCGCGCTCCAGCGCAGCACGTCGCGCAGGATCAGCACGGCGCGCTGGCGGGCCGGCAGGTGCTGCAGGGCGGCCACGAACGCCAGCCGGATCGAGTCGCGCTCCGCGACGACGACCGCCGCGTCGGGCACCGGCTCCAGCCACGGCACCTCGGGCTGCGGGTCGAGCTCGCCGACGGTGGCCTCCGGCGTGCCGATCGCGCTGGGCAGCGGCCGCTTCGGCTTGTTCTCCAGGTTGGTCAGGCAGACGTTGGTGGCGATGCGGTAGAGCCAGGTGCGCACCGAGCTGCGGCCCTCGAAGCTCCGCGACGCCTTCCAGGCCCGCAGGAACGTCTCCTGCACCAGGTCCTCCGCCTCGTGGGTGGAGCCGCTCATCCGGTAGCAGTGCGCGAGGAGCTCGCGTCGGTAGCGCTCGGTGAGCGCGTCGAAGTCGTCCAGCTCGGTGGAGGTGGTCGGGGTCGGGCCGTCGAGCGTGGTCACCGTTCGTTCTCCTGGAGGCGCGGGCGGTCCCTGGCGGGCGTACGGCCATCATGACCCCGGTCGCCCCCCGGACTCATCGGTCGGACGGAGGAAAGTTCGCGGCCGCTCGGACCGATGAGTTCCGTGGTGGGACCCGGTCGATGCACTCGACCACCGCAACGAGCGCTCGAGGAGCCCGCCATGACCACCACCGAGACCACCAGCCCCGCCCCCTCCGCCGCGACCACCGAGCGGATGCTGTTCGTGAACCTGCCGGTCTCCGACCCGGCCGCGACCCGCAGCTTCTGGAGCGGCCTCGGGTTCGCCATCAACGAGGGCTTCTGCGACGCCAACGCCACCTCGGTGCAGCTCAACCCGCTGACGTCGGTGATGTTCCTCGAGCACGACTACTTCCACTCGTTCCACGGCACGACCGCGCCGACGTCCGGCACCGGTGCCCTCTACTGCCTCTCCGCGCCCTCGCGCGACGACGTCACGGCCCTGTGCGAGGCGGCCTTCGCGGCCGGGGCGACCCGTTCGGCGGACCCGACCGACCAGGGCCCGATGTTCGGCTGGTCGTTCGTCGACCCGGACGGCCACCTGTGGGAGGTCATGTGGATGGACCCGGCCGCGATGGGCTGAACCGACCCGGGCCGCTCACCCATCCGATCGGCCCGCGGCTCCGAACGCCCACACGACGAGCTCCGTGTCACCCCGGGGTGTGACGCGACGCTCGTCCGCGTCCCGCAGCCGCCAGGCGTCTCCCTCCCGGAGGCCCGGCGCTGCGGGATCCGCGCGTCCGGGCCCGCGCCCCTCCGGTCCGCCCGCTGCCTCGAGTCCCTCGACGTCGACGCCGCCACGCGCCACGTACAGGTGCACCAGCGGCGCCCGGGGCAGCAGCAGCGGTACGCCGTCGCGCGGCCGCCCGACGTACAGCGCGGCGCCCCGCACCCCCACCGGCAGCCCGCCGGGCCCGGCGACGAGCGCGAGACCGTCCGTGTCGGCGAGGTCGGGCAGCGTCCGCTCCGTGCGGGGCACGGACCCCGGCGTGTCGGGGCGCAGCCAGACCTGCAGGAACCGGGTGGGCCCGGCGCCCGGCGCGACCAGCTCGCTGTGCCGGATCCCGCTGCCCGCGCTGGTGACCTGCACGGTGCCGGCGCCGAGGTCGACGCCCGGGCCGGCTCCCGGGCCGGCCCCCGCGGAGGTGTCGGTGTGCGTGAGGGTCCCCTCCAGCACCCAGGTGACGATCTCGAGGTCCGTGTGCGGGTGGTCGGGGTAGCCGCCGCCCGGGCGCACGTGGTCGTCGTTGTGGCAGACCATCGGCCCGAAGCCGAGGTTGGTCGGGTCGTAGTGCGACCCGAAGGAGAACGCGTGCACCGTGGTGCGTCCGTCGGTGACGGTGCGCGGGGCGGCCGCGCCGCGGCGTACCTCCGCGCTCACGCGCCGAGACCCCGCGCGATGCGCACCACCAGCTGCTCGAGCCGCTCCGGGGTGGTCGCGACGTTGAGCCGCACGTGGCCGTCGAGACCGGGGGCGTAGTCGTGGCCGGGGGCGGGCCAGGCGCCGGCGGCGCGGGCGGCCGCGGCGGGGTCGGCGACGCCGTACGCCCGCAGGTCCAGCCAGGCGAGGTACGTCGCCTCGAACGGCCGCCACCGCGCCTGCGGCAGGTGGGCGGCCAGCAGGTCGCCCAGCTGGGTGCGCTGCGCGTCCAGGCGCACCAGCAGCGCGTCGAGCCACGCGTCCCCGTGGGTGAACGCGGCCTCGGCCGCGGCCACCCCGAGTCGGGACGGTCCGTCGTTCTCGGCGGTCGGCAGGGCCCGCAGGCGGGCGGTGTCGCCGTCGGCCGGCGCCGACACGAACGCGCAGCGCAGGCCCGGCACGTTGAACGTCTTGGACGCGCTGCCCACGGCGACCCCGCGCGGGTCGACGTCGAGGTAGGGCGTGAAGGTGGCCCCGGGCAGCGTCAGCGGGCCGTGCACCTCGTCGGCGACGACGCGGGCGCCGTGGCGTTCGGCCAGGCGGGCCAGGTCGGTCAGCTCGCCCCGCGTCCACGCCCGTCCGAGCGGGTTGTGCGGCGAGCAGAGGAGCAGGCCGCGGGCCCCGGCGGCGAAGGCGGCCTCGACGCGGTCGAGGTCGAGCCCGACCCGGGTCGCGTCGGGGTCGGTCGGGATCGTCACGACCTCGCGGCCGACCAGGTCGAGGAAGGCCAGGAACGGCGGGTAGCAGGGGGTCGGCACCACGACCGGCCCCGCGGGCACGAGGTGGCGGAACACGATCCGCAGCGCGGCGGTGACGTCACCGGCCAGGGTGGTGGCGGCGGTCGTGGGGGTCCAGCCGAGCGAGGCCGGGTCGCCGGACGGCCAGCGGCGGGCGGCGAAGCCGGCGAAGGCGCGGGCGACCACGTCGGTGTCGGAGCCGTCGCCCTCGGCGTCGGTCGCCGAGGTGTGGGCGTAGGCAGTGCGCCCGGCGCGTACCGCCGCGACGACGGCGTCGGTGACCTGCTGCGGCGGTGCGTAGTCCATCTCCGCCACCCAGGCGGGGATCGCGCCCGGCGGCACGGCGGCCCACTTCAGCAGCGCGGCCCGGGCCTCGTCGTCGGTGAGGTCGCGGAGGAGGTCGGCGGTCACGCGCCCGAACCTACGCCGGGGGCCGTGCCGGGTCCGGGCGCAGCCAGGCCGAGGTGACGACCTCCTGGCCGTCGACGATGTCGAGGGGCAGGGCGGGCGAGTCGATCGCGACGCCGACGCCCGGCCCGTCGGAGGTGCCGTCCGGCACCACCTGCAGCCACCCGGTCAGCTCGTCGCGGTACTGCTGCCCGTCCCAGGTGCCGACCTGGTCGCCGCGCCAGCCGACGAGCACGACCGCCGCCGCGCTCGGCGCGAGCTCGACGGTGCGCGCCGTGCCGTCGGCCGGGTCGTTCCAGCTGCCGTCGGTGCGGACCAGGTCGAGGTCGGTGCCGTCGACGCCGGTCGCGTCCACGCCGGCGAACCCGTCGAGGGTGCAGGCCAGGTCGGAGGTGTTGGTGACCGTGACGTCGACCTGCCGGTAGCCCGTCGCCGCGTCCACGACGCCGGCCACCGCCGAGAGCTGCGAGGGCTGGCACGGCGCGCCCGCGGTCGGCGTCGCACCGTCCGGGTCGGAGATCGGCTCGGAGAAGGTCGGGACGCTCGTCGGCTCCTCGGTCGGCTCGGTGGGCTCGGTCGCGGAGGCGACGACCTCGGGCGTGGGCCCGCCGTCGGCGCCGTCCGTCTGGTCCCCGGCCCCGCAGCCCGCCAGCGCGAGGGCCAGCAGGGCGGCGAGCGCCGGCGTACGCCCTCGCGGCGCAGCCGCCGCACGTCCCCCGTCGATCACGTCCCGCACCCTAGGCGCCGGCTCAGCCCGCGAGGCCGGCGACGGTGCGCGTCGCCTGCTCGATCGCGCGCTTGGCGTCGAGCTCCGCGGCGACGTCGGCTCCGCCGACGAGGTGCACCGTGGCTCCGCCGACGAGGTGGGCCGGGGCGCGGAGCCCGTCGTACACCTCGCGCACCGACTCCTGGCCGGCGCACACGACGACGTGGTCGACGGCGTACAGACGCTGCTCGCCGTCGACGGTCACCCACAGCCCCTCGTCGTCGACGCGGTCGTAGGTCACGCCCGAGACCTGCACGACCCCGGACTGCTTCAGCACGGCGCGGTGTGCCCAGCCCGAGGTCTTGCCGAGGCCGACGCCGATCGGCGTGGTCTTGCGCTGCAGCAGGTAGACCTCGCGCGCCACCGAGCGCGGCTTCGGCTCGCGCAGCCCGCCGCGGTCCAGCGCCGGGTCGCCGACCCCCCAGTGGTCCTTCCACGTCTCGACGTCGTCGGCCGCCTCGGCCGGGTCGTGGGTGAGGAAGTGGGCCACGTCGACACCGATGCCGCCGGCGCCGATCACCGCGACGCGGCGGCCGCACTCGACGCGGCGGGCGAGCACGTCGGCGTACGAGACGGTCTTCGGGTGGTCGATGCCCTCGATCAGGGGCACGCGCGGGGCGACGCCGGTGGCGACGACGACCTCGTCGAAGGCCGCGAGGTCGTCGGGCGTCGCAATCGTGCCGAGCCGGACCTCGACGCCGAGCACCTCGAGGCGGCGCGCGTAGTAGCGCAGCGTCTCGGCGAACTCCTCCTTGCCCGGGATCTGCATGGCCAGCCGGAACTGGCCGCCCAGGTGCGGGTCGCGCTCGAAGAGGGTCACTGCGAAGCCCCGCTCGGCGGCGCTGGTCGCGGCGGCCAGCCCGGCCGGGCCGGCACCCACGACCGCGACGCTGCGACGGCGGCGGGTGGGGGCGAGCACCAGGGTCGTCTCGCGGCAGGCGCGCGGGTTGACCAGGCACGACGAGCGCTGGTTGGCGAAGATGTGGTCGAGGCAGGCCTGGTTGCAGGCGATGCACGTGTTGATCTCGTCGGCGCGCTCCTCGGCGGCCTTGCGCACGAGGTCGGGGTCGGCGAGGAACGGCCGGGCCATGGAGACCAGGTCGGCGTCGCCGGCGGCGAGGATCTCCTCGGCGACCTCGGGGGTGTTGATCCGGTTCGAGGCGCAGACCGGGACGTCCAGGCCCGCGGCCCGCAGGCTCGCGCGCAGCCGCGCGGTCGAGTCGCGCCAGGCGGCCCGCGGCACCTGGGTGATGATCGTCGGGACCCGGGCCTCGTGCCAGCCGATGCCGGTGTTGAAGACGTCCACGCCGGCCTCGACGAGCGCCAGCGCGAGCTCCTCGGTCTCCTCCCACGTCTGGCCGTCCTCGACCAGGTCGAGCAGGGAGATCCGGTAGTCGACGAGGAAGTCCGGCCCGACCAGCTCGCGGGTGCGACGCACGACCTCGATCGGGAACCGCATCCGCTTCGCCGCGCTGCCGCCCCAGCGGTCGGTGCGGTCGTTGGTGCGGGCGGCCAGGAACTGGTTGATCAGGTAGCCCTCGGAGCCCATGATCTCGACGCCGTCGTAGCCGGCGCGCTGCGCCAGCCGCGCCGCCTGCGCGAAGTGCGTGGCGGTGGCGTCGACCCCGCGGGTGCTCAGCGCGCGGGGGCGGAACGGCGTGATCGGGCTCTTGCGGCTCGAGGCGCCGACGTTGAACGGGTGGTAGCCGTAGCGCCCCGCGTGCACGAGCTGCAGCGCGATCGCGCCCCCGTGCTCGTGCACCGCGTCGGTGACCTGCACGTGGCGGGCGGCCTGCAGCCGCGTCGTCATCTCCGAGCCGAACGGCTTCAGCCAGCCGCGCTTGTCGGGGGCGTAGCCGCCCGTCACGATCAGCCCGACGCCGCCCGCGGCGCGCTCGGCGAAGTAGGCCGCCAGCTTCTGGATGTTCCAGAACCCGTCCTCGAGCCCGGTGTGCATCGACCCCATCACGCTGCGGTTGCGCAGCGTGATGCTGCCGGGGGTGCCGGTGGTGCGGCCCGTGGTCAGCGTGATCGGGGAGAGGAAGTGCGGGTACGCGGTCACGAGGGCTCCTCGGTGGGCTCGTCGGTCTGCGGGTCGGTCCGGGGGTCGGTCCGGGGGTCGGCCCGGGGCGGGAGGGCGCCGTGCGCGGCCAGGTAGTCGCCCAGCCAGGCGATCCAGAACTGCTCCATCAGCACGCCGCCGCGCAGCACCAGCCAGCGGTCGCGGGCGGCCTCGCCCAGGGCGGCGGGGTCGGGGAACTGCTCGCGCTCCATGGCGCGGTACGCCTGCAGCCGGGCGCGGTGGTCGGCCAACCGCGTCGTGAGCTCGGCGAGGAGGGCGCCCCGGTCGCCGTAGGAGGCGCCGCGCATCTTCACGGCGATCTCCGTGCGCAGCCGCTCGGGCGGGCTGGGGGTGGCGAGCCACTCCGCGAGCACCTTCGCGCCGAGGGGCGAGACCGCGTACACCTTCTTGTCCGGCCGCCCCGCCTGCGCGACCGTCTCCACCTCGACCCAGCCGTCGTCGGCCATCCGGCCCAGCGTGCGGTAGATCTGCTGGTGGCTGGCCTGCCAGAAGAACCCGATGGTGCGCTCGAAGCGGCGCGTCAGCTCGAGTCCGGAGCCGCCGCGCTCACGCAGAGCGACGAGGAGGACGTGCTCGAGGGCCATGCCGGGAGAGTGGCATGCAACTGGTTGCATTGCAACCCGTTGCACAGCCCGTGCGGCTCACCAGTCCCGCGTGACGGAGTCCAGCGCGTCGACGATGCCGTGCTGCCAGCACAGCCAGGAGTGCTGGCCGTGGAACTCGGCGTACCCCGTGTCGTAGCCCTTCGCGAGCAGCACGTCACGCAGGTGACGGTTGACCGGCACCTGGTCGCCCTCGAGCAGCCCGACCTCCAGGTGCACCCGCAGCGGCAGCCGGGGTCGGGTCGCGATCTCGTGCATCAGCGCGCCGTGCCCGCCGTGGAACTCCGGTCCGGTGCCGAAGTCCGGGCCCCACCAGAACGACCCGGACTGGGCGATCACGTTGCCGACGACGTCGGGGTGCCGCAGGCCCGTGAACAGGGCGTTCAGCGCTCCCCAGCTCTGGCCCGCGACGATCGTGCGTGCCGGGTCGTCGATCACGTTCCACCGCGCGCGGACGCCCGGCAGCAGCTCCTCGACCACCGAGCGGGTGAACTCCTCGCCGCACCCGAGGTCGCCGGGCAGGTCGCGGCGGCTCTCCACCGCGACGAGCACGAGCGGCGCCGCCCCGGCGGCCACGCGCCGGTCGAGCGTGCCGGCCACGTCGGTGTGCGCCATCCAGTGCTGGCCGTCGTGCAGCACGAGGACGCCCAGCGGCGGCCCGTCGGCCGCGTACCCCTCCGGCACGTGCACCCACACCCGCCGCGTCGAGGGGAAAAGGACGCTGGTGAACGACTCCTCGTGGGTACGCCCGGACAGCGGGCCGCCGCGCAGGCTCGCCCGCCGCGGGGCGTCGGGGAGCTCGACGACGGACTCGGGCACCGTGTACGCCGCGTCGCCCACCGGCACGCGCGCCGGTGGCGGGAAGCGGTCCGGGTTCAGCGGGTCCACGTGCGCGTCGAACGTGCCGATCGAGGCCCGCGGCGCCGCGGGGTCGCCGGTCAGCTCGCGCAGCTGGTAGACGGTGCGCAGGTCGGCGCGCACCCGCAGGGTCGCGGCCCACACGTCGCTGGCACCGATGCGCCGCAGCGGCATGCTCGCGCCGGTGTGGTCGGCCATCAGGCCGCTGGTCAGGGCGGTCGCGTGGACGTGGCGTGGCAGCGGGACGACCTCGACGCCGTGGGCGTCGGGCGCCTGCTGGCGCCACACGAAGGTGAGCAGCCGGTGGGTCGCGGACGTCGGGTCGCGCTCCACCAGCGGGGTACGCGTCGTGCGCGCCCAGAACGCCTCGACCGCGGCCGGGTCGTCGGCGACGGCTCGCAGCGCCTCGATCGTCGGGCTCGGCGGCGGGTCGCCGACACCGTGCGCGGCCAGCCAGCGCCGCGCCATCTCCTGGTCCACCGGACCTCCTCGCCCGTCGGGTCAGGCAACCCTAACGAGCGTCGGGACGCTCAGTGCGCGAGCTTCAGGCCGATCACGCAGGCGACGATGCCGAGCAGCAGGAGGGCCTTCACGGCGGAGAAGGCCTCGGCGCCGCTCGCCATGGCGTACCCGGCCGTCAGCGCCGCGCCGATGCCGACCCACACCGCGTACGAGGTGCCCACCGGCAGCGTCCGCATCGCCCACGCCAGGCCGAGCATGCTCGCGACGACGGAGACGCCGAAGACGAGCGACGGGGTCAGCCGCGTCAGGCCCTCCGACCGTGACAGCGCGGTCGCCCAGACCGCCTCGAGACACCCGGACACGACCAGCACCACCCACGCCATGGGCCCATCGTGGCGCACCCCGATGACGATCGGATGACGGCCGTCTCACGGACGGTGGATCGACCCTCGCGACCGTGACAGCAGTTCTGTCATGATCCGCGCATGCCACTCTCGCTGGGACAGGGAACGGGGCCGCTCAAGGGCCTCAAGGTCGTCGAGCTCGCCGGGATCGGACCCGGCCCGCACGCCTGCATGCTGCTGGCGGACCTGGGCGCCGACGTGATCCGGGTCGACCGGCCGGGCGGCGGGGCGCTCGCCGTGGTGCCGAACCCCGAGCACGACCTGCTCACCCGCGGCCGCCCGAGCGTCGCGGCCAACCTCAAGGACCCCGTCGCCCGCGACACGGTGCTCGACCTCGTGGCCGAGGCCGACGTGCTCGTCGAGGGGCTGCGGCCCGGCGTGACGGAACGGCTGGGGCTGGGGCCCGACGAGTGCCTGGCGCGCAACCCCCGGCTGGTCTACGGCCGCATGACCGGCTGGGGCCAGCACGGGCCGCTGGCCGCGCGGGCCGGTCACGACGTCGGGTACGTCGCGGTCGCCGGCGCCCTGCACGGCTCGGGGCAGGACCCGACGCGGCCGCACTTCGCGAGCAACCTGGTGGGCGACTTCGGCGGCGGGTCGACGTACCTGGTGATCGGGATCCTCGCCGCGCTGCTCGAGCGCGGGGTCAGCGGGCGCGGCCAGGTGGTCGACGCGGCCATCGTCGACGGCACCGCCCACCTCAACACGATGGCGGCCGCGATGCTCGCCGGCGGGGCGCTGCAGGAGCGGCGCGCGGCGAACGCCCTCGACGGCGGGCTGCCCTACTACGACCTGTACGCCACCTCCGACGGCGAGCACATGGCCGTCGGTGCCCTGGAGCCGCAGTTCTTCGCCGAGCTCGTGCGGGTCCTGGAGCTGGACGAGTCGGCGCCCGGCCAGGTCGACCTGGACCGCTACGACGACCTGCGCGACCTGCTGACGACCACGTTCGCGTCCCGCACGCGCGACGAGTGGACCGCCGCCTTCGAGGGCACCGACGCCTGCGTCGCCCCGGTGCTGCGGCTCAGCGAGGCCGCCGACCACCCGCACCTGCGCGAGCGCGGCGTCTTCGTCGAGCGCGACGGCGTCGTGCAGCCCGCCCCCGCGCCGCGGTTCTCCCGCACGGAGCCGACCCTGACGATGCGCCCGTCCCGGGCGGGCGAGCACACCCGCGACGCGCTCGAGGCGTGGGGCGTGGCCGACGTGGACCGGCTGATCGCGTCGGGCGCGTTCGTCCAGGCCTAGTCCGGCGGGCTCGGCGGACCGGGTGACCTCCGCCCGGCCTGGCACGCTGTGCCGGTGATCCTCTCCGCCGTGCTCGCCGCGGCCGCGTGCCTGGTCGCGGCGGTGGCGCTGCAGGGCTGGCGGCAGCTGGCCGTCGGCGTGCTCGCGGCCGGCGCCGCCGTGGTCTCGGGCGCCGTCGACCCGCCCCGTGCGTGGGACGCGGTCACGGGGCTGCTGCCGGTGGTCGGCTACCTCGTCGCGATCCTCCTGCTCGCCACCCTCGCGCAGCGCGCCGGTGTGTTCGCCTGGCTCGGCGCGGCGGTGGCGCGGGGCGCGCGCGGCAGCACGTCGCGGCTGCTCGGGCTCGGCGTCGCGGCCGCCGCGGTGGTCACCGTGCTCCTCACCCTCGACGCGACGGTCGTGCTGCTCGTCCCGGTGCTCGTCCTCGCCGCCCGCGCGCTGGCCGCCGACCCGTGGCCGCTCGACCTCGCGTCCGTGCGCCTCGCCAACAGTGCGTCGATCCTGCTGCCGGTCTCGAACCTCACGAACCTCGTGGCCTTCACCGCCTCCGGCCTGACTTTCGCGACGTTCACGCTGCTGATGGCGCCGGCGTGGCTGCTCGCCGTCGCGGTGGAGTACGCCGTGGTGCGGGCCGCCGCACGCCGGCGCCCGGCCGCCGCGCCGTCCGCGGGCCCCGAGCCGGACCTGCCGCAGCCGGCGCCGGACCGGCTCACCCTGGTCGTCCTCGCGGCCGCCCTGGTCGCGATCGTCGTCGCCGGCGAGCTGCACGTCGAGCCGGTCTGGCCGGCGCTGGTCGCCGCGCTCGTGCTGGCCGCGCGGGCGGTGACCACCCGGCGTACCGACCTGCACCTGGCGCCCCGCGCCGTGCTCGCCGCCGCCCACCTGCCCTTCGCCGTCTTCGTGCTGTGCTGGTCGGTGGCGGTCGCGGCGCTGGCGGAGCGCGGCGGCGCCGACCTGCTCGCGCGGCTCCTGCCCGACGGCACGTCGGCGCCGGCGCTGGTGGGCATCGCCCTCGTCGCGACCCTCGCGGCGAACGTCGTCAACAACCTGCCCGCCACGCTGCTGCTGGTCCCGCTCGTGGCGCCACTGGGGTCGGTGGCGGTGCTCGCGGCGCTGATCGGCGTCGGGGTGGGCGCGGGGGCGACGTACGCCGGATCGCTCGCCAACCTGCTCTGGCTGCGCAACCCCGGCGTCGCCCACCCGGCCGACGTCGGGCGACGCTTCCACGTCGTCGGGCTGGCGGTCTCGCCGCTGCTGGTCGTGGCCGCGACGCTCGTGCTGGCGGCGACGGCGCACCTCGCCGCCGGCGCCGGGCTGGCGGTGCCCTGACCGAGCCGCCCGTTTCCCGCCGCGCCCGCGCGGGCAGACCGGGGCCCGTGCCCGTCGAGCTGCTGCGCCCCGTGACCGACGACGACCTGCGCGGCCTCGCCGAGTGGACCTGGCTGGAGGGGATCACCGCGCTGCGGCCGTGGCTCGTCACCGCGTGCGCCGACGTCCTGCTGCAGGACGACGACGGCGGGGTCTGGTTCCTGTCGACCACGCTCGGCACCCTCGAGCGGCACTGGGACGACGTCGACGCCCTGCGCGCGGCGCTCGGCGACCAGGAGCAGGCCGACGAGTTCCTCTCCGCCTGGCTGGTCGAGGGCGCGGCGCGCCGCGGCCTGGAGCCCGGTCCCGGCCAGGCGCTGGTCCTGGTGCCCGCGCCCGCGGTGGGTGGGGCGTACGCCGTCGACAACCTCGCCATCTATGACACCGTCGTGGCCCTCTCCCTGGCGGGCCAGCTGCACCGGCAGCTGCAGCACGGACCTGCCGCGGGCTGATCCGCGCGGCAGTGCCTACGCTGTGCGGCATGTACCGGCTGCGCAACGGTGTCCAGAACTACTCGTGGGGCTCGCCCGACGCGATCCCGCGCTTCCTGGGGGAGCGGCCCGACGGCACCCCGGTCGCCGAGGTCTGGATCGGCACCCACGCCCTGCAGCCGTCGACCGTGGTCGACCCCGCGGGCGAGGCCACCGCGCTCTCCGAGCTCTCCGGCGACCTGCCGTTCATGCTCAAGGTGCTCGCCGCCGACCAGCCCCTGTCGCTGCAGGTGCACCCCAGCAAGTCGCAGGCCGAGGACGGCTACGCCGACGAGGAGCGCGCCGGCATCCCGCTGGATGCCCCGAACCGGGTCTACAAGGACGCCAACCACAAGCCGGAGATGGTCTACGCGCTGACCACCTTCGACAGCCTCATCGGTTTCCGGCCCACCGTCGAGATCCTGCGCGTCCTGGCGCCCCTCGAGACGCCGCTGACCCAGCGGCTGGCCGAGGACCTGCGCGCCGACCCCGGCTTCGCCGGCATCGTGCGGCGCGTCGAGTGGCTGCTGTCGTCGGAGGTCAGCGCCGCGCAGGTCGGCGAGGTCGTGGGCGCGTGCCGGGCGCTGGGCAAGCTCGGGATGGACATCAAGCGGGCGTACTCCACCGCCGTCGAGATCGCCGAGCACTACCCCGACGACGTCGGCGTCGTGATCTCGCTGATGCTCAACCGGATGACGCTGCAGCCGGGCGAGGCCGCCTACCTGGGCGCGGGGATCATCCACGCGCACCTCAAGGGCCTGTGCCTCGAGGTGATGGCCTCGTCCGACAACGTGCTGCGCGCCGGCCTGACCAAGAAGCACGTCGACCCGCGCGGCCTGGTGACCTGCCTCGGCACGACCGGCATGGCGCGGATCGCGCGCGTCAACCCCGAGTTCGTGCTGGCCGACACCGAGGTGTTCAGCCCGGCCGACGTCGAGTTCGCGCTGGCGGTCACGCAGGTCTCCCACGCCGAGCCCGAGGGCGTGGCCGTGGTCGACGCCAAGCAGTCGCTGCTGATCTGCACCGGCGGCGAGGTCGAGGTGCGCAACGGCGCGGGGGAGCGGGTCGCGCTCGCGCGTGGCGAGTCGGTCTACCTCGGCCCCGACGACCACGAGTGCGTCGTCGTCGGACTGGGCGAGGTCGCCCAGGCCTTCGAGCCCGCCCGCCGCGCCGTGCACTCGCGCCTCGTGGACGTCGTCTGAGCGGCCGCCCGAGCGGCTCCCCGACGGCGTACTACGCCGTCGAGGCGGCCCACGACCCCGACGACCTGGCCGACGTCGACGCCGTCGACGACTGGTGGCCGCTGGATCCCGCCGAGGTGGCTTGGGTCCGCTCGCTCGGCTCTCCGCAGGCGCGGGCCGACGCCGCCGGCGTGCGCGCCGGGCTGCGCTGGTTGGTGGCCGACGTCCGGGGCGACGACGCGCCCGAGGACGTCGAGGTACGCCGGGAGTGCCCGCGCTGCGCCCGCGCGCACGGCCCGGCCGTGCTCCCCGCCCTGGGCTGGGCCTCCTCGGTGAGCCACGGCGGGGGACTGGTCGCCGCCGCGGCCGCGACGCACGGGCCGGTCGGGATCGACGTCGAGCACCGCGACGTGGAGGTCGTGGGCTGGGCCCTGGCTCCCGCCGAGCGGGCCCTCGTGGCGATGCGCCCGGAGCTGTTCGCCCGGATCTGGACCGCCAAGGAGGCCCTGCTCAAGGCCAGTGGCGAAGGGCTCGACGGCGACCCGGCCTCGCTCGAGGTGGACCCCGTCGCGCTGACCTGGAGCGACCGCCGTCGGCGGCCTCGGCTGCGGGGCGTACGCCTGCACGCGCTCGAGGGGCCGCAGGCCCCGTGGCCGTACGTCGCCACCCTCGCGACCACCGCCGACGCCGCGCGGGTGCACCGCCGGCACCCCTGAGGGCGCGCGGCCGGCGGGCGTGCGTCAGGCGTTCGGGTCGGGCTCGCCGCGCAGCTCGGCGGGCGTCTTGCGGTCGCGGGTGTGCGGGACGTCGTCGGGCAGGGCCGGGTTGGCCCCGGCCGGGCCGTCGGGCCCCTCGGCCCCGTGCGAGTCCTGCAGCGGGGCGGCGGCCGCGACCTCCCGGTCGACGCTCTCGTTGAGGTAGCGGAAGACCTCCGCGACGATCGCCGCGACGGGCACGGCGAGGAACGCGCCGGTGATGCCGAAGATGGTCGAGCCCGCGGTCACCGACATCAGCACGATGCCCGCGTGCAGGTTCATCGACTTGCCCTGCAGCCACGGCGAGAGCAGGTTCCCCTCGATCTGCTGCACCGCGATGATGAGGACCAGCACGATGAGCGCGTCCGTCGGTCCGTTCGTCACGAGCGCGACCAGCACGGCGATCGCCCCCGCGCTGATGGCTCCGACGATCGGGATGAAGCCCGCGAAGAACGTCAGGATCGCCAGCGGGATCGCCAGCGGCACCCCGATGATCACCAGGCCGATGCCGATGAAGAGCGCGTCGATGAACGACACGAGCGCCTGGGTGCGGATGAACCCGCCCAGGGTGTTCCAGGCCCGCGAGATGACCTCGACGAAGTGGCCGCCCACGCGCTGGCCGCCGATGGCCGAGACCCACGGCAGGAAGCGGTGGCCGTCCTTGATGAAGAAGAACGTCAGCAGCAGCATCAGCACCAGGTTGATCAGGATGTTCGTGATCGTCGTGATGCCGGTGACCACGCCGGCGCTGATGTCGGAGGCGCGCGCCGCCAGCTCGTCCTGGACCGTCTCGAACGCGGAGGTGATCTGCCCGTCGCTGATCTGCAGCGGCCCCTCCTGCAGCCACGTGCGCACCTCGCCGACACCGGTGACGGCGCTGTCGGCGATGTCGTTCGACTGGCCGGCGACCTGCGGGGCGAGGAGGTAGACCGTCAGCGCGATGCTGCCGAGGAACCCCAGCATCACGACGACCGCGGCCAGGGCGGAGGGGAAGCCGCGCTTGCGCAGGAAGGTCGCCGGGGGAGCCAGCAGCGTCGACAGCACGAGCGCCAGCGCGATCGGGAACCAAACGACCCACGTGTGGCCGATGATCCAGCCGAGGATGTAGAGCGCGATCGTCCCGACGATCAGCCGGATGCCCCAGACGTTGACCCGGGCCAGGCCCTTGTCGATGACGTCGGCGCGGTCGGGGGTGGCGCGTCCGGGGCCGTGCGTCGGGGAGGTCACGGGCCCCACCCTAGGTCTCGGGCCCGACGGGCGCGGCGGCACCGGGGCCCGCACCGCTTTGTTACTCGCCGGTCAACAAAATGCGGGGTCGCTGTTCCCACGTTGACAGTGATGGTGTCACAATCGGCGAGGACCGGGTCTCCCGGAGGCGCCGACGCGGCGCCCCGACCCACGCACACCCTCGAGGCAGGCAAGGACCGACATGGCAGAAGCATTCCTGTACGACCACGTCCGCACCCCGCGCGGCAAGGGCAAGAAGAACGGCACACTCCACGAGGTGAAGCCGATCGACCTGGTCGTCGGCCTGATCGAGGAGACCCGCAAGCGTCACCCCGAGCTCGACCCCGCGCAGATCGACGACGTCGTGCTCGGCGTCGTCAGCCCGGTCGGCGACCAGGGTGGCGACATCGCCAAGACCGCCGCGCTGAAGGCCGGCCTGCCCGAGACCGTGGCCGGCGTCCAGCTCAACCGCTTCTGCGCCTCGGGCCTCGAGGCCGTCAACCAGGCCGCCTCCCGCATCCGCGGTGGCTTCGAGGACCTCATCCTCGCCGGCGGCGTCGAGTCGATGAGCCGCGTCCCGATGGCCTCCGACGGCGGCTCGTGGGCGATGGACCCCGCGACCGCGCTCGTCACCGACTTCGTCCCGCAGGGCATCGGCGCCGACCTCATCGCGACGGTCGAGGGCTGGAGCCGCGAGGACGTCGACGCGTACGCCGCGGAGTCCAACGCCCGCGCCGCCCGCGCCTGGGAGGCCGGCTACTTCAAGGACTCGGTCATCCCCGTCGTCGACGGCAACGGGCTGACCGTGCTCGACCACGACGAGTTCATCCGTCCCGGCACGACCGTCGAGAGCCTCTCGAAGCTCAAGGCCTCCTTCGCCGACATCGGCAAGGGCGCGGGCTTCGACGACGTGGCGCTCGAGAAGTACCACTGGGTCGAGAAGATCGACCACGTCCACCACGCCGGCAACAGCTCCGGCATCGTCGACGGCGCCGCGATCGTCGCGATCGGCTCCGAGGAGGCGGGCCGCCGGGCCGGCCTGACCCCCCGCGCCCGCATCGTCTCCGCGGCCGTCTCGGGCGCGGACCCGGTGATCATGCTGACGGGCCCGGCGCCGGCCGCGCGCAAGGCGCTCGCCAAGGCCGGCCTCACGGTCGACGACATCGACCTCTTCGAGATCAACGAGGCGTTCGCCGCCGTCGCGATGCGCTTCATGCGCGACATGGGCATCAGCCACGAGATCACCAACGTCAACGGCGGCGCCATCGCGATGGGTCACCCGCTCGGCGCCACCGGCGCCATGATCCTCGGCACGCTCGTCGACGAGCTGGAGCGCCGGGAGCTCAAGCGCGGCCTCGCGACGCTCTGCGTCGGCGGCGGCATGGGCATCGCCACCATCGTCGAGCTCGTCTGAGCGCCCGGAACGGACAGGAGAGAGACACCAGCATGAGCGAGCAGCAGACCGCCGTCCGGTACGACAAGGACGCCGACGGGATCGTCACCCTGACCCTCGACGACCCGAACCAGAGCGCCAACACCATGAACGACCTCTACCGCAGCTCGATGACGGCCGCGGTGGAGCAGCTGTACGCCGAGCCCGAGGGCGCCGTGAAGGGCGTCGTGATCGCCAGCGCCAAGAAGACCTTCTTCGCCGGCGGGGACCTCAAGTCGATGGTGCTGGCCCGCCAGGAGAACGCGGGCGAGGTCTTCGCGATGGTCGAGGACGTCAAGGCCGCCCTGCGCAAGCTGGAGCTGCACCCCGCGCCCGTCGTCGCCGCGATCAACGGCGCCGCCCTGGGTGGCGGCCTCGAGATCGCCCTCGCGGCCAACCACCGCGTCGCGTGGGACAGCCCGAAGGTGCAGATCGGCCTGCCCGAGGTGCAGCTCGGCCTGCTGCCCGGCGGCGGTGGCGTGACCCGCACCGTGCGCATGCTCGGCCTGCAGACCGCCCTCATGGACGTGCTGCTGCAGGGCACGCGGTTCAAGGCCGCCCAGGCGAAGGAGAAGGGCCTGGTCGACGAGGTCGTCGCCGAGCTCGACGAGCTCGTGCCCGCCGCGAAGGCGTGGCTGGCCTCGGTCGCCGACGACGAGTCCGCGGGCCAGCAGCCGTGGGACCGCCCCGGCTACAAGATCCCCGGCGGCACGCCGTCGTCGCCGAAGCTCGCGCAGTTCCTCCCCGCCTTTCCGGCGCTGCTGCGCCAGCAGATCAAGGGCGCGCCCTACAAGGCGCCGCGCGCGATCCTGTCGGCCGCGGTCGAGGGCTCGCAGGTCGACTTCGACACCGCCTCGCGCATCGAGTCGCGCTACCTGACCGGCCTCGTGGTCGGCCAGCAGAGCAAGAACATGATCCAGGCGTTCTTCTTCGACCTCCAGGCGATCAACGGCGGCTCGCTGCGCCCCGACGGGCACGAGAAGTTCACGGGCCAGAAGGTCGGCGTCCTGGGCGCGGGCATGATGGGCGCGGGCATCGCGTACGTCTTCGCGAAGTCCGGCGCGCAGGTGGTGCTCAAGGACGTCTCCACCGAGGCGGCCGAGCGCGGCAAGGCGTACTCGGCGAAGCTGCTCGACAAGGCGATCTCGCGGGGTCGGGAGACCGAGGAGGGCAAGGCCGCCTTCCTCGACCGCATCCACGCCACGGGCGACCCGGCGGACTTCGCCGGCGTCGACGTCGTCGTCGAGGCCGTCTTCGAGGACCCGTCGCTCAAGCACAAGGTGTTCGCGGAGATCGCCGAGCACGTCAACCCCGACGCGCTGCTGTGCTCGAACACCTCGACGCTGCCGATCACCGAGCTGGCCTCGGGCGTCGACCGCCCGGCCGACTTCATCGGCCTGCACTTCTTCTCGCCCGTCGACAAGATGCCGCTGGTCGAGATCATCCGCGGCAAGGACACCGACGACGCGGCGCTGGCCAAGGCGTACGACCTGGTCCAGCAGATCAAGAAGACCCCGATCGTCGTCAACGACAGCCGCGGCTTCTACACCTCGCGCGTCATCGGCTTCATGGTCAACGAGGGCCTGCAGCTGCTCGCCGAGGGCGTGCACCCGCAGACGCTGGAGCGCGCCGCGACGCAGGCGGGCTACCCCGTCGGCACGCTGCAGCTCTCCGACGAGCTCAACCTCGAGCTGATGAAGAAGATCGCGAAGGCCACGGCCGACGCCGCGGAGCGCGACGGTCTGGCGTACGAGCCGCACCCCGGCCTCGCCGTGGTCGACCGGATGGTCGAGCTCGGCCGCTCGGGCAAGCTCAAGGGCGCGGGCTTCTACGAGTACGACGAGTCCGGCAAGCGCCTGGGCCTGTGGAGCGGCCTGGCCGACCTCTACCCGGTGGCCGACGAGCCGATCCCCTTCGGCGACGTGCAGGACCGGATCCTCGTGCTCGAGGCGCTCGAGACGGCCAAGACCTTCGAGGAGGAGGTCGTCACCTCGGCGGCCGCCGCCAACATCGGCTCGATCATGGGCATCGGCTTCCCGCCCCACACGGGCGGTGCCGCGCAGTACATGACGGGCTTCGAGGGGGCCGACGGCGAGATCGGCCTCGGTGCGTTCGTGAAGCGCGCCGACGAGCTGGCCGACCAGTACGGCGAGCGCTTCCGCCCGACGGAGTACCTGCGCAAGCTCGTGGCCAACGGGGAGTCCTTCCCGGCCTGAGCGCCCCACCACCGGTCACGACGGAGCCGGCGTCCCCGCGGGGGCGCCGGCTCCGGTCGTTCCAGGGTGCTGCGCTCAGGGGCTCGCGTCAGGCGTTCGCGTCAGGCACTGCGGCGCCGGGTGCGCAGGTGGCCCGCGGCCAGCATCGACAGACCGCCCAGCAGGGTCGCCGCGCCCGCCAGCAGGACGGCCCGCTGGGGTGCTCCGGTCGCGGGCAGCGCACCGGGCCCGGTCGCTCCGGTGCCCGTGCCACCCGTGCCGCCCGTCCCGGGCCCACCGGTCGCCGGGGGATCGGTCGGGTCGGTCGGGTCGGTCGGCTCCACGGGGTCCGTCGGGGGGTCGGTCGGGTCGACGGGGTCGGGTGCCGGCGCCAGTCGGAAGTCGAGGCCGCCGACGATCTCCCCGGCCGCGGTGATGGTGGCCGTCGCCGTCGCGGGCCCGTCGACGACGGTGCCGTCGGCCGGGCTCACGGTCACCTCGTAGGTGCCGGCGTCCAGCCCGTCGACGAACCAGCCGCCGTCCTCGTCCGTCACGGCCGCGACGTCCTCGTTCCCGCCGCTCACGGTCAGGCCGACACCCCCGACGGGCTCGTCGTCCGGTCCGACCACCCGTCCGCCGACGGCCCCCGGCCGGCTCAGCGCCACGTCCTGGTCCTCGAGGTCGTCGGCGCCGACCGTGAGGCTGCGCGCGGGCGGGGCCGTGTAGCCGTCGGGCGCCTCCACCTCGAGGGTGTAGGTCCCGCCGGGGACGCCGTCGACGCGGTAGCCGCCGTCCCCGTCCGTGACGCGGGTGATCGCCGGCCCGCCGTCGGCGGGGACGAGGCGCACGGGCACGCCGCCGAGGCCGCGGCCGCCGCCGGTCACGGTGCCGCTGACCGTGGGCAGGGCGTCGACCACGAAGTCCTGGTCGACCACGGGGCCGTTGGTGACGTCGACGTCGTCGATGGTGTCGCCGTCGGGTCCGGCCACGTACCCGGCCGGCACGCCGATCGAGATCGCGTACCCGTCGCCCGTGTCGTTGTCGTCGAAGAGGTACGTGCCGTCCGCGCGGGTCGTGGTGGTCAGCGTGCCCCCGGTCGGCTGGGCCAGGGTGACCGTCACGCCGGCGACCGGGGCGCCGTCGGTGTCGCGGACGGTGCCGCTGATCGGGAACGGGACCACCGCCCGGACCTCGAACCGGGCACGCGAGGCGGGGTCGCCGTCGTTGCCGACGTTGGAGACCGTGGCCTGGGCGGGCCCGACCACCGCGCACCCGGGCGCGGCGTCGAGACGCACGGTGTAGCCCGACTGGGTGGCGAACTCCCCGAGCTCGTAGGTCCCGTCGGCCGCGGGGGAGGTGGTCGCCAGCTCCTCGCCGAACGGCGAGAGCAGGGTCAGCGTGCTCCCGGTGACGGGGCAGGAGCCCGCGGTCGAGCGGTCCTCCACCGTGCCGCCGATCGGGCGGGCGCGGCTGACGAACCAGGTCTGGTACACCGGGAACCCGGCCCGCCGGGTGAAGGTGAGGGTGAGGCTGCGCAGGCGTACCTCGGGCTCGAACCAGCCGGACGCGCCGTCCGTGTCCACGGCGCCCGGGTTGCCCACGAGGGTCGAGGTGGCGGCGTCCCAGCGCGGCTGGTCCGACCCGCCGGAGTGGTTGAACGTCCCGCGGAACCAGGAGTCGATCTCGCCCGCGGGCACGGTGGAGCCGGCGGCGTCCACGGCGGAGACCCGCACCTGGTCGGCGTCGACGTCGCCGAGCACGAACGCCCAGCCGATGTCCGGGGTGGGCTGGTCGAACGTGTAGGTCGTGGTCGACGGAGCGGTCGGGGTGTCGGCACGCGGCCGGAGCACGAGGTAGCGCTGGTCGCGGCTCGAGCCGTACTTCGCCCCGGGCGGGGTGTCGGCGCCGAGGAACGTCGACGAGCCGCCGGGGAGCTGGACGTTCCCGCGGGAGTCCGTCGCGACCGCGGCGGTCGGGAAGCCGGCCGACGCGGGGCGCAGGGTCGTGGAGTACGCGTTGGAGGTCCCCGCCACCGGGTCCCAGGCGGCCCAGCCGTCGCTGACGGCGTGGGCGGGAGCGGTCGTGGTGGCCACCAGCGTGGTGGCGGCGAGAGCGGTCGCGGCCACGAGGGCCGCCACGACCCTCGCTCCCCCGAGGATGCGATTCATGAGCAGGATCGTGCCAGCGCATCCCGCGCGGCGGAACCGTTCGGACCTCGCGAAGTTCTTGAACGCCGTGCCTACCGTGGGGTAGGACGTCACCGACCACGAAGAGGAGCAGTCATGAGCTTTGCGGACAAGGCCAAGAACACCGCCGAGGACCTCAAGGGCAAGGCCAAGGAGGCTCTCGGCGACGCCAAGAACGACGACCAGCTGAAGACCGAGGGCCAGGCGGACCAGAAGAAGGCCTCCGCCAAGCAGGCCGGCGAGAACGTCAAGGACGTCTTCAAGGGCTGAATCCCGCCCATCCGCACGTGCCCCGGTGTCGAAGCACCGGGGCACGGTGCTGTCCAGGCGCCGTACCGTCGCTGCCACCCCACCCCGGAGGACGAGCATGAGCACCCTGACCGACTTCAGCGCCACCCGCCTCGACGGCACGGAGGAGTCGCTGGAGCAGTACGCCGGGCAGGTCGCCCTGGTCGTCAACACGGCGAGCCAGTGCGGGTTCACCCCGCAGTTCGCCGGTCTGGAGGAGCTGTTCGAGACCTACGGCGAGCGCGGCCTGGTGGTCCTCGGCTTCCCCTGCAACCAGTTCGGTGGCCAGGAGCCGGGTGACGCCGAGCAGATCGGCTCCTTCTGCCAGCGCAACTACGGCGTCAGCTTCCCGATGTTCGAGAAGGTCGACGTCAACGGCCCCCAGGCGCACCCGGTCTTCGCCTGGCTGCGCGGCGAGAAGGGCGGCCTGCTGGGCGGGAAGATCAAGTGGAACTTCACGAAGTTCCTCGTCGACCGCGACGGCCGCGTCGTGCGGCGCTACGGCCCCACGACGAAGCCGGAGAAGATCGCCGGGGACATCGAGAAGCTCCTCTGAGCCCGTGGCGCTGCGGCGGATCTCGCAGGAGCAGGCCCGACGCGTCGCCGTGCGCGCGCAGCTCCTCGACCGCCCGCGCCCGGTCGACCCCCTCGCCGTCGTCCGACGGCTGACGCTCCTGCAGGTCGACCTCACCGCCGCCGTCGCCACCAACGCCGGCCTCGTCCTGTGGTCCCGCCTCGGGTCGGCCGCCTTCCGCGCCGCCGACCTCGACGCGGCGCTCGGCGACGGCTCGCTCGTCGAGGTCCGGGGCGTGCTGCGCCCCGTCGAGGACGTCGCCCTCTTCCGGGCCGAGATGGCGGCCTGGCGTGCGGGCGTACCGCTCGAGGACTGGCAGGTGGGTGCGCAGGCGTGGGTGGCCGCCAACGCCGCGGCCCGACGCGACCTCCTCGGCGAGCTGCGCCGCGAGGGCCCCCTGCCGGCCCGCGCGCTGCCGGACACCTGCGAGGTGCCGTGGCGCTCGACCGGCTGGACCGACGGCAAGAACGTGATGAAGATGCTGGAGGTCCTCGAGGCGCGCGGCGAGGTCGCGGTCGCCTCCCGGGCCGGCCGCGAGCGCAGCTGGGACCTCGCGGAGCGTGTCTGGTCCGACGACCCGGACGCCGCGCCGGGGCTCGAGGAGGCCGCGGCGGAGCGGTCCCGCCGTACGCTCGCCGCCCTCGGCCTGCAGCGCCGCGCGCCGTCGCGGCCCGTGCCCCCGGGGGCCGAGGAGGTCGAGGTCGAGGGCGTCCGGGGGACGTGGTCCGTCGACCCGGACCTCCTCGCCGAGCTCGACGCGCCGTTCGCCGGGCGCTGCGCCCTCCTGTCGCCCCTCGACCGACTGGTCGTCGACCGCCGGCGGACCGAGGAGCTGTTCGGCTACGAGTACCAGCTGGAGATGTACAAGCCCGCCGCGCGGCGGCGGTGGGGCTACTGGGCGCTGCCCGTCCTGCACGGCGACCGCCTGGTCGGCAAGGTCGACGCCGCCGCTGACCGCCGGGGCGGGGCGCTGCGGCTGAGGGCCGTGCACCGCGACGCCGGGTTCACCGCCGCGACCGCCCGGGCCGTGGACCACGAACTGGCCGACCTCGCCGCGTACCTCGACCTCGTGCTGGTGGACGAGCGCGACTGAGTCTCAGTCGGCGCTCTCGGTGGGCTCGTCCTGCTTCCCGCGGGCGGTGCGGGGGTCCGGGAACATCCACACGCTCAGGACGACCGCCAGTGTCGAGACCATGAGGAAGAAGTAGTCGCCCTGGTCGCGATCGCCCTCGAGGATGCCGATCACGTTCACCACGGTCATCGTGGCGAATGCGACGACCTGGACGCACGCCAGGTTGCGCGGATTCCTCAGCCACCGCCTCACGCACCCGACCCTAGGCGGCACCGGGCGCACGCCGTGCGAAAACCCGTTTGAACAGCCACTACCGCAGGCGTACGCTCGCGATATATCGCGACAGTCCGCCGACAGATCGACATCACCGACCCGTCTCGCCGGACCGCCGCCCGATCGAGGGAGCACTCCATGTGGGACAAGTACGACGACAACGACGAGACGAACGACGACGAGCGCCGCGGTCGGGGGCCGCGCCGCGACCCGTCCGACTGGTCCTCGCTGGGCGAGGCGATCGGAGGGGGCTTCGCGGCCGGCTTCGGGCCCGGACGTCGACCGCACCCCGGCGGTCGTGGTGGCGGGCGAGCGCGCCGCGGGCAGCCGGTCCCGCCGTGGGTGGCGGACATGCTCGGCTTCGACGCCCCGCCGCAGCGGGGCCGGGGCGGTGGCCCGAAGGTGCGGCGCGGCGATGTCCGCTCGGCGATCCTCGACGTGCTGGCCGCCGAGCCGCGCAACGGCTACCAGGTGATCAGCGAGATCGCTGAGCGCTCGCACGGCGAGTGGAAGCCGTCGCCGGGCTCGGTCTACCCGACCATCCAGCAGCTCGAGGACGAGGGCCTCGTGGTCGCCGACGAGTCGCTCGGGCGCCGGGCGCTGCGGCTGACGGACGAGGGTCGGGCCTACGTCGAGGAGCACGCCGACGAGATCGCGGCCGTGTGGGCGCCGTTCGCGCCGCGCGAGGAGGACGGCCCCCAGGGCGCCCTGCCGGAGATCGGCCAGGTCATGAACGCGCTGTGGCAGATCGTCGCGACGGGCACGGACGCGCAGCGGCGCGAGGCGCTCACCGTGCTCGCCGACACCCGGCGTCGGCTCTACGGCATCCTCGCCGAGGGCGAGCGGTGAGCGAGCCTGCGGAGATCAGGCTGTCCGACGCCGAGCGGGCCGAGGCCGCGCAGGTCCTGCAGGACCACCTCGCCGACGGCCGGCTCGACGTGGACGAGCACGCGGAGCGCTCGGTGCTGGTCTGGCAGGCGCGGTACGCCCGGGAGCTGCGGCCGCTGTTCGCCGACCTGCCCGCGCCGCACCCGGAGGTCCTGGCGCCGCGCCCGCCGCGGGACTGGAACCGCCGCCCGTCGGGCCTGGTCGAGCAGCCGCGCCGGCGACCGGGCCTCGTGGGCCCGGTCGGCTGGGCGGGCTCCGGGGTGCTGGTGGTGCTGGCCGTCCTGGCCACGCCCTTCCTCGCGGTGGTCGCGGGCCTCGACGTGGTGATCGTCGTGCTCGCGCTGTCCATGCTGTGGGCGTTCCTCTTCGCCCGCCGGCGGCGCTGAGCGAGCGGTCGCGGCGACGCCGGGGACGTCGAGGAGGTCGTGGGACGGGCGACGCCCCCGCCCACCGGATGACCGGTGGACGGGGGCGTCGTCGGACGTGCTGGGCGTGCCGGGCCTCGCCCGGCTGCCTCGCCTGGATCGGGACTGATCAGGCGGTCTGGATCGCGGAGACGTCGAACTCGAGCTTCGCCTTCTCCGAGATGAGCACGCCGCCGGTCTCGAGCGCGGCGTTGTAGGTCAGGCCCCAGTCCTTGCGGTTGATGGTGGCCGCGCCCTCGAAGCCGATGCGCAGGTTGCCGAACGGGTCGCGCGCCGAGCCGGTCTGCTCGAACTCGACCGTGACGGGCTTGGTGACCTCCTTGATCGTCAGGTCGCCCGTGACGAGCCAGGTGTCGGCGTCCTGGCGCTCCACCTTCGTCGAGGTGAAGGTGATGTCGGGGTAGGCGCCGGCCTCGAAGAAGTCGCCGGTCTGCAGGTGGCCGTCGCGGTCGGCGTTGTTGGTGTCGATGCTGGCCGCCTTGATGACGATCCGCACCGAGGAGTTGGCCGGGTTGGCGGTGTCGACCTTGGCGGTGCCCTCGAACTCCTTGAAGGAGCCGCGCACCGTCGTCACCATCGCGTGGCGCACGGAGAAGCCGAGGCGCGTGTGCGTGACGTCGAGGGTGTAGTCGCCGCTGATGTCGTCGACGGCGGTGGTCGGAGCGTCGAAGGACGCCTCGGTGGACTCGGTCTTGCTGCGGTTGAAGATGCCCATGGTGGCCTCCGGTGACGTGTTGATTGAAGATTCAACGGAAAGCGTACTCCGGTCCGTTTCCGAGGTCAACACTCCGGGCGCAACGCAGCAGGAGCCGCCGCCCCGGTGGGGGCGGCGGCTCCTGCGAAGAGGGTTGCGGTGCGGTCAGGCAGCGAGCTGCTGGACGACGGCGGCGGCCGCCGGCATCCAGCGGGCCTCCATGCGCTGACGACCGGACGCGTCGACGACCTTGACCCAGGTGAGGGTCAGGGAAGGGCCGTGCTGGTGCGTGTAGTCGGGCATTGGGCACCTCCTGTTCACTTTCTGTTCACTCAAGGTAGCCCATGGACCCAAGGTGGGGAAGTCCTCGCCGGTCGCGGACCGGCAAAATCACCTCGAACAGGCGGTCGTCGCCCCACTGGCGCCCTTCTTTGGAGGCCTGGGCGACCCTCCTCCTCCACCTGCCTCGACCCGGCGCGGGTGAACAGGAGGTGAATCCGCGAGCGGCCGATCGACCCTGGCGCGTTCGCCGCGGATCGGCCTACGGTGGTCGAGGTGCCGCTCGGGCGCCACCGTTCTCGCCATTCATTCTCGGGAGGAACCATGGCGATCCACACCGTCCGCACGCCTGCGCGCCGCGCAGGCCTCCATCTCGCCGCCGTGTCGGCCGCTGCCGTGCTCGGCGTCGTCTCCGCCGCCGGCCCCGCCTCGGCGGACCCCGTCTCCGGCTCCACCGGGGACGAGCCCTCCGACGTCTCCGGGTCCACCTCGGTCGAGCCGGGCGTCTCGGGCTCCACCTCGGTCGAGCCCGCCGTCTCCGGCTCCACCGGGGTCGCGGCCGGTGAGGCGTACGTCGCCCTCGGCGACTCCTACTCCTCGGGCACCGGCACCCGCAGCTACATCGACGACGGCACCGAGTGCCTCCGCTCGACCGCGGCGTTCCCGTCGCTCGTCGCGGCGGCCGGCGGCTACGACCTCGACTTCCGCGCCTGCTCCGGCGCGGTGGTCGCCGACGTGCAAGCCAACCAGCTGCAGGCCCTGTCCGCCGACACCGACCTGGTCACCCTCACCATCGGCGGCAACGACGCCGACTTCACCGGCGTCATCACCGAGTGCGCGCTGCCCGGGTGGGCGAGCAACTGCGACGGGGCGATCGACACGGCGACGAGCTTCATCGACGGCACGCTGGGCTCGCGACTGTCGGGCCTGTACGCGCAGGTCCGCGCGGCCGCCCCGAACGCCGAGGTCGTCGTGGCCGGCTACCCGCGCCTGTTCATGGGCGAGGACTGCGACGTCCTGACCTTCATCTCCCCGGAGGAGATGACGCGGCTGAACGCCACCGCCGACCTGCTGAACCGCACGACGTCGTCCGCGGCAGCGTCGGCCGGCTTCCGCTTCGTCGACCCGACCGCCGCCTTCGTCGGCCACGCGGTCTGCGACGACCCCGAGTGGCTCAACGGCCTGTCCAACCCGGTCGTCGAGAGCTACCACCCCAACACCCTCGGGCACGCCCAGGGCTACACCCCGCTCGTGAGCGCCGCCCTCGGCAGCGCCGCGACCGCGACCTCCGAGGTGGTCGCCGAGGCGGCCTCCCGCGCGGACGAGTACGCCGCCCAGCAGGCGCCGTACGCCGCGTACGACCGCACCATCGCCCCGAGCACGGTCGACGTCGCCGCGCTGCAGGAGGCCCGCAGCGCCATCGACGCGGGAACCGCGCCCGCCGAGTGATACCCGGGACCCCCGGGTGTGATGCGCGCCGCGCATCACCCCGGGGGAACTAGGTCCGGTGCATGATCGTTGAGCAGTCAGGACGCCGCCCGCCGGGTCGGCGGACCAGCACGCCCTTCGTCATCGACCCGCTAGGAGCAAGTCCATGGAGGTTTCCCCTCTCGTCTGGGGCCTCACGATCGCCGTCATCGCCGGTCTGCTGGCGTTCGACTTCTTCTTCCACGTGCGCAAGGCGCACATCCCGACGCTGAAGGAAGCCGCCATCTGGTCGGCGATCTACGTCGGTCTCGCGATCGTGTTCGGCTTCTTCGTGCTCGCGAACTGGGGCGGGACGTACGGCGGTGAGTACTTCGCCGGCTACATCACGGAGAAGGCGCTCAGCGTCGACAACCTCTTCGTGTTCCTCATCATCATGGCGAGCTTCAAGGTGCCGCGGGAGGACCAGCAGAAGGTCCTGCTGTTCGGCATCGTCTTCGCGCTCTTCGCGCGCAGCGCGTTCATCTTCGTGGGCGCCGCGGCCATCAACAACTTCTCCTGGGTCTTCTACCTCTTCGGCGCGATCCTCATCTACACGGCGCTCTCACTGCTGAAGGAAGAGGACGAGGAGGAGGGCGAGATCGACAACTTCGTCATCCGCCTGGCGAAGCGCTGGTTCCACACCTCCGACGAGTACGACGGCGACAAGATGTTCACGGTCGTCAACGGCAAGCGGATGCTGACGCCGATGCTGCTCGTGATGATCGCGATCGGCGGCACCGACCTGCTCTTCGCGCTCGACTCGATCCCGGCCATCTTCGGCCTGACGCAGGAGTCGTACATCGTCTTCACGGCGACCGCGTTCTCGCTCATGGGTCTGCGCCAGCTGTTCTTCCTCATCGACGGTCTGCTCGACCGCCTCGTGTTCCTGTCCTACGGCCTCGCCGTGATCCTCGGCTTCATCGGCGTGAAGCTGTTCATCCACGCCCTGCACGAGAACGAGCTGCCGTTCATCAACGGCGGCGAGCACGTGACGGCCATCCCGGAGGTCTCGATCACCGTGTCGCTGAGCGTGATCGTGGGTGTCCTGGCGCTCACCGTGATCGCGTCGCTGCTGAGCCCCCGCGGCAAGGCGGAGTCGACCGTCAAGGCGGCCAAGGCCAACGCCGAGCATTACCTCGACGGCAGCTACACCCACGACCCCGAGGAGCACCAGCGCCTCTACTCCGTCGTGGCGGCCAAGGAGCAGCAGATCCAGGACCTCCCGGAGAAGTTCCGCCCGGAGGGCAAGGAGAAGGCCGAGCTCGACGAGCTCTTCGCCCGGGTGCACGCGGCCCACGACGACGTGGCGCCCGGGGGCAAGAACCTCTGAGCGGCACCCGCCCGCACGCGTGACGGGGCCGGGACGACCTGCGGGTCGTCCCGGCCCCGTCTGCTTCCCCGGCTCGGGACGGGCTCAGATCCAGCCGCGGTCGCGGGCCAGCCGCGCGGCCTCCACCCGGGTCGCCGTGCCGGTCTTGCCGATCGCCGACGACAGGTAGTTGCGCACCGTGCCCGCGGACAGGTGCACGCGCTCGGCGATCCGGGCGACCGGCACTCCGTCCAGCGCGACGCGCAGCACCTCGGCCTCCCGCTCGGTCAGCGGGTTCGCGCCGCCCGCGAGCGACTCGCCGGCCAGCAGCGGGTCGACCACCCGCAGCCCGGCGTGCACCCGCCGCACCGCGTCGGCCAGCTCGGGCGCCGGGGTGTCCTTGACGACGAACCCCGACGCGCCGGCCTCGAGCGCGCGCCGCAGATAGCCGGGGCGCCCGAACGTGGTCACCATCAGCGACCGTACGCCCGGGGCGTCGCGCCGCAGGGCGGCCGCGGCGGCGATGCCATCGGGCACCTCCGAGCTGCCGGGCATCTCGATGTCGAGCAGGCAGACGTCGGCGTGGTTGCCCACCGCCGCCGCGACCACGTCGTCGGCGCGGCCCACCTCCGCGACCACGAGCAGGTCGGGCTCGAGGGCGAGCAGGGCGGCGAGCGCGCCGCGTACCAGGGCCTGGTCGTCGGCCAGGAGCAGCCGGATCGGGCTCACCACGTCACCTCCAGCCGGGTCCCGCCGCCCGGCGCCTCGTCGACGGTCAGGGTGCCGCCGGCGGCGCGGACCCGCTCGCCGACCCCGCGCAACCCGTTGCCGGGCGGGTGCGGGCCGCCGCGGCCGTCGTCGGAGACGGTCAGGCGGTCGCTGTCCAGGTCGACGGTGCAGCGTCGTGCGCCGCTGTGGCGCACCACGTTGGTGACCGCCTCGCGCAGCACCCAGGCCAGCACGATCCGCCGACGGGGGTCGACGGCCGCCGGGTCGTCGGGCACGTCGCCCTCGATGCCGGCGGCGGCGAGGGCGGCCGACGCGGCGGCCAGCTCGTCGCCCAGCCGGGCCACCCGCAGGCCCGCGACGGTGGCGCGTACCTCCCCCAGCGCCTCTCGGCTCAGCGAGCGGATCTCGGCGAGCTCGGTGCGGGCGCGCTGCGGGTCGAGGTCCAGGAGCCGCTCGGCGAGCTCGGCCTTCGCGACGACGACGGTGAGGCTGTGGCCCAGCACGTCGTGCACGTCGCGGGCCACGCGCTCGCGCTCGGCGACCAGCGCCATCTCCTCGGCCATCACCTGCGAGACCTCCCGCCGGTCCTCCAGCACGCGGGTCGCCGTCAGGGTGACGATGGTCGCGATCAGCACCGGCAGGAAGAACTGGCCGCCGTCGAAGCGCTCGACGAGGGTGGTGAGCGCCGCGGTGGCACCGACCAGGACGCCGACGGTCACGACCGCCAGCCGCATCGGCGTCAGCAGCATCGCGTACGCCGACGTGTAGATGACCAGGCCCATCGCGGCGGTGCCCTGCAGGGCGATCGCCGCCGCGGTCAGGGCGATCTCGGCCGCCAGGCCCGCCAGCGGCCACCAGTCGGGCAGCCGGCGGGCGTGCCGGGGACGGTCGGAGATCACGAAGCCGTGGACGTAGACGGCGGTGAAGACGACGATCATCGTGGCCCCGAGCGCCACCTGCCAGGCCGGTCGCGGCGTCTGCACCAGGTCGAGCACCGGGAAGACCATGAAGACGAGCCACACGGTCGCGAGCAGCCACGCCCAGCGGATCCACGGGTCCAGCTCGACGGCGTCGGCGGTCTCGGCGGGGGCGGCGGTCGTCGCGGCGGAGCCCTCCGCAGCCGTCGTGCGGCTCACTGGCGGCTCCGGCCCCGACGCACCAGGAGGGTGGCGACGACGCCGAGCAGCAGGGCCCAGACGCCGATGTTGAGCAGCGGCACCCACAGCGCCTCGGTGCCGAGGTCGCGCCCGTCGTTCGAGATGAGTCGGCCCTCCGTGACGGGGTAACGGGCCAGGGCCACGTACCCGTAGAGCGGGGTGAACTTCGCGATGGTCAGCAGCACCCCGCTGAGGGGCACGAAGATGTTGCCGAGGAACGCGAGGATCACGACCATACCGCTGGCCGCGGACACCGCGGCCTCCGTCCGGAACGCCAGCGCCGCGCACAGGCCGAACAGGGCGAAGACGGTCGAGCCGACCGCGACGGCCAGCATGCTGAGGGCCCAGGCCGTCACGGTGCCCTCGGCCCCGGTGACCAGGCCGACCACGGCGATCAACGTCACCGGCAGCAGCGCGACGAGCACCGCCAGGGCCGCCTTGACGGTGACGAAGGTCCGGTCCGGCAGCGGGGTCAGCCCCAGCTGTCGTCCCCAGCCCTGGAGGCGCTCGACGGCGGCCATGCCGCCGACGCCGACGGTCGCGGTGACGGCGCCGTACGCCGCCATCGAGACCAGGATGTAAAGGCCCACGTTGCCGTTGCCGATCCGCGCGTCGGTGTACTCCTGCGTGGCGCCGAAGATGACGAACAGGAACGCGGGCAGCACGACGACGAAGAACAGGTTCGCGCGGTCGCGGGCGAAGCGACGCAGCTCCAGGCCCAGGTAGGTGGCGTTCATCGGGCGTCCTCCTCGATCGGGTCGGTGGTGTCGCTGGTGCCGGTCAGGGCGACGAAGGCCTCGTCGAGGGAGCCCGTGACGACCTCGAGGTCGTGGCCGCCGAGGTCGACGAGGATGGTCCTCGCCACGGCGTCGGAGTCGGTCGCGATGACGCTGACGCGGTCGCCCTGCACGCGTACGTCGGCAGCCCCCGGGTGCGCGAGCAACCGGTTCACCGCGGCGCCGCGGCCCGCGGCCGGGAGCGTCGCGTGCACGGTGCGGCCCGAGGCCCGCGAGCGGATCTCCGCGGTCGTGCCGTCGGCGATGACCCGCCCCTGCGCGACCACCACGATGCGGTCGGCGAAGGCGTCGGCCTCCTCCAGGTAGTGCGTCGCGAAGACCACGGTCCGTCCGCGGGCGGCCTCGAGGTGCATCGTGCGCCAGAACTCGCGGCGCGCCGTGACGTCCATGCCGGCGGTGGGCTCGTCCAGCACCAGCAGCGCCGGATCGGGCAGCAGCGCCAGCGCGAACCGCAGCCGCTGCTGCTCGCCGCCCGAGCACTTCGAGACCAGGCGTCCCTGCAGCTCGGTGAGGCCCGTGCGTGCGAGGACGTCGTCGACGTCCGTCGGCGCGGCGTACGTCGAGGCGATCAGGCGCACGGTCTCGCGCACGGTGAGGTCGTGCAGCAGGCCACCGGTCTGCAGGATGGCGGCGAGGCGGCCCTCGGCGACGGCCCGGCGCGGAGGACGACCGAACACCTCGACGGTGCCGGAGGACGGCTCCGTGAGGCCGAGGACGACGTCGAGGGTCGTGGTCTTGCCGGCGCCGTTGGGGCCGAGCACGGCGACGACCTCGCCCGGCGTGATCGTCAGGTCGATGCCACGCACGGCGTGGACCTCGCCCGCCTTCGTGCGGAACGACTTGGTCAGCCCGCGCAGCGCGACGGCGGGGGCTCCGGTGGGCTCGAGGGGGGCCGCAGGCTCCTGCGACGGACTGGTCGTGGTCATGGCCCCGAGCCTGCCGCCGCGAGCGGGTCCGGCGCCGTCCCCGGCTGTCACCCGTTGCCCGTGACACCTGTCATCCGCAGGTCGCCCGCGGGCTGGAGCGCGGTGGCACGCTGGCCCCATGAGCGCACTTCCCGACGGACTCCTGACCCCGCGGCTCCTCATCGGTGGCGAGTGGCGTGACGCCGACGAGGGCGACACGTTCGACGTGCTCGACCCCGCCGACGAGTCGGTGCTCGCCACCGTCGCCGACGGCACGGTCGACGACGCCGTGGCCGCCCTCGACGCGGCGGTCGCCGCGCAGGAGGAGTGGTCCCGCACCGCCCCGCGCGAGCGCGGGGAGATCCTGCGCGCCGCCTTCGACCTCATCACCGAGCGCACGGACGACTTCGCGCGCCTGATCAGCCTGGAGATGGGCAAGCCGCTGAAGGAGGCCGCGGGGGAGGTGGCGTACGGCGCCGAGTTCCTGCGCTGGTTCGCCGAGGAGGCCGTGCGCGTGCACGGCCGCTGGATGAACGCCCCGGCCGGGGGGTCGCGGCTGCTGACGGTGAAGAAGCCGGTCGGACCCTGCCTGCTGATCACCCCGTGGAACTTCCCGATCGCGATGGCCACCCGCAAGATCGCCCCGGCGATCGCTGCCGGCTGCACGATGGTGGTCAAGCCCGCCGCGCTGACGCCGCTCACGACCCTGGCGGTGGCGCAGGTCCTCGAGGAGGTCGGCCTCCCGGCCGGGGTGCTCAACGTCGTCACCTCGTCGCACTCGTCGGCGATCTCGAAGACGCTGATGGCCGACGAGCGCCTGCGCAAGGTGTCCTTCACCGGCTCGACCCCGGTCGGCAAGAAGCTCGTCGAGCAGTCCAGCGAGCAGCTGCAGCGCCTGTCGATGGAGCTCGGCGGCAACGCGCCGTTCCTCGTCTTCGAGGACGCCGACCTCGACGCCGCGGTCGAGGGCGCGGTGCTGGCCAAGATGCGCAACATGGGCGAGGCGTGCACGGCGGCCAACCGGTTCCTCGTCCACGAGAGCGTCGCCGACGAGTTCGCATCGCGCCTCGCGGAGCGGCTGGGCGCGATGCGCGTCGGCCGCGGTCAGGACGAGGGCGTGGAGGTCGGCCCGCTGGTGCAGGCCTCGGCGGTCGAGGAGATCGACCAGCTCGTCACCGACGCCGTGCACGACGGCGCGACCGTGCTCACGGGCGGCGCGGTGCCCGACGGCCCCGGCTACTTCTACCCGCCGACCGTGCTCTCCGGCGTCCCGCACGAGGCGGCGCTGGTCAACAACGAGATCTTCGGCCCGGTCGCGCCGGTGTCCACCTTCGCCGACGAGGACGAGGCGGTGCGTCGGGCCAACGCGACGGAGTACGGCCTGGCGTCGTACGCCTTCACCCGCGACCTCGACCGCGCCGTCCGGCTCGCGGAGCGCCTCGACTACGGCATGGTCGGGATCAACACGGGCCTGCTGTCCAACCCGGCGGCCCCGTTCGGCGGCGTGAAGCAGTCCGGGTTCGGCCGCGAGGGCGGGTTCGAGGGCATCGAGGAGTACCTCGAGACGACGTACGTCGGGATCGCCGTCAAGGAGTGACGCGGGCGGGCCGGGCCTCGATGCGGCCCGGTCGGAAAACGCGGACCCGGGACGGGAAAACGCGGACCCAGCCTCGGCCGGAGGCGGGCTGGGTCCGCGTTCTCTTCGCACCTGTCCGCGTATTCTTCGGGACCCGGATCGACCGAGACCGGGACCAGGGCCGGCCTGACCCGGGTGTCGGTCCGACCCGGCCGGACCCGGGCTCAGTGCCCAGCGCCGAGCGCGGCCATCTCCTCGCCCAGCAGCTCCTGGATCGCGCCGGAGGCGGCCATCTGCCCGGCCGCGGTCGCGGCCACGACGGACGGCATCGGCATCGGGAACGACGCCCGGTGGGCGAGGTCGCCGCCGGCGAAGACGCCCGGCACGCTGGTGCGCCCGAAGTCGTCCACCTCGATGCAGCCGGACTCGAGCAGCCGCAGGCCCAGCTGCTCGGCGAAGGGCGCCGACTGGCGGTAGGTCGGTCGCAGCAGGACCCCGACGGCGTCGAGGTCGGTGCCGTCGGCGAGCACGACGCGTACGCCCTCGCCCGCCCGCTCGAACCGCTCCACCTTCGTCTCCACCACCGCCGCGCCCAGCGCGTCGAACAGCCGGCGGGCCTCGGGCTCGACCGCGGCGCCGTCGGCCAGCAGGGTCATCCGGCCGGCGACGGGCCGCATCAGGCCGACGAGGTGCGCGTGCTGCGGCGTGGCGCCGAGGAGCACGACGTGGCCGCCGGCGAACTCGTGCCCGTGGCAGAACGGGCACTGCGCGGCGAGGGTGCCCCACAGGTCCGCGAGGCCGGGCACCTCGGGCAGGTCGTCGCTCAACCCGGTGGCGAGGACCACGCGGCGGGCCCGGAGCGTACGCCCGTCGTCCAGCGTCGCGGTGAAGCCCGCGGCGACGTCGCCGGCGATGGTCGCGACGCGACCCTCGTGCACCTCGACGTCGTAGGGCGCGAGCTGATCGCGCGCCGCGGCGCGGAAGTCGGCGGGCGCGCGCCCGTCGTGGGTGAGGACGTTGTGCATGTGGTCGACGGTGGCGTTGCGGTAGTCGCCGGAGTCGACGAGCGCGACGCTGCGGTGGATGCGGCCGACGGTCAGCGCGGCCTGCAGGCCGGCGGGGCCGCCGCCGACGACGAGGACGTCGCGGGCCGGTGCGGTGGTCGGTGCGGTGGTGCTCACGGGATGCTCCTTCACGAGGTGGTGTCGCTTGCGCAGGTCACCAGCGTGTGACTTCATGTCGACATGAAGTCAAGTACCTGGAGCATCGGTGACGCGGCGGCCCGCTTCGGCCTGGAGACCCACGTGCTGCGGCACTGGGAGGACGAAGGTCTGGTCACGCCGGGGCGCGACGCCGGGGGACGCCGGCGCTACGCCGAGCCGGACGTCGTGCGGATCGCCGCGATCGTGCGCAACAAGGCGGCCGGGATGAGCCTGGAACAGATCAGGGTGCTCCTCGACAGCGACGCGCCCGGCCGCCAGGCGCTCCTGCAGGCGCACCTCGACGACATCGCCGAGCGGATGCGCTCCATGGAGCTGTGGCAGGAGATGACGGAGCACGCGCTGCGGTGCCGCGCGCACGACGTGACGAACTGCCCGCGCTACAAGGCGTTCCTCTCGGACCTCCTGGACACCGAACGGCCGCGCCCCCCGCTCCCGCCGGAGGCGGTGGAGTGGAGGGCGCGGCCGTCGGACGCGTGAGGCTCAGGCGTTCTCGGACGCCTCGCCCGGCACGGTGTCGCCCAGGCCCAGCTTGTCGGTCGCGGAGCCGACCGAGCGCTTGATGAGGGCGTCCAGGTCGAGCCCGGTCGACGTCTTGAGCATGTCGAGGGTCTGCACCAGGTTCTGCGTGACCTGCTTGGGCAGCGCGCCCGCGCCGTCGGTCGAGACCACCGTCAGCTTGTCGATCGCGCCGATCGGGGCGGCGACCTCCTTGGCGATCTGCGGCAGCACCTCGATCAGCATCTGCAGCACCGCTGCGTCGTTGTAGTGCGCGAACGCCTCGGCGCGCTTGTCCATGGCCTCGGCCTCGGCCTGGCCGACCGCGAGCACCGCGGCCGCCTTGGCCTCACCCTCGGCGCGCACCGCGTCCGCCTCGGCGGTACGCCGCGCGCGCTCGGCCGCACCGCGACGCTCACCCTCGATGGCCTCCGCCTCGGCGAGGGCCGCACGGCGGGACTTCTCGGCCTCACCGGAGAGCCGGGCCTCCTGCGCCTTGGCCTCGGCGCCGGCGATGGTCGAGGCCTTGCGGGCCTCGGCCGCCGCGATCTCGGAGTTGCGGCGCGCCTCGGCCTCCTGCTCGACGCGGTAGCGCTCGGCGTCGGCGGGCTTCTTGACCTCGGTCTCGAGCTTCCGCTCGGTCAGCGCCGCCTGGCGCACGGCCACCTTCTCCTGCTCGGTGAGGATGGCCTGGTCCTGGTCGGCCTGCGCGAGCGGGCCGGCAGCGGAGGCGCGCGCCTGGGCGGCGTCCGTCTCGATCTTGATCTCGGACTGGCGCAGGGCGAGGGCACGCTGCGCGACCGCGATCTCCTCCTCGGCCGCGATCCGGGCCTGCTCCGCCGCACGGCGGGCGTTCGCCTCCGCGATCGAGGCCTCCTGCTGCAGGCGGGCGGCCTCGGGGCGACCGAGGTCGGCGAGGTAGGTGCCGTCGTCGGTGACGTCCTGGATCTGGAAGGTGTCGAGGATGAGGCCCTGACCCGTCAGGGAGTTCTCCGACTCGTCGGCCACGCGCTGCGCGAACGCGGCGCGGTCGCGGATGATCTGCTCGACCGTCAGGCCACCGACGATGGAGCGCAGCGCACCGGCGAGCACCTCCTGGGTGAAGGGCTCGATGTCGCCCTGCTGCGAGAGGAAGCGCTGCGCGGCCAGACGGATCTGGTCGGCGTTGCCGCCCACCTTGACGATGGCGACGCCCTCGACGTTGAGCTTGACGCCCTGGCCGGACACGGCGCCGCGGATCTGCACCGAGATGCGGCGCGAGGACAGGTCGAGGTTGCCGAGCTTCTGCACGAACGGGATGACGAAGACGCCACCGCCCATGACGACCTTCTGGCCCGAGAGGTCCGTGGTGAGCTCACCCGTCTCGGGGTTGATCACCGCCTTCCCCTTGCGGCCCGTGACGATGAACGCCTCGTTGGGGCCGGCGACCTTGTAGCGGCTCGTCACGAGGAGGACGAGGAGGACGAGCAGGACGACGAAGCCGATGATCGGCGTCAGAACCGGGTCCATGGGATGGGCCTTTCGGTCGGTTTCTCTTCTTCTCGGGCGGTGCGGGGGAGCTGGGTCGCACGGGCGACCCGGTGGGGGAGACCCGGCTCAGAGGAGCTCGGGGTACGTCGCCGCGACCGTCACCGCGGTGGGTGAGAGGACGCCGGTGACGTGGACCGCGGTGCCGGCGGGGAGCTCCCGTTCGGCCTTCGCGTTGAGACGGACGGTGTGACCGCCGCGGCGCACGGTGATCGCGCCGTAGCCGTCGGCGGGGACGTCGCTGACGACGGTGGCGTCCCAGCCGAGCATGTCCTGCGGGGTGGGCGTGGAGTCGGTGCCGGCGTTCTTCACCCAGCGGGTCAGCCAGGCGGCGAACCAGCCCACGAGGACGCCGGAACCCACCCCGACGAGGGAGGCGACGAGCTGGGGGGCGCCGAGCGCCTGCGCGGTCGCGCCGCCGAAGCCGAGCGCGGAGACGAAGCCCCCGAGCGCCGCGGTGGAGAACCAGTCGCCGGCCAGGGCTTCGAGGTCGAAGAGCTCGCCGAAGACCAGCGAGACCAGCAGCACCGCGACACCGCAGATCCCGATGATGAGGAAGGGGTCCATTACGGCTCCTCGCGCTCGGGCGGACGGGGGTCGGGTCCACCCTCTCCCATTCCGCTCCGTCTGACACCATCCGGATCCGTTCCGCGGCCGTGGGGGAGACGTACGAGACGTCCGCGGGCCCTGTCCTGTCGCCCACCGCGTGGCAGGGTGGGAGGCATGGCGAGCGCCCACCCCCACGGCACCCCCGGCCCCCCGACCACCGTCGTCCTGTTCGGCGCGACGGGCGACCTGTCGCGCCGCAAGCTGCTGCCCGGACTGCTGCACCTGCAGCGCTCCGGCCTCCTGCCCGACGTCCGGGTCGTGGGCACCTCGCTGGAGGAGCACACCCGCGAGACGTTCGTGGAGTTCGCGCACGCGGCGATCAAGCAGTTCGCGCCCGACGTGACCGAGCGGGAGTGGGACGACTTCGCCACGTGCCTCTACTGGGCCCCCGGCAGCACGGCCGACTCGCTGCGGGCGGCCGTCGCCGACGCCGAGTCGGCGTGCACGGGCCCGCAGCGTCGCCTGCACTACCTCTCCGTGCCGCCCAAGGCCGCGATGGCGGTCATCCACACGCTGCGCGACGCCGACCTCGTCGAGGGCTCGCGCGTGATCATGGAGAAGCCGTTCGGCACCGACCTGGCCAGCGCCAAGGAGTTGAACTCAGCGGTCCACGAGGTCTTCGACGAGTCGCAGGTCTTCCGGATCGACCACTTCCTGGGCAAGGAGGCGGCGCTGAACATCCTGGCGTTCCGCTTCGCCAACGGCCTCTTCGAGCCGGTGTGGAACCGCAACATGATCGACCACGTGCAGATCGACGTGCCCGAGCAGTTGGGCCTCGAGCAGCGGGCGTCGTTCTACGAGTCCACCGGCGCCTACCGCGACATGGTCGTCACCCACCTCTTCCAGGTGCTCGCGTTCACCGCGATGGAGGCCCCCACCGCCCTGGACCCGCAGTCGATCACAGAGGAGAAGTTCAAGGTCTTCCGCTCGATGCTGCCGATCCACCCCGAGGACGTCGTGCGGGGGCAGTACCTCGGCTACCGCGAGGAGGCCGGCGTCGACCCCGAGTCGGAGACCGAGACCTTCATCGCCCTGCGCTGCTTCGTCGACAACTGGCGCTGGGCGGGCGTGCCGTTCTACCTGCGCACCGGCAAGAAGCTGGCCCAGGGCCAGCGGATCATCTCGGTGGCCTTCAAGGAGCCCCCGAAGTCGATGTTCCCCGAGGGTTCCGGGATCGGGCAGCACGGCCCCGACCACCTGACCTTCGACCTGGCCGACCAGGCCCGGATGTCGCTGTCGTTCTACGGCAAGCGCCCCGGCCCCGGCTTCCGCCTCGACAAGCTGTCGATGCAGTTCTCCGTCGAGGACACCGGCTGGGCGGGATCGGTGCTCGAGGCGTACGAGCGGCTGATCCTCGAGGCCACCAAGGGCAACCACACGCTCTTCACGACGGCCGAGGGCGTCGAGCGGCTCTGGGAGATCTCGACCGCGCTGCTGGAGGACCCGCCGCCGGTGCGGCCCTACGAGCCCGGTTCCTGGGGGCCCAACCAGATCCACCAGCTCATCGCGCCGCGCGGGTGGCGGCTGCCGTTCGAGCGCAAGTGGCGCGACAAGCCCTCGCAGGACCCGCTGGCCTGAACCGGCCGACGGGCGGTGAGCGGGAGGCGTACGCCTCAGTCGAGCGGCGTCGCCTGCCAGGTCGTGCCGTCGGGGCCGTCGGTCAGCGTGACGCCCAGGCCCGCGAGATGGTCGCGGAGCCGGTCGGCCTCGGCCCAGTCGCGCTCCGCGCGCGCCGTGGTGCGGGCCGCGACGAGCCGGTCGACCTCCTCGGCCGGCACGGCGAGCTCGACGGCCGGACGGTCGAGCTCGGCGGGGTCGGTCGTGCCGAGCCCGAGGCCGAGGAGCAGCTCGACGGTGCCGACGAGCACCTCGCGGTCGGCCTCCGAGATCGTGTCGTCGCGCAGCAGCACGTTCAGCTGCGCGAGCACGCGCGGGGTGTTGAGGTCGTCGCTGATCGCCTCGTCGACGGCGTCGAGGTGGGCGATCGCGGCCGGGGTGGTGAGCGCTGCGTACGCCTCGGCGTACGTGGCGGGCGCGGGCGCGGCGTACCCGGCCGTGCGGCCCAGCAGGCGGCGGTAGGAGGCCGACGCGTTGCGCACGCCGGACTCGTTGAACTCCAGCTGGCTGCCGTAGTGGGCCGTGAGGAGGAAGAGGCGGTAGGCCAGCGGGTGGTGGCCGTCGGCGACGAGGTCGTCGAGCACGGGGACGCGGCCGCTCGACTTGGCCATCTTGGCCGAGCCGAGGGTGATGAACTCGTTGTGCAGCCACACGGGCACCCAGGGCAGACCGTCGCCGAGGTACGCCTCCGACTGCGCGATCTCGTTGACGTGGTGGATCTGGCGGTGGTCCACGCCGCCGGTGTGGACGTCGAAGTGCTGGCCGAGCAGCTCGATCGCCATCACCGAGCATTCGAGGTGCCAGCCCGGCACGCCCGGGCCCCAGGGCGAGTCCCAGTGCACGAGCCGCTTCTGCTCACCGACCTCGGCGCGCCACAGCGCGAAGTCGGCCGGCTGGCGCTTGCCCTCGACCGTCTCCAGCCGGTGCACGTCGTCGTCCCCGCTGCCGCGCAGCGCGAGGCGGCCGTAGCCCTCCGAGCGGGCGGTGTCGAAGTAGAGCCCCGACGGGATCCGGTAGGCGAAGCCCTTGCGCTCGAGCTCCTCGGCGAAGGCGATCATCTGCGGCACGTACGCACTGGCCCGCGGGCTGTGCGTGTGCTCGCGGATGTTCAGCAGCCGGAGGTTCTCGAAGAAGTCCTCGGTGTAGCGCTCGGTGACCGCCCACACGGACTCCTGCGCGGCGCGGGCCGCGACCTCGACCTTGTCCTCGCCGAGGTCGCCGTCGCCGACCGCGTGACCGACGTCGGTGATGTTGACGACCTGGGTGACCCGGGCGCCCTTCCACTCCAGCGCGCGGCGCAGCGTGTCCGAGAAGACGTAGGGGCGCAGGTTGCCCAGGTGGGGGCGCGCGTAGACCGTGGGGCCGCAGGTGTAGAGCCGCACGTGCCCGGGCTCGGCGGGACGCAACGGGGTCGCGACCCGTCCCAGCGAGTTCTGGACGACGGGCTCCCGGCCTTGGAACACGCACACTCCTGACGGTCGTGGGACGGCCCAGGGCCGCGGTCGTCGCGAGTCTACGCAGGCTCAGGCGAGGCCGCGGACGGCGCGCGCCGGTGGACGGCGCCCCGCGATCGTCCAAGCCATGTCCACGACCTGGCGGGTCTCGGCCACCTCGTGGACGCGGTAGATCCGGGCGCCGGCCTGTGCGCAGATCGCCGTGGCGGCCAGCGTGCCGAGCAGCCGCTCGCCCACGGGCCGGTCGAGCGTCTCCCCCACGAAGTCCTTGTTGGACAGGCTCACCAGCACGGGCCAGCCGGTCGCGACCATCTCGCCGAGCCGGCGGGTGACCTCGAGGGAGTGGAAGGTGTTCTTGCCGAAGTCGTGGGCGGGGTCGATGACGATGGACTCGCGGGCCACGCCGGCGGCGAGCGCGCGGGAGGCGTACGCCGTCGTGTCGGCGATCGCGGCGGCCACGACGTCGGCGTACTCGATGCGGAACGGGCGCGTGCGCGGCGTGACGCCGCCGGTGTGCGTGCAGATGATCGCGGCGCCGTGCTCGGCGGCCGCGTCGACCAGCGCAGGGTCGGCGCCGCCCCAGGCGTCGTTGAGCACGTCCGCGCCCTCCGCGCACACCGCGCGGCCCACCGAGGCGCGCCAGGTGTCGACGGAGATGACGAGGTCGGGGTACGCCGAGCGCACCCGCGCCACGAACGACACCACGCGGCGCCGCTCCTCGGCCTCGTCGATCTCGGCCCCGGGGGCCGCCTTGATGCCGCCGATGTCGACGATCTCGGCGCCCTCGTCCACGACCCGGGCGACCCGGTCGAACGCGGCGTCCTCCGCCCACGTGGCGCCCTTGTCGTAGAACGAGTCGGGCGTGCGGTTGACGATCGCCATCATCAGCGTCGCGTCGTCGGCGAACTCGTGGCGGCCCAGGCGCAGCGTCATCGCGGCCCTCCCGTCGCTCGGGGGTCGGTGGTCTCGAGGGAGCCGTGCGGCGGCCGCTCGTCGACCGCGACGCCGCGCACGCGCGGCGAGGCCCCGCCGCCGCTCTGGTCGAACTGCTGCAGCGCGACGGTGTCGACGCCCGCGACCTGGCCGGTTCGCCGGGCTGCCGCGGCGAGGATCTGCGTCGCCATCGCGCCGAGGTCCGCCAGCGCCTGGTGGCGGTGCGAGCGGCGGCCCAGGTCGACCTGGGCGATGGCGTCGGCCCCGCGGGCGCGGAGCGTGTCGACCAGGGCGGTGAGCTCCACGGCGTACCCGGTCGGGACGCTGAGCGACGCGAACAGCTCGCGGCGCACCGCCCACTCGCCGGCGAGCGGCTGCACCAGGCCGGCCAGCTCGGGGAACGCGAGCGCGATCAGCGGGCGGGCGACCAGCTCGGTGACGCGCCCGCCGTCGTAGGGGCCGCCGCCCTCGACGTCCAGCGGTCGCTCGTAGAAGCCCTTGACCAGCGCGACCCGCGGGTCGGTGAGCAGGGGGCCGAGCAGGCCGGGAACGAAGTGGGTGTCCCACTCGCGCAGGTCGGCGTCCATGAAGACCAGCAGGTCGCCGCGGGTGACGAACAGCGACTTCCACATCGCCTCGCCCTTGCCCGGCGCCCAGCCGAGGTCGGGGCGGATCTCGGAGGCGCGGTGCACCACCGCTCCGGCCCGGGTGGCGGCCTCGGCGGTGCCGTCGGTGGAGTCCGAGTCGATGACGACCACCTCGTCGACCAGCGCCGCGGTCTCGACGAGCCGCTCGCGGACGCGGGTGACGACGTCGCCGACGGTCGCGGCCTCGTTGCGCGCGGGCACGACGAGGCTGACGGTGGTGGGTCCCTTCGCGGTCAGCAGGTCGTCGAGGGAGCGGTCGCGCCAGTGGTGGGTACGGCGCGCCCAGCCGTCGTCGTCCGGGGCCGGGATCACCGGGTCAGCCTAGACAGGCGGGGGTCGCGGAGGCGGGGGGTGGTTGCGTGGTGGATCGCTGAGCAGACGGGTGACCGCGATCCGACACACAGGCGGGACGGGGCCCGACCTGCGGCTCGGCTGCAGCTCGACGCGTCAGCCGGAGAAGGGCCACTCCTCGACGATGCGCCCGCTCAGGGTCGTCTCGAGCCAGGCCGTCTCCTCGTAGGCGTTGGTGACCCAGATGTCCACGGTCGGCAGCTCGTCGATCACGTCGAGCCCCACGCTGATCCGCTGCAGCACGGCGTCCTCGACGTCGAGGTCCGCGAGCGCGTGCTCGACGTTGTCCCACAGCCGCTTCAGGTCGAGGTCGCCCAGGTCCATCACGGGGGCGTTGCGCGCCGGCTGCGACGCGTGGAAGAGCGTCGCCGGGCCGGTCCCGCGGTAGTGCCACTGCTCGTCGCGGGGCAGCGTCGCCGCGACGGGCACGGTGACCTGGGCCCAGTCGTCCCACAGGCCGAGCTCGGTGAAGTACGGCGACCGCTCGGACCAGGCCGCCACGAACCGACCGACGGACTCCTCGTCCAGCGCCCAGCGGCCCGCCCCGTCGAGCTGCGTCTCGCTGCGGTCGGGCGACTCGGCGAGCAGCGACACGTCGTCGCGGCCCACGACCTGGGCCGACTGCTCCGTCACGACCTCGTCGACGTCGCCCCAGCTGACGCCTGAATCGCCGGTGGCGTGGTTCACCACCGCGAACGTCCCGGCGACCGCGACGGCGGTCGCCACGATCGCGATCCGCGCCCTCGTGACCAGGACCCGGTCGCGATCGGCGCGGGAGGGCGGCGGCGGAGCCGTCCGGCGGGGCGCGGGGGCCGGGGGCTCGACCAGCCGGCGGGCGCGCTCGACCTGCTCGCCGCGCAGGTCGCCCAGGAGGCCACGCAGGTCGGAGAGCCGCACGGCGGCCAGCGCAGCGGAGGTGCGCTCGCCGTGCTCGACGGCGGTCAGCTGCCCGTCGGCGTACGCCTCACCCAGCGCGTCCGCGACCGCCGCCCGTTCCGCATCCCGTGCTCGCACCGCCACGGGCGTACCGTCTCACGGCTACCGTGGAGGTCATGAGCGTTCCCGCCACCCGACCCGCGCAGGAGCCGGTGCGCGACGCCGCCACCCTCGTCGGCGGGTTCGTGGCGCTGCTGTGGGTGCTCGAGATCGTCGACACGGTGCTGGGCGGCAGCCTGGACCAGTACGGCGTGCGGCCCCGCAGCGACGAGGGCCTGCTGGGCATCCTGTTCGCGCCCCTGCTGCACGGTGGCTTCGGCCACCTCGTGTCCAACACGCTGCCGCTGCTGGTGCTCGGCTTCCTGGTCGCGCTGTCCGGGATCGGGCAGGCGCTCGCGGCGACCGGGATCGTCTGGCTCGTCGGCGGCGCGGGAACGTGGCTCGTCGCGCCCAGCAGCACCGTGCACATCGGCGCGTCCGTGCTGGTGTTCGGCTTCATCACCTACCTGGTGCTGCGCGGCTGGTTCGCCCGCCGCTTCGGCCAGATCGCACTCGGCGTCCTGGTGCTGCTCGTCTACGGCGGCGCCCTGTGGGGCGTGCTCCCCGGCGACCCGGGCATCTCCTGGCAGGGACACCTCTTCGGCGCGGTCGGGGGCGTCGTCGCCGCCGTCGTGCTCGCGCCGCGTCGCGCGGCGCCCGCGGCCCCGGCGTACTGACACCGCCGCCCCGTCTGGCCCCCGCTGGCACGATCGGCGCCATGGCGACCTTCACGACCACCAAGCACTCCACGGCCCGGCTGCCGGTGCCGCGCGAGCGGATCTGGGCCGTGCTCTCCGACCCCGCGCTGCTCGCCGAGCTGACCCCGCTGCTGACGAGCATCGAGGCCGACGGCGACCTGTGGCACTGGCGGATGGCGAAGGTGCCGGGGCTGGCGATCGCGGTGCGCCCGGAGTTCACCGAGCGGATGAGCTTCGACGAGCCCGCGCGGATCGACTTCGTGCACGAGCCGCAGGGCGACGAGGACGCGGGGGCGGAGGGCTGGTACGTCCTCACGGACGTCGGCACCGACGACGCCCCGGCCACGGACCTCGAGATCAGCCTGACCATCCACGTCGACCTGCCCCTGCCGCGGATCTCGGCGCCGGCGGTGCAGACCGCCATGAAGGGCGTCGTCGCGTCGATGGGCAACGGGTTCGCCGAGAACCTCGAGAAGCACCTCGGGATCTAGGGCAGCCCGCGGCCCCGGCGCGAGTGCCGCCGCCACGGCCCTGCCCCCGCAGCGGAGGCAGGGCCGGCGGCTCAGGCCGGCACGTAGTCGAACGTGTCGGGGTTCGGGCCCGTGCGGCCGTCCTCGCCCTTGTCCAGACCGGAGATGCGCTGCACCTCGTCGTCGGTGAGCGCGAAGTCGAAGATCGCGAAGTTCTCCTCGATCCGCGCCGGGGTCACCGACTTCGGGAAGATGATGTCGCCCCGCTCGACGTGCCAGCGCAGCGTGACCTGGGCGGGCGTCTTGCCGTACTTCTCGGCCAGCTCGACCAGCACGGCGTCGTCGAGCACGGCGCCCTGGGCGATCGGCGACCACGCCTCCACCGCCACGTTCAGCCGGTGGCTGGCGGCGCGCGCCTCCTCGTTCGTCAGGTAGGGGTGCACCTCGATCTGGTTCACGGCCGGCACGACGCCGGTCTCGTCGACGATGCGGCGCAGGTGGTCGGGCTGGAAGTTGGAGACGCCGACGGCCTTCGAGGCGCCGGAGGCGGCCAGCTCGGTCAAGGCCTGCCAGGTGGCGACGAAGTCGCCGCCGTAGCGGGTGGGCAGCGGCCAGTGGATGAGGAACAGGTCGACGTGGTCGAGGTCGAGCTCGCGCAGGGACTGGGCGAACGCGGCCTTGGCGGCGGCCGGCTCGTGGGCGCCGTTGTTGAGCTTGGTGGTCACGAAGATCTCGTCGCGGGGGATGCCGGACGCCTTGATGGCGCGGCCGACGCCGGCCTCGTTCTGGTACATCTGCGCCGTGTCGATGTGGCGGTAGCCGATCTCCAGGGCGGCGCTGACGGCGCGCTCGGTGTCGGCCGGAGGGACCTGGTAGACGCCGAACCCGAGCTGCGGGATCGACGTGCCGTTGTTGAGGCTGACGGTGGGGACGTTGGTAGCCATACGTAGAAGAGGTCACCGCCGGCGCGATTCATTCCCGAGGGGGATGGGTAGACGCCTCGGCCTCGGCCCCGACCTCACATGTGATTCACAGAGTCTCCTCACGGGCCGTGTAGCCGACGGAGGTGCACTGGTTGCCATGAACGACATGCGTCCGCTGCCTCCGCAGCCCGGTGAGCCCGGTCGCCCCGGCCACCAGCAGGCCGGCCACGCCGGCGGCTTCCCGCCGCCCGGCCCCCAGCAGCACTCCCCGCAGCAGTCCCCGCAGCAGCCACAGCCGCACGACACCGCGGCCCTGCCGGTCTACGGCGCCCCGCCGCCGGGGGCGTACGCCTCGGCGCAGCCCGGTGCGTACCCCGGCCAGCCGGGTCCTAGCGGTCCCGGCGGCCCGCAGGCGTACGGGGCGTACCCCGGCTACGGCGGGCAGTACCCGCCGCAGCAGCCCCCGCGCAAGCGGCGTGGCGGCTGGCTCGCCGCGGTCGGCGGCGGTCTGGCCGGCGCGGCCCTCGGTGTCGCGGTCGCGGTCCCGGTCGTCCTGCACGCGCAGGACGACACGCAGCAGACGTCCGGCGGCTCGGGCGAGACCAGTCCCGGCAGCGGCACCGACATCGACGACCTGATCGACCGCGGCTCCGGCAGCACCGAGGACACCTCGGACGGGGGCGAGGTCTCCGACGCCGGCGTGCTGCTCGTGCAGACCGCGGTCGCCGGCGGCGAGGGCGCGGGCACCGCGATGGTGCTGACCGACGACGGGCTGGCGCTGACGAACTACCACGTCGTCGACGGCTCCGAGGAGGTGCAGGTGATCGTCGCGGCCACGGAGGAGGAGTACACGGCCGACGTGGTCGGCTACGACGCCACCGCGGACGTCGCGGTGCTGCAGCTCGAGGACGCGAGCGGGCTCGACACCGTCACCATCGACGACGACGGCGGTGTCGAGATCGGCGACCAGGTCGCGGCGCTGGGCAACGCGGGCGGCCAGGGCTTCCTGTCCGAGGTGCGCGGCGAGGTCACCGGCCTCGACGAGGACATCACCACCACGGACCAGTACAACGGCAACCGCACCGAGATCACCGGCCTGATCGAGACCGACGCGGCCGTCGTCCCGGGCTACTCCGGCGGCCCGATGTTCGACGAGGACGGTGAGGTGCTCGGCATCAGCACCGCGGCGGCGGCCACCAACGGCGGTGGCGGCGGCCCGACCTCGGCGACCCCCGCGCAGGCGGTCGAGGAGGGCGGCGGCACGAGCTACGCCCGACCGATCGACGAGGCGCTCGACATCGTCCAGCGGGTGCTCGACGGCGAGGAGGGCGACGGCGTCGTGATCGGCCCCTCCGCGTACCTCGGCGTGGGCATCGACCCCTCCGGTGGCGAGGCGCTCGTCGTCCGTGCGGACGAGGGCACCCCGGCCGCCGAGGCCGGGCTCCAGGAGGGCGACGTGATCACGTCCGTCGACGGCGAGACCGTGCGGACGTACGACGACCTCGCCGCCGCGGTCGCCGCGAACGAGCCGGGCGACCAGGTCGAGATCACCTGGGAGCGCAACGGCGAGGAGCAGAGCGCCACCGTCGAGCTCGCGGAGTCCCCGACGAACTGACGCGCACCACACACGAGCGCCCCGGACCCAGCAGGGTCCGGGGCGCTCGTGCGTACCGGTGGTGCGGCCGGTCGGTCAGACCCCGGCCGGGGTGCGCTCCTCGACGCGGTGCGGGTCGGGCCCGCGCTCCAGGCTCTCGCCCTCGACGTCGACGCGGGGCAGGATCCGGTCCAGCCACGACGGCAGCCACCAGGCCTTCTCGCCCATGAGGTACATCAGCGCCGGGATCAGCGTCATCCGCACGACGAAGGCGTCGATGAAGACCGCGGTCGCCAGCGCGAAGCCCATCGCCTTGATGAACGACATGTCCATGAGCATGAAGGCCGCGAAGACCGCCATCATGATGACCGCGGCGGCGGCCACGACGCGGGCCGAGTTGCGGAACCCGTCGATCACCGCCTCCACGGAGTCGGCGCCGTGCACGTGCGCCTCGCGGATCCGCGTCACCAGGAACACCTGGTAGTCCATCGCCAGGCCGAACACCACGCCGACCAGGAAGATCGGCATGAAGCTGACCAGCGGCTGGCCCTCGACCAGGCCGAGCGCACCCTCCTGGAAGACCAGCACCGTGACGCCCAGCGTCGCGAGGACCGTCAGCAGGAAGCCGAGCGTGGCGGTCAGCGGCACGAGCAGCGAGCGGAACACCAGCACCAGCAGCAGGAACGCCAGGCCGATGACGACGACGAGGTAGACGGGCAGCGCGTCGTCGAGCCGGTCGGAGACGTCGACGGCGATCGCGGTCATGCCGGTCACGCCGAGCTCGAGCCCGGTCTCCGACTCCACCCCGCCCTGCGAGTCGCGCAGGTCGGTCAGCAGCTGCTGGGTGGCCGGGTCCTCGGCGCCGGACTCCGGCGTGATGAGGATCGTCGCGCCGGTCGCGGCCGCGGGGTCGCCCTCCGGCGCGGCGTTGGTGCCGACGATCTGGGCGTGCTGCACGTCGTCCTGCGACTGGGCCCAGGCGACGACCTCGCCGAACGCGGCCTGCCGCTCGGCGTCGTCCGCGACGTCGCGGCCGTCGGCGACCACGAGCAGCGGGGCCTGGCGGCCCTCGCCGAACGCGCCGCTGATCATGTCCGAGGCCTGGCGCTGCGTCGTGCTGCTCGGGCTGGTCGAGTCGCTCGGCAGGGCGAGCTGCAGGTTCTGCATCGGGATCGCCAGCGCGCCCAGCGCCACCACGACCAGGGCGACCGCGGCGATCGGCGAGCGGCCGACCAGTCGGGCCCACCGCACGCCGTTGTTGACGATCCGGCCCTGCTCGTCGCGGGTCGGGTCGTAGCGGCGGACCACGCCGCCGAACGCCTTCGCCTTGAGCATCCCCAGCACGGCGGGCAGCAGCGTGAGGGCGACGAGCACGGCGAGCGCGACGCCGATGGCGGCGGCGACACCCATCGCGGTGAGGAAGGGGATGCGCACGACGGCGAGCGCCGCGAGGGCGATGAGCACCGTGAGCCCGGCGAACACGACGGCGGACCCGGCCGTGCCGACCGCGATGCCCGTCGCCTCCTCCCGGTCGTCGGTGCGCTGCAGCTCGCTGCGGTAGCGGGCGAGGATGAACAGGGCGTAGTCGATGCCGACCGCCAGACCGATCATCACCGCGAGGATCGGCGTCATGTCGCTGATGTCGGTGAACGCCGTCATGGCGGTGACGCCCAGCGACGTCAGCGCGACGCCGATGATCGCCGTGACGATCGGGAGGCCGGCGGCGACCAGCGAGCCGAAGGTCAGCACGAGCACGACGAGCGCGACCGCGATGCCGATCAGCTCGGACGCGGCGCTGAACTCCATCAGCTGCAGGCCCGGGCCGTTGGCCTCGACCTGCAGGCCGTCGCCCGCGGCGTCCTCGATGATGTCGAAGATCGCCTCCTGGCTGGCCGGCTCGATGTCGGTGGGCTGGTCGACGTCGAACTCGAAGGTGATGAGGCCGACCCGGCCGTCGGGGTCGACCGGCGAGAGCGCGGCGACGTCCTCGGGCGACGCGCCGCCGGCGGCCAGGGCCTCCTCCTGCGCGGCCGCGGCGGTGGTCGGGTCGAGCACCGGGGCGGCCTCGTCGACCAGCACCTGCGGGCTCGCCGCGATGTCCTCGACGAGCGCCGCGATGCGGTCCGCGTACGCCGGGTCGGTGAGCTGCTCGCCCTCCGGCACGGCCACCGCGACGGTCACCGAGGTGTCGTTCATGGCGTCGTCGGCGTCGGTGAACAGCTCCTGCTGGAGCTCGCTCGCCCGCTCGGACGGGATGCCCGGGATGGTGAACGTGCTGCTGGTCGGCTTCGAGATCGCCAGCGCGGTGGCGCCGACCGCGACGAGCGCGACGACCCAGACGCCGATGAAGACCGGCCACCGCCGGAAGGCGGTCTTTCCGAGCCGGTAGAGGAGGTTGGCCATCGAGGTGCTCCTGTCGGGGTGCTGCGAGGTGGGCGGGCGGGTCGGTCGGGCGGGTCGGTCAGGCGGATCGGTCAGGCGAGCAGCGACCGGGCGGTCGCGAGGTAGCGCGAGAAGAGGTCCGGCAGCGGGGTGTCGTCGCCGGCGATGCTGGCGTCGAGGGCGGTGTCGAAGACGAGCACCAGGAGGCGCACGGCGAGCAGCGCGGTCGCCGGGTCGGTCGGCTGTCCGCCGTCGCGCTCCTGCATCGCGTCCTGCAGCTCGCCGGCCAGCTCGACGAAGCGCTCGTGGGAGGCCTCGACGAGGCGGGGGATCTGGAAGAGCCGACGGTGCAGCAGGAGCTCGTCGCGGCTGGGCTGCTCGTAGGTGAGCACGGCGCGGGCCACGTGCTCGAGGTCGGTGCTCAGCACGCCGGTCGGCCCTCCGGCCCGGAACGCCGCGACGGCCTCCTCGGGCAGGCCCAGCGGCGGGCCCAGGCAGGCGTCGACCTTCGACGGGAAGTAGTTGAACAGCGTGCGCCGGGAGACCCCCGCCGCGTCGGCGAGCTCGTCCATGGTGAAGCCGTCGAGACCACGGTCGGCGGCGAGCTGCTGCGCCGCGAGCATGATCCGGGTCGCGGTCTCCTCGCGCTTGCCGGCGCGACCGGAGGACGTGGGGTTGTCTGCACTCGGGCTCACAAAGTGCAAGTTTGCACTACGAATCCAAGAGTGCAAAACGATCGGTCTGTGACCTCCGCCGCATCGGCCGCCCCGGGCTCGGTACTCGGGCCCCGGATGCGCACAATCGGACCTATGACCACGACGCAGGAGACCCTCGTCCGCGCCCCCCGCCCCGGCGCCGAGCTGATCGCCGAGCCGATGCGCTCGCGCTGGAGCCCGGCCGTGTTCGACACCGAGCGGCCGGTCGGGTCCGACGTGCTCGACGGCCTGCTCGCGGCCGCCGCCTGGGCGCCGTCGACCGGCAACAGCCAGCCGTGGGCGTACGTCGTCGTCCGCCGCGGCACGCCCGCCCACGACGTCGTGCGCGACGCGCTGAGCCGCGGCAACTCCGGGTGGGTCCCGACCGCGCCGGTCGTCGTCGTCGCCGCGACGCTCGTCGAGGAGTGGGAGGGTCGCAAGCCGATGGGCGACTTCGCGCTCTACGACCTCGGCCAGTCCGTCGCGCACCTGACGCTGCAGGCGCAGGCCAGCGGCCTGCACACCCACCAGTTCGCCGGCTTCGACCACGACGCGGTGGCCCGCGGGCTGGGCTTCCCGCCCGCGTACCGCGTCATGACCGGGATCGCGATCGGCTACGTCGCGGGCGACGAGCTCGTCGCCGAGGCCGACGAGGACCTGCAGGGCCGCCACGCCAAGGAGCGGGTGCGCCACGGCGTGGGCGAGGTGGCGTACGCGGGCGAGTTCGGCACGCCGTACGCCGGCTGAGCCCGGCCGCCGGCCGCCCGGCTCAGTCGAAGCTCGTCGGCATCGGGTCGGGCGGGGCGGAGCCGTCGCGTCGCTCGCGGCGGCGCCGGGCCTCGTCGAGCGTCTCGTAGCGGTGCCGCCCCACCCACAGGGAGATCGCCACGGCGACGCCGCCGACCAGCACGATCGCCCCGAGCACGATCAGCAGCATGATCAGGTCGTCCATCGGCCCTCCTCGCCTCGCGTCCGGCGGCCAGTGTGCGCCCGGGGCGGGGCGGCCAAACCCGGGCGTATGCGGGGATGCCGGGCGCACCCGCGGGCACCCGGGCAGAGCACCGGAAGAAAACGCGGACCCGGCGGCGCTCAGGGGGCGACCCGGTCCGCGTTCTCCGGTCGACGGTCCGCGTCTTCTCCCGGGTGTGGGTCCGGACGCCTCAGGCGCGCTCGACCGGCAGCCAGAGCCGGGCGGCGGCGCGCGGTGCGGACCGGTCCGACCAGTCGTACTCGGCGGCCAGCAGGGACGGCCCGGGGCGCTGGCGGTAGGGCTGCGAGGGAAACCACTCGGTGGCGGTACGCGCCCACACGTCCTGCAGGGCGTCGGGGAACGGTCCGGACGACGCGAACACCGCCCACGTCCCGGCCGGCACGTCGATGGCCTCGATCACGACGGAGCCCGGCGGACCCGGCAGGTCGGTGACCTCGGCGGGCGTACCCGCGGGCACCGCGATGCCGTGCTGGTAGGTCAGCATCGACCCCTCGGTGCCGTCCGGGTCGACGCCGTCACTGACGGCGAGGGTGCCGGTCGGGCCGTCCGGGACGCCGCCGTGCTGCGCCCCCGCGGCGGCCAGCGCGGCGTCGGTGCCGCGGGGCAGCGACTCGAGGAACGCGGCGATGTGCGGGTTGACCCCGTGGTGGATCAGCGGCACGCGGACCGTGGGTCCGAGCAGCCGGAACGCGGGCAGGTCGTGGACGTGGACGTCCATGGGCTCGCTCCCTTCGACGGTGAGGTGGAAGCGGAGGCGGGACTGGGCGCGCACCGGACCGCCGTCGCGGCGTACGTCCGCCGGCCGGGCCCCGTGCACGGCACGGAAGGCGCGACCGAAGGCCTCGGTGGAGCCGTACCCGTGACGCACCGCGACCGTCAGCAGGTCGTCGGTGCCTCCCGTGAGGTCGGCCGCGGCCAGGGTCATCCGCCGGCGGCGGACGTACTCCGAGAGCGGCAGGCCCGCGAGCGAGGAGAACATCCGGCGCAGGTGGTACTCGGTGGTGTGCACCTCGCGCGCCAGCGCCGCGACGTCCAGCTCGCCGCCGGGCACCGCGATCAGCTCCTCGACGCGGTCCAGCACGGTGCCGAGCTCGGCGATCATGCGCTCTCCCTCCTCCGGCCCGTCGGAGGACCCGACGGACGTCACCGACGGTAGGAGGCCGAGGGCGCGCCGGACCCGACCGATCGTGCCCGATGCGGTCGGATCGGGCGCTGCCGGATTCAGCGGTCGCCGGCCGGGTGGCCGGCGGAGGGGCGGCGTCCGGAAGAAAACGCGGACCGGTCGAGAGAGAACGCGGACCGGGGAGCGTCAGGTGGGTCTCCCGGTCCGCGTTCTCTCGGCGGCGGTCCGCGTTTTCTTCCGGGTGTGGGTCCGGGTGGGGATGTGGGTCTGGGTGTGGTCCGGCCCCGGCCCGTCGCGCCGGTCAGGACAGCGCGGCGACCTCGTCCGCGCTCAGCTCGAGCGTGAACGCCTCGAGCAGGGCGGGCAGCTGCTCGGTGCTGCGGGCGCTGGCGATCGGGGCGGAGACCACGGGCTGGGCGCGCAGCCAGGCGAGGGCGACGGCGCTCGGCGTCACGCCGTGGGCGGCCGCGATCTCGGCCTGCGCCGCGACGACGCGTGCGGCCTCGGGCTTCTCGGCGTACCGCCCGGCCGCGCCCGCGCGGGGCGAGTCGACCGTGGCGCCGGGGGCGTACTTGCCGGTGAGGAAGCCGCTGGCGAGCGCCGAGTACGGGGACTCCGTGATGCCGAGCTCGGTCAGCGTCGGCACGAGGTCGGTCTCGATCTCGCGGGCCAGCAGGTTCCAGCGGTCCTGGCTGACGGTGAAGGTCGCGACGCCCTGGTCGGCGGCCAGCGCGACGGCGGAGCGCAGGCGCTCGGCCGAGAAGTTCGAGGCGCCCAGGTGCAGGGCCTTGCCCTCGGCGACGAGGGCGCCGAACGCGGCGACGTACTCCTCCTGCGGCACGGTCTCGTCGTCGACGTGGGCGTAGTAGAGGTCCACCCGGTCGGTGCGCAGCCGCTCCAGCGACTCCTCGAGCGCGGTGCGGACGTTGGCCGGGGCCAGGCCCTCGCGCCCCTCGCCCTGGCCGACCTTGGTGGCGATGACGACCTGGTCGCGCACGCCGCGGTCGGCGACCCACTCGCCGATGATCCGCTCCGAGTCGCCGATGGAGCGGCCGTCCACCCACTGGGGGTACATGTCCGCGGTGTCGATCGAGCGGCCGCCGGCGGCCAGCCACGCGTCGAGCACGGCGAACGAGGCGTCGCGGTCGGCGGTCCAGGCGAACACGTTGCCGCCCAGGGTCACGGGGCCGAGGTCGAGCGGGGAGGTCGTCACAGGTGCTCCTTCGTCGGTGTCCAGTTCCGTCCGGTCCCAACGCCACGGCGCCCGAGGCATTCCGCGCGGCCTCGGACGCCGGTCTCGGACGCCGGTCTCCGACACCGGGGGTGGACGTCCGCCTCAGGCCGCGACGAGCGCGCGCCCGTCGTGCAGGGAGCGGTACGCCCCGCGCGCCGCCATCAGCTCGTCGTGCGTGCCGTGCTCCACGACGCGGCCGGCGTCCAGGACGACGATCCGGTCGGCGTCGCGCACCGTGGAGAGCCGGTGCGCGATGACCAGGCAGGTGCGCCCCGCCCGCAGCTCGGCGAGCGCTCCCTGGACGACCCGCTCGGTGCGGCTGTCGACGGACGAGGTCGCCTCGTCGAGCACCATCACGTCGGGATCGGCGAGGAACGCCCGGGCGATCGCGACCAGCTGGCGCTGGCCGGCGGAGAGCCGGGAGCCGTCCGTGCCCACCTCGGTCGCGAGACCGTCGGGCAGGGTGTCGGCGAACGAGTCGACGCCGGCACGGCGGGCGGCCTCGGCCACCTCCGCCTCGGTCGCGCCCTCGCGGCCGTAGGCGATGTTGGCGGCGATGGTGTCGTCGCTGAGCCAGGTGTCCTGCAGCACGGTGCCGAAGCGGCTGCGCAGGTCGGCCAGGGACAGGTCGGCCGTGTCGCGCCCGTCGAGCAGCACGCGGCCGGCGTCGGGCTCGCGGAAGCGGAGCAGCAGGTCGACCAGCGTCGACTTGCCGGCACCGCTGGGACCGACCAGCGCCACGGTCTCGCCGGGCGCCAGGCGCAGGTCGACATGCGCGAGGACCGGCGTCTCGCCGTAGCCGAACGACACGTCCTCCACGACGATCTCGCCCTCGGTCTCCCAGTCACCGACCTCGCCCGCGTCCTCCTCCTCGGCGTCGAGCAGCTCCGCGATCCGCAGGGCGGATGCGACGCCCGACTGCAGCTCGTTGAGCAGGCCGGAGATCTCGGCGACGGGGGTGGAGAACTGGCGGCCGTACTGCACGAACGCCTGCACCGAGCCCACCGTCATCTGCCCGCTCGCGACCCGCAGGCCACCGACCAGGCAGATGGCGACGTAGCCGAGGTTGCCGACGAACGAGGCCAGCGGGGTGGCCAGGCCGCTCACGGTCTGCGCGCTCGCGGTCTCCGTGGCGAGACGGTCGTTGACCTGCTCGAACGTCGCGACCCGGTCGTCGACGTCGTCGAAGGCGACGACCACGTCGTGGCCGCTGATCGAGTCCTCCATGTGGTTGGTCAGCGCGCCGAGCTCCTGCCACTGCGCCACGAAGCGCGGCTGCGAGCGACGGATCAGGGCGCGGGTCGCGAGCCCGACCAGCGGCAGGGTCGCGACCACCGTCAGGGTCAGCAGCGGCGAGAGGTGCAGCATCGCGGCGAGCACCGCGAGGATCGTCGTGGCCGAGGTCAGCAGCGGGCCGAGCGTCTGGGTCATCGACGAGGTCACGTTGTCGACGTCGTTGGTGACCCGGGAGAGCAGGTCGCCGCGGGCCGCGCCGTCGGCGGCGCGCACCGGCATGCGCTGCACCTTCTGCTCCGCGCGGCGACGCAGGTCGTGGATGACCTGGTGGATCGCACGGTTCACGCCGAAGCCGGCGCTCAGCTGCAGCAGCGCGGCGGACAGGTAGAGCACGGCGGCCAGGGACAGCTCGCGGGCCACGGCGCCCAGGTCGATGCCCTGCCCGGGCACGGCGTCGGACGCCGAGACCACGGAGGCGAAGGTGCCCTGGCCGGAGTCGCGCAGGCCCTCGACCACCTCGGCCCGGCTCATCCCGGCCGGCAGCTGCGAGCCCAGGAAGCCGTCGAAGAGCAGGTCGGTGGCCCGGGCGAGCGCCAGTGGGCCGAGCACCGTCAGGGCGACCGCCGCCAGCGTCAGCGCGACGACGACGGTGACCTGCAGGCGTACCGGGCGCAGCAGCGACAGCAGCGGCCCGTACCGCTCGCGGACCCCGACGCGCGGGGCCGGCGGGCCCGCCTCGGCCGCGGGGGCGGTGCGACGGCTCAGGATGCGCTTCATACGAGTTCCTCCTGCAGCGGGTGGGCGCCGAGCAGGTCGGCGTAGACGGGGTCGTCGGCCAGCAGGGCGTCGTGGTGGCCGCGGGCCACGACGCGGCCGCGGTCGAGCACGAGGACCTCGTCGGCGTCGCGGGCCAGCGGGACGCGGCTGGTGACGCTGAGGACGGCCGCCCCCTCGGTACGCGCGGCGAGGCCGTCGCGCAGCAGCGTGGCCGTGCCGGCGTCGACCGCGGAGTCGACGTCGTCGAGCAGGTAGACGTCGGCGCGCACGAGCAGCGCGCGGGCGAGCGCCAGGCGCTGGCGCTGGCCGCCGGAGAGGTTGGCGCCGCCGGGCAGCACCACGGTGTCGAGCCCCTCGGGCATCGCGGCGACCACGTCGTCCGCGGCCGCGGCGGCCAGCGCCTCGTGGAGCTCGGCGTCGGGGGTGCTCGCGGTGTCCCGGCCGCCCAGGCGGGCGCCGAGGAGCAGGTTGTCGCGGACGGTCCCGGTGAACAGGCGCGCCTGCTGGGGCACCAGCACGACGCGGCGGCGCACCTCGGAGCGCGGGAGGTCGGCCAGGTCGGTGCCGTCCAGGCGTACCGATCCGGAGGTCGGCGCGAGGTGGCGCGCCAGCAGGGCCAGCAGGGTCGACTTCCCCGAGCCCGTCGGTCCCACCAGCGCGACCCGGCGCCCGGGCGCCAGGGTGAGGTCGACGTCGGCGACGACCGGCTCGCGGGCGCCGTCGAGGGTGTGGGTGAGGCCCGTGGCCCGCAGGCCGGGCGCGGCGGTGGCGCCGGGCGTACGCACCGGGCGCACGGGGGCCGCGGCCTGCGCGGCGGCACGCGCCTCGGCGGCCACGTCGAGCGCCGGGCGGGTGCCGAGGAGCTCGCGGATCCGGGTGAGGCTGACGCGACCGCGGGGCAGCAGCATCACGATCGACGACGCCATCATGACGGCGGACATGAGCTGCAGGAGGTACGCGACGATCGCGGTCACCGAGCCGACCCCGAGCGAGCCGTCGCTGACGCGGTGCCCGCCCCACCAGACCACCAGGACGGCGGCGGCGTTCATCGTCAGCATGACGACGGGGCCGAGCGAGAGGTAGAGGATGCCGACGCGGCGCGAGGTGGCGATGAGGTCGTCGTGGACCTCGTCGAAGCGGCGCTGCTCGTGCTCCTGGCGACCGAAGACGCGGGTCGAGCGCAGGCCGACGAGCTGCTCGCGCAGGACGCCGTTGACCTTGTCGATGAGGGGCTGCAGGCGGCGGAAGCCGGGCATCGCGACGATCGCGAAGAGGCTCACGACCAGCAGCAGGGCGGGGGCGGCGATCGCCATCACGCCGAGCATCTGCGGGTCCTCGCGGGCGGCGAGGACGACGGCGCCGGCGGCGGTCAGGGGGACCACCACGACCACGGTGCACAGGGCGAGCAGCAGCACCTGGACCTGCATCACGTCGTTGCTGCAGCGCGTGAGCAGGGAACCGGGGCCGAAGCGCCGCAGCTCGGCGGCGCCGAGCCGCATGGTGTGCGCGAACGTCCGCGAGCGCAGGTCGGAGGCGATGCCGGTCGAGATCCGGGCGGCCAGGGCGACGGCGACGCCGGCGATCAGCAGCTGCCCGACCCCGAGGGCCAGCATCAGCGCGCCCGCCTGCCAGATCGCGCCGATGTCGCCCTCGGCGACACCCTCGTCGATCAGCCGGGCGTTCAGCAGCGGCAGCGCGAGGTTGCCGGCGACGCTGAGCGCCTGCAGCGCGCCGAGCAGGGCGATCAGCCCGGCCCGGTCGCGCAGCAGCGGACGGAGCACGGCGACGCGGTCGCGCCGGCGCTCGCGGACGTTCGTGGCGGACATGATCAGGGCTGTCCCGGCGTGAGGGGCGAGATCCACGACGTGCTGGGCATGGTCGGCGTGGGGACCGGGACGGTCGTCGGGGTGATCCGGCCGGGGCCGGACGCCTCGGCCGAGATGGCGCCGGGGTCGGCGTACGCCGCGTAGCCGGCGATGAGCTGCTGGGTGCTCATGGTTCCTCCTGGTGCGGTGCGATGGGGTTCTCCCGGCCGGTCGACCGGACGACGTCCACGCTAGGAATCACGGCCGGCGGGGGCGTCGCCTGCGGCGGCGATCCTGGGTGGTCGGCCGTGCCGCCGACGCCCTCCGCCCTGCGGCGGAGACGGGCGTACGCCTGCGCCGTTGCTCCGTGTCGCGCCCGAAATGCCACCGAGGGCGACCCCCGCCGTAGCGGGGATCGCCCTCGAGGAGCGAGCCGGATCGGCCGACCGGGTGGTCAGCAGCCGTGCTCGATGGTGTTGTCCACCGACGCGGCCGAGATGGCCGAGGCGCTCGCGGCGCAGAACGTCGACGACGTGGTGACCGTCGTGGTCGGCGTGATCGCGGGGGCGTCGCCCGCCTGGCCGAGCTCGGCGGCCTCGGTGTACGCGGCGTAGCCGGCGATCAGGTCGCGGGTGCTCATCGGAGCCCCGCTCAGCAGCCGTGGTCGAACGTGTTGTCGACCGAGGCGCTGATGACCGCGGCGGACGTCGCGACGCAGAACGACGACGAGGTCGTGGCGGTCGTGGTGGGGGTGATCGCGGCGGCGTCGTCGGCGTGGCCGAGCTCGGCGGCGTCGGTGTAGGCGGCGTAACCGGCGATCAGGTCCTTGGTGCTCATGGTGGTTCTCCCTCGTGTGAGTGTGTGTGAGTTGGGGTGGTGCTGGGTGCTGCTGGGTCCTGCTGTTCGTGCCGGTCTCGCCGGCTCTGCGTTACGAGAAGGACGTTAGGAAGCGGCGGCGTCGCTCCCCATCGCCCGAGCGGCCGATCTGCGAGGTTCGTCCGCGCCGCCGATCCGCGTGTCGGTCGCCCGGCCGATGCGGGTCGAGGGACAGCTGTTCAGCGTGCGTTCGCCGCTGCTCGTGCTGTTCGTCCGGTACGCCTCGACCCGGGGCGGCACGCTTCCTCCGGGACGGGTCGGACACGAGGGGGCGCCATGCGCGGGGGACGACGACTGCTCGCGGCGTCCGCGTGCCTGGCCCTCGTCGCGTGCACCCCGGGGAACGAGTCGCCGGACTACGAGGACGGGCCGCAGCCGCTCCCGCTGCTGGTGTACTCCGACGAGCACCTGGCCGCGGCGGTCGATGCGGTCATCGAGAGCTCCGAGGGTGAGCGGATCGGGATCGTCAGTGTCGGGCCACGGGCCGACCGGTCCGGCATCTGGGTGGAGCTCGAGGCTCCGGGCGTGCCCCCGACGGTCCGGCGCGCCCTCGAAGCGCACGCCGAGCTGCCCCGGGACGCGATCACGTACATCCCGGACGTCGAGGCCTTGGTCGACCTGCCGCACCGGGGCTGACGCCCGCGCGTAACCCGGGCAGAGAAAACGCGGACCGAGGACGGGAGAACGCGGACGGCGACAGCCCGGGGGACCGCCTCCGTCCGCGTTTTCTCCGAGCGGGTCCGCGTTTTCTTTCCCGCGCGGGCGCCGGCGGCCAGCCGCCGCCCCACCCCGAGCACGTCGAAGGGCCCCGGGCGGATCGCCCGGGGCCCTTCGACGGGGATGTCGTGGTGCTGCGGTCAGCAGCCCTTCGACACCGTGAAGTAGATCGACGCGCCGACGCTCGCGGCGCAGCCGGCCGACGACGTGGTGGCGGTGGTGGGGGTGACGGCGGCGGCGTCGTCGGCGTGGCCGAGCTCGGAGGCCTCGGTGTAGGCGGCGTAGCCGGCGATCAGGTCGTGGGTGCTCATGGTGCTCTCCTTCGGTGGGTGGGGTGGGGGTTCAGCAGGCGGCGTCGACGGTGAACGCGACGGACGCGGCGAGGCCCGCTGCGCAGGGGGCCGAGGACGTGACGGTCGGCGTGACGGCGGCGGCGTCGTCGACGGGGCCGAGCTCGGCGGCGTCGGTGTACGCGGCGTAGCCCGCGACCAGGTCCTGGGTGCTCATCGCCGGCCCGTTCAGCAGGCGTCCTTGATGGTCAGCGCGATCGAGGCGGTCGCGCTGGCGACGCTGGCGGCGCACGGCGCCGACGAGGCGGTGGAGGTGGTGGGGGTGATCGCGGCGGCGTCGTCGACCTGGCCGAGCTCGGCGGCGTCGGTGTAGGCGGCGTACCCGGCGATGAGGTCCTGCGTCGTCATGATGTCGTCCTTCCGGTTCGGTTCGGCGGACCCCTGCGGCCCGACATCCAGAACGTTAGGGACGCGAGGCCTCGCCGGGCCTCGGGCCAGCGACCGATCAGCGATCTCCGTCGGAGGTGGGAGAGACCACCTCCACCCGCACCTCCGCACGGAGGTGTCGCGCGGCCACCGCGGCCACGTCGGCCGAGGTCAGCGCCCGTGCGCGGGCCGCGTGCCGCTCCCACATCCCGAGGTCGTCGCCGCCGAGGACCACCGCCGAGCCCGCCGAGGCGAGGGCGGCCGGGCTGGAGATGCCGACGGTCGCGGCGTTGGTGGAGTACGCCGTCGCGGCGGCCAGCTCGGCCGGCGTCGGGCCGTGGGTCACGAGGTCGTCGAGGGTGGCGTGCACCTCGCTGCGCACGCCGTCCATCCGGTCGTCGGTGCAGTCGAGCGAGAGCACGAGGCTGGCCGCGTCGGCGAGCACCTCGAAGCCGCAGCTGACGCCGTACACGTAGCCGCGGCGCTCCCGCAGCTCCCGGTTGAGCCGTGAGCCGAAGTAGCCGCCCAGCACCATCCCGGCCGCCAGCGCCGCCGGGTGGTCGGGGTCCTGGCGCACGGGCGCGGGGGTGACGACCCGCAGCAGCCCGGTGGCGCCGGGGGAGGCGGGGAGCCGCTCGTGGCCGGGATCGGGCCGGGCGGCGGGCAGCGGGGGCAGCGGCCGCGGCGGCGGGGCCTGCTCGAGCACGGCGACGAGCCGGGCGGCGAGGTCGGCGGGGTCCGTGCCGGCGGCGCCGAGGTCGCCGACCACCAGCACGGTCGCGCCGTGCAGGGTGACGGCCTGCTCCGCGGCGGGGCCGGCCAGGTCCTCGACCAGGTCGTCGACCGCGAGGTCCGCCAGCATCGCGGGCCGCAGGACGCCGTGGGCGTACGGGTGCTCCGCGCCCCACCGTCGCCGCGCGACGGCCGCCTGCACGTCGACCTCGCGGTAGCCCGCGACCTGCTGCTGCAGCGTCAGCTCCGCCCGCAGCAGCCCCGCGACGGCCTCGGGCCGCCACGTCCGGCGCCGCACCCGGTCCACGACGTCGGCCACCGTCGCGACCACGCCGTCGGCGGGCACGGTCGCGGCCACGGTCACCCGGTCCACGAGCGGGGTGGTGCCGAGCCGTCCGCCGGCCCGCAGCATCCGCTCCGTGGCGGCGCCCGCGTCGGCGTCGTCGGGGTGCAGCGCCAGCAGCCGGCCGGTCAGGTGGGCGAGTGCGGTGGTGCGCGCGTCGGTGCGTCGCGAGGGCAGCACGAGGCGCAGTTCGGCGAAGGGCGCGCCCGGCCAGTCGACGGCCACGACGTCGACGCTGCCGGAGGCCGCCGAGGTCCGCCGGGCGTGGTGGTCGGGGATCCTCACGAGTCGCCTCCGGGTGTCGTGGCGGGGGAGCCGGCGGGGCCGGGCGTCACGAGCACGGTGCCCGCGTGCTGGTCGAGCAGGTACGCCGCCGCCTCGCCCAGCAGGTCGCGGTCGAGGCAGGTGGTGGGGTCGGCGCTCGCGAGGACGTCGGTGCTGCCGAGCAGGAGCGTGGCGGCCCCGAGGCGGCGGGCGCGGTGCGCGAGCCGCTCGCCGCGGGCGTACTCGCCCAGGGCCAGCCGTGTGCGGGCCGTGCCGAGCAGCGCGGGCGTCGCGGCCCCGGGCGCCCACGCGGCGAGGAGGTCGCGCATCGCGGCGAGCAGCGGCGCGCCGTCGACGCCGGGCCGCGGGTGGGTGGAGAGCACCAGCACGTCGGGGTCGCGGGCGTCGAGGGGCACGCCGTACCAGCCGCTGCGCGCCGAGACCCGCAGCGCGGGCTCCTGGGCGGGCAGCAGGCCGGCGAGCGCCGTGCACGCGCCGTGCAGCCGCGGCGAGAGCGCGGGGTCGGGCAGCCGGAAGCCGGCCGCCCACACGGGGGCCGGGACGTTCGCGGCGGCGACCTCGAGGTGGCGGTCGGCCGCGAGGGCGGGCTCGGCGAGCGGCGTCGCGGGCGGCACGGCGCGGGCGGGCAGGGCGGAGAGCAGCTCGCGCGTACGCCCGACGTCGAGGTGGTCGAGGTCCCCCTCGACGGTGACGACCAGGTTCCCCGGCGCCCACCAGTGGTCGAAGAAGGCGGCGGCGTCGTCCACCCCGACGCGGCGCAGCGCGGCGACGTCGCCGTAGCCGTCGCGCACGTGCGGGGAGGTGTCGAACATCGCGGGCGGCAGGTGGCGCCACGGGAACCCGCCGTAGGGCACGCCGTCGACCTGCTGGGCGATCTCCGCGCGGATCACCTCGACCTGGGTGGCCAGGGTCGCCGGGTCGAGGCGCGGGCCGGCCAGGCGGTCGACCTCGAGGCGCACGACCTCGTCGACCGCGTGGGCGGGCACGACCTCGAACAGCTCGGTGTAGTCGTGGCGGGTGTGACCGCCGACCGCGCCGCCCACGGCTTCGACGGCGGCGAAGTGGCCGCCCGGCTCCACGCCCGCGCTGCCCGCGAACATCAGGTGCTCGAACAGGTGCGCCAGCCCCGAGGAGTCCGCCGGCTCGCCGCGGAACCCGACGCCCGCGTGGACCGCGACCGCCGTCGTGCCGGCGGTCGTCGCCGGCGCGAGCAGCAGCCGCAGCCCGTTGGGGAGCGTCTCGAGGGTGGCGCCCGCCCCCGCCGGGCTCACTCGCTGATCGTCGAGGTGTAGACGACCGTGACCAGGGCCAGGTCGAGCGCGCTCATCGTCGGCTCGGGGAACGGGCCGTCCGCGGCCTTCTTCGCGATCGCGGTCAGCTCGCGGCGCTCCTCGGTGGTGATCCCGTGGCGCCGGTGCAGGTGCGAGCGCGCCAGGATGCTGGCCAGGGCCTGCGAGCGCGGGTCCTCGGGGGTGGCGAGCACGGTGGCCAGCAGGCGTTCGCGCACCCCGGGCTCGACGTCGTGGCGGTCGTAGCCGAAGCCCAGCAGCCGGCCACGGCCCTCGGTCATCAGGCCTCGCTCGACGGCCGCGGCCTGCTGGACCGCGAGCGCGTCGCGACCGCGCAGCCACGTGCGTACCTTCACGGGCCCGCGGGCGAGCTCCGCGGTGACGTCGCCGATCCAGGCGCGGGCGGACTCGCCCGGGCCGCCGTCGGTCGGGGCGTCGGCGGCGACGTGGTCGTCCTCGAGGCGCACGGCGCCGCGCGCGGCCAGCTCGCTGAGCTCGGCGGCCGCGGCGAGCGCGTCGGGCTTGGCGCTGCGGTACGGCTGACCGCCGTCGGTGTGGAGGAAGGGCATCAGTGCCTCGGGCAGGGTGAGTCCGAGATCGGCCAGGGTGCGGGCCGAGGTGCTGCGAGTCATGGTGGTCTCCTCTCGTGCGGTGGGTTCGGTGCCTGCGGGCGGACCGGTCAGTCGTCGCGCTGGTGGCGCAGCTGCCAGGTCAGCAGGTACGAGGGCAGCGCCGCCCCGGCGACGAGCGCCGAGAAGACCAGCCCGGGGGCGGTGCGGAGCAGGGCGTCGTCGCCGCCGTCGGCCAGGTTCACCGCGACAGTCAGCACGACGAACACGACGGCGCCGAGCAGGAGCGTCGCGGTGTAGCCGACGTTGCGGGCCCGGTCGCGCTGCTCCAGCTCGTACTCGTCCACGGCGCCGCGGCGCTTCTCGGCGATGTCGCCGATGAGGAAGCGCGAGCCGAGCCAGCAGGCGCAGAAGACGAGCGTGGCCAGCGTGGCCGCCCACGACCAGGGGCCGAGCGCGCTCAGCGTGGCCAGCGTGAGCCACGACAGCGCGCCGGCGCCGACGACGGCGACCGCCAGCGGGGCCCGGTCGGCCGGACCTCGGGTGGTGGGGGCGGTCATCGGGCGTCTCCTGTCGTCGGGTCGGTGCGGCGGTAGGCCGCCGTGATCGAGCGGAACGGCTCGCGGCTGAAGACCGCCTCGATCGGGAGGTCGAAGACCTCGCAGATGCTCATCGCCAGCTGGAGGCTGGGGTAGTGGTCGCCGCGCTCGAGGGCGCCGATCGTCTGCGGGTTCACGCCGACCTGGGCGGCCAGGTCGGCACGTGACATCCCGGTCTCGACGCGGACGAGGTTGACGCGGTTGTAGATCCGCTTCCCCTCGTCGCGCTCCTGGGTCTTCCTGGCCATGTGACGAACTTACGCACAGCTCCGTCGGGAGATCAAGACATTCCCGAAGATGATTCCGACAAAGTGTTGTGTAAACCCAACGATCGTTGTTAGCGTCCTGACATCTCGGGTGGCCGACCGGTCGCCGACACCGATGGCCCGGACCGGGCCGGGGAGGAGGGCCGCGATGCTCCGGCTGAGCGGGATCACCAAGAGCTACGGGCAGCGCCGCGTGCTCGAGGACGTGAGCCTCGAGGTGCGCCGCGGCGAGCTGCTGGGCTACGTCGGCGGCAACGGCGCCGGCAAGACCACGTCGATGCGGATCGTCCTCGGCGTCACCGAGCCGGACAGCGGCTCCGTCACCGTCGACGGCGAGGGCGTCACCGCCGCCCACCGGGCCCGCATGGGCTACATGCCCGAGGAGCGCGGCCTCTACGACACGATGCGGCTGCACCAGCAGCTGGCGTACTTCGCGGAGCTGCACGGCGTCGACCGCCGCACGGCCGCCCGCTCGGCCGACTACTGGCTCGACCGCCTCGGCCTCCACGAGCGCCGCGACAACCGGCTCGAGGACCTCAGCCTGGGCAACCAGCAGCGGGTCCAGCTGGCCGCCGCCCTCGTCCACGCCCCCGACGTGCTGGTGCTCGACGAGCCGTTCTCGGGCCTCGACCCGCTCGCCGTCGACGTGATGGCCGAGGTGCTGCGCGACGAGGCGGGCCGCGGAGTGCCCGTCGTCTTCTCCAGCCACCAGCTCGACCTCGTCGAGCGCCTCTGCGACCGGGTCTGCGTCCTCAAGGACGGTCGGGTCGTGGCGGCCGGCACCGTCGCCGAGCTGACCGGCGACGAGCGTCAGCAGCACCTGCTGCGCACCACGGCGCCGGAGTCGGCGTGGGCCTACCTCGCCACCGACATCGACCACCGCACCGACGGCACCGTCGTGACCCTCGCGCCGACCGCCCGCCTCGACGACCTCGTCGACGCGGTCCGCGCGGCCGGCGAGCTGCACGAGCTGCGCCCGTGGCGCCCGTCGCTGACCGACGTCTACCGCGACGTCGCGGCGCCCGCCGCCGGCGCGGCCACCCCCACCGGCACCAGCCCCACCGGCACCACCTCGACCGAGAAGGAGCAGGCGGCATGAGCACCTCGACCCCCACGACCACCGAGCGGCCCGAGCGGCCCGAGCGGCCCGAGGTCACCAGCGACCCCCGCCGGGTCGCGGGCTTCGGAGGCGTACGCCTCGTCATCCGCCGCGAGCTGGCGACCAAGCTCGTCACCGGCGCCTTCTTCTTCAGCACCTTCCTCTTCGGCCTGATGGCCTTCGCCGGTCCGTTCGTCACCGGCAGCGGAGGCGACGACGACCTCACGCTCGGCCACAGCGCCGCCACCAGCGGGCTCGCCGACGGGGTCGCCGAGGTCGCCGAGCGCGGCGAGGGCGCCGGCGTCTCCCTGCGGGAGGTCGCCGACCGCGACGAGGCGACCGCCCTGCTCGCCGACGGCGACGTCGACGCCGTGGTGCTCGAGCAGGACGGCGCGCTGACCGTGCTCGTCGAGGACGACCTGGCGCCGACGCTGGGCACCTACCTGTCGTCGGTCGCCGGCGACGAGGCGCTGCTCGACGCCGCCACCGAGGCGGGCGTGGACCCGTCGGTGCTCGCCGAGGCGGCCGCGGGTGCGGCGCTGCAGGTGGAGCAGGTCGGCGAAGCGTTCCCGATCGGCGACGCCATGCTCGGCCTGTCGGTCGGCGCGATCGGCCTGGCGCTGGTGCTGCTGTGGGGCATCCCGCTGGCCACCGACGTGATGCAGGAGAAGGTCTCGCGCGTCGTGGAGATCCTGCTCTCCAGCGTCCGTCCGTGGCAGCTGCTGGCCGGCAAGGTGCTGGCCACGACCGTGATCGCGCTGGTCCAGCTGTCGGTCGTGCTGGTCGGCACCGGCCTGGCGATGGCGATCCGCGGGTCGCTGCCCAGCCTGGAGTCGCTGAACTGGACCGTGCTCGGCGTCGGCGTGGTGTGCCTCGTGCTCAGCATCGTCACCTGCAGCACGCTGATGGCCGGGCTCGCGGCCCGGGTCGAGCGCCAGGAGGAGCTGAGCAGCGTGCTGCAGCCGGCCTTCGCGGTGGTGTTGCTGCCAATCGTCGCGGCCGTCTACCTGACCTTCTCGTTCACCGACTCGATCTGGTTCGACGTCGCCTCGCTCGTGCCGTTCTTCAACACCTTCGCCCTCCCGGCCCGCCTCGCGGTCGAGACCGTGCCGGTGTGGCAGGTCGCCCTGTCGCTGGCCGTCGCGGCCGGCACCGCGGTCGCCGCGTTCGCGGTCGGCGGCCGGGTCTACGGCGGTGCGGTGCTCCGCGCCGGCGGCCGGGTCTCGCTGCTCGAGGCGCTGCGCTCGCGGTGAGCCACGGGCGTACGCCCGGTGTGTGAGACGCCGCCGCCACCCCCGGTCCGGGGGTGGCGGCGGTGGGGTGCTGTCCCGGGGTGCGGGCCGTGCTGCGGATCAGGCCGGCTCGAGCAGCTCCTGGTCGTCGACCAGCTCGGTCGACAGGGTCTTGTAGCCGTTCTCCTCGAACAGCACCGTCGTCTGGTGCTCGTCGGCCTCGACGACCACGCCGGTGCCGAAGCTGGCGTGGACCACGCGCTCGCCGCGCCGCTCGTCGTCGACCTCGGGCGCGTCGGCGGCGCTGCCGGAGCGGCACGTGTCGCAGGAGGTGCACGGCTCGGCCGACTGCCCGTAGTACCCGAGCAACCAGGCGGACCGGCAGCGGCGGGTCTCGGCGTACTCCCGCATCATCTCCACGCGCGACTGCTCCAGGCGCCGTCGCTCGCGTGCGACCTCGCGGACGGCCTCGACGCCGGCGTCGTCGCCCGCCAGCTCGGCGAGGTTGAGCACGCGGGTGGCGGACGCGGTGCCGATCCCCGCCTCCTCGGCGACCTCTCGCGGCTCCCGGCTGCCGCAGCGACGGGCGGCGGCGAGCACCGAGCGCACGGTCGCCTTGCGGGGCACGCCCGCGGAGAAGAAGCGGCCGAGCGCGCGGTCCTCGGGGCGGTGCAGGAGCACGACGTCGGCGGGCTCGCCGTCGCGGCCCGCGCGGCCGATCTCCTGGAAGTAGTCGTCTACCGAGGCCGGTGCGCCGGCGTGCACGACGAGGCGGACGTCCGGCTTGTCGATGCCCATGCCGAACGCCGAGGTCGCCACGAGCACGTCGAGCTCGCCGCCGTCGAAGCGCTCGTGCACGGCCTCGCGGTCGGCGCGGCGCAGGCCGGCGTGGTACGCGGCGGCGCGGCGTCCGCGGTCCGCCAGCGCGGTGGCCAGCTGCTCGGCGTGCTTGCGGGTGCGGACGTAGACGAGGGCCAGGCCGTCGGCGTCGCCCCGGTCGGCGAGCTCGAGCGCCCGCTCGTCGAGCCGGTCGCCGTCGGGCACCTGCTCGACGTCGAGCCGCAGGTTGGGGCGCGCCAGGTCCGAGGTGACCACGGCGGCGTCGCCGAGACCGAGCCGCGCGGTGATCGACTCCAGCACGGGGGCCGCCGCGGTGGCCGTGGTCGCGATGCGTACCGCCCGGTGCCCCGCCCCGTCGAGCCGGTCCAGCAGCACGCCCAAGCGCAGGTAGTCGGGGCGGAAGTCGTGGCCCCACTCGGAGACGCAGTGGGCCTCGTCGACGGCGACCAGGGCGGGCGGGCAGGCGGCGAGCGCCTCGGCGACCTCGGCGTTGGCGAGCTGCTCGGGCGCCAGGAACACGAGGTCGACCTCGCACCGGCCGACGGCCTCCAGCACCTCGGCGCGGCGCCTCTTGGCCAGGGTGGAGTCGATGCTCTCGACGCGGACCTCGGCCTCCTCGAGGTGCGCGACCTGGTCGCGCTGGAGCGCCAGCAGGGGCGAGACCACGAGCGTCCAGCCGCCGACGAGGCGGCTGGCGGCGAGGTACACCAGCGACTTGCCGGACCCCGTCGGCGCCAGCACGACCGCGTCGCGACCGTCGAGGACCGCCGTCAGCGCCTCGCGCTGCCAGTCGGTCGGGCGGTCGACGCCGAACGCGCTCGCTGCCGTGTCGATCCGCTCGTCCGTCGTCGCGTCCGCCGTCATGCAAGGAGCCTAGGGAGGGCCCCGGTAATGGGAGGGTGGTCGACGACGGACGGGTACGCCTGCGCGAAGGGTGTAGAAGGCGACTCCTCGCTCTGACCGGCAGGGCCACTCGCCTCCTCGGGTCAGCCACGTGGAGGTCAGCGGTGCTCAGGCGGAGTGGGTGACCCAGGTGCAGGCGGCCCAGATCGCGGAGTGTTCGGTCGTGACGATCGATTGGCGTGGTCGCCAGCCCGGCACCCTGCTGCGCACCCGCCCGCGGATCGGGTCCGGGTGCCTTGGATCAGGCGCGACAGGAGCGCTCTCCGCCGTCGGGCGTCTGCCTCCGACCTGCAGTCAGGAGTAGGCCAGGCAGTAGAGCGCTGCGGGGCGCCGGAGGAATCCGCTGCGGCTGTTGGTCGCCAGTGCGGCCAGTCGCCTGAGGTCGGCGACGTGTTGAGGCGCTGCGGCGGGGTCGGCGAGTCTGACGCTCTCTCCCCATTGCTCGGCCATATCCGCGATCTTCGTCTCCGGCAGATCGGCGAGCGCGCTGATGAGTTCTGTCGGCGTTCGGGAAAGGACCACCGTCTGACCTGCCTCGCGCCGCAGCAGACCGCCGGCGGCATCTTCCAGGTCCACCCCTCGACCCGCGACCGGGCGGGCGAGCACCGCTAGTTCGTAGGTGAACTCGGGCCCTCGGACCGGAGCGGCGAGCACGAGGTCTCGTGCGACCTCCGAGGACGGGCCACCCGGGTGGTTGATGGCGGCGACTGCGTCCGAGTCTCGGCTCGCGGGAAAGTACCAGGTCTCCATGATCGGAACGTTCTCCGATCAGATCGTGTCAGAAACATGTGGGTACTCGACGGGTCGACGATCAGAGCATCAGCCGCCCCTGGGGAAGCGAGAGGCTCGGAGGACCCGTTGTCCGGTCCCAGACCGGTCGCACTTGCAGCGCGCGACGAGCGGGCAGGCTCGCAAACGGTCGTTAGTGAGCCGCCGCTCCTAGTGGTCAATGAGGCGGTTCAAAACTCTCGTTCGGTTGCCGGGAGGTTTTGAGCCGGTTTGATTCCGGTCTTGGGTTTCGAACCTGGACGTCGAGTGCGGCGTCCGGAGCCGTGCCACGTCGGACGTCGTCGGACGTCGCTAAAGCGCGAGGTGTGCGGCTCTCGTCGCGTTCGCGACGGGCCAGTAGTAGACCCAGGTGCCCCGGCGCTCGCAGTCGATGAGGCCGGCTTCGCGGAGCTTGCGGAGGTGGTGGGACACGGTGGGTTGCGAGACGCCGACGTCGTCGATGTCGCACACACATACGGCTTCGGAGGCGCCGGCGATCCGCGAGTAGAGCCGGAGGCGCACCGGGTCAGACAGTGCCTTGAAGATCCCCGCAGCGTTGGTTGCCTGCTCGGCGCTGAGGCCAGCGGCGGTCTCGGCGGCCTCGTCGGGCTCGCAGCACAAACTCGTCGTGGCGCGCGAGGTATCCGACTCCTCCACGAGCGGTGCGGTGAGGTTCACCCGAGACATATTGACAGACGCCGAATCAGTGCGCCAGTGTCTCCTGCATCGACGGACGTCGAACTAACCCGGACGGTCCTCGGTCCCGGTTGGGATCCAGTCCGCGTGTGGAAACTGAGTTGGAGGCCGAGATGTCAGAGCAGCAGATGTCGGACCAGGTGTCGGATCGGTCGTCGGCAGAGACGCTGCGGGAGACGGTGCGGGCTCGGTACGCCGAGGCTGCGCGGTCGAAGCAGGCTCACGCTAGTTGCTGTGGACCGAACCCGGCGCTGTCGACGGAGGACAACGTCTACCGCGGCAACGAGCGCGACGGAGCCACGGTGTTCGGTGCCGGGCTCTACGACGGCGACGAGGCCAGCGGGCCCGCGATCGAGGCCTCGCTCGGCTGTGGAGTCCCGACTGCTGTGGCCGCTCTCGACGAGGGCGAGACCGTGCTGGACCTGGGATCGGGCGCCGGCGGAGACGTGCTGATCTCGGCACGCCGCGTCGGGCCGAGCGGCAAGGTCTACGGGCTAGACATGACCACCGAGATGCTCGAGCTCGCACGTGCGAACGCGGCCGAGGCGGGCGCGGAGAACGTCGAGTTCGTCGAGGGCTACCTTGAGGACATCCCGTTGCCCGACGCCACGGTCGACGTCGTCGTCTCCAACTGCGTCATCAACCTGGCCGCCGACAAGAACCTCGTGCTCCGCGAGGCGGCACGCGTGACCCGCCCCGGCGGACGGCTCGCCGTCTCGGACGTGGTCGCCGACGAAGAGATGGACGAGGCCACGCGTGCCGACATGGCCGCCTACACCGGCTGCATCGCCGGCGCGCTCACCGAGGCCGAGTACCGCGAGGCTCTCGCCGCCAACGGCTGGGAGCAGATCACCCTCGAGACGACCCACCGCGTGCACGACCAGGCTTCCGCGGCCATCATCCGGGCCACCCGCACCCGCACCCTCACCCCCACGCGAACGGAAACGGCATGAGCGCCGCGCCCCACACGCCCCAGTCCACACCCCCGTCCGCCTCTGAGCACACGGACGCCGCGGCCGAGGCGCCCGTCATGCGGAAGCTCTCGACGCTGGATCGCTTCTTGCCGGTGTGGATCATCGCCGCGATGGCCCTCGGCCTGGTGCTCGGACGGTCCATCGACGGCCTCGACGAGGCGCTCGAAGCCGTCGAGATCGGATCGGTCTCACTGCCTATCGCGATCGGGCTGCTGCTGATGATGTACCCGGTGCTCGCCAAGGTCCGCTACTCCGAGACCTCCCGCGTCACGGGTGACCGGCGACTGCTCGTCTCCTCGCTGGTGCTCAACTGGATCCTCGGCCCGGCGTTGATGTTCGCGCTGGCGTGGCTGCTGCTGCCCGACCTGCCCGAGTACCGCACCGGCCTGATCATCGTGGGCCTGGCGCGGTGCATCGCGATGGTGCTGATCTGGAACGACCTCGCCTGCGGCGACCGCGAGGCCGCCGCCGTGCTCGTCGCAATCAACTCGGTGTTCCAGATCGTGGCCTTCGCCGCCCTGGGCTGGTTCTACCTGCAGACCCTGCCCGGCTGGCTGGGCCTGGAGACCACGTCCGCAGAGTTCTCGATCGGCGCGATCGCCATCAGCGTCCTGATCTTCCTCGGCATCCCGCTCGTTGCCGGGTTCCTCACACGACTCATCGGCGAGCGCACCAAGGGCCGCGGGTGGTACGAGGACCGGTTCCTGCCCAAGATCGGCCCCGTGGCCCTCTACGGGCTGCTGTTCACGATCGTGATGCTGTTCGCGCTCCAGGGCGACGCGATCACCTCCCAGCCCTGGGACGTTGCCCGCATCGCGGTGCCGCTGCTGGCCTACTTCGTGCTCATGTTCTCGCTCTCGTGGGCCGTGGGAGCACGATTGGGACTGGGGTACGCCAAGACCTCGACCCTGGCGTTCACCGCAGCGGGCAACAACTTCGAGCTCGCGATCGCCGTGGCGATCGGCACCTTTGGCGTGACCTCGGGCCAGGCCCTCGCCGGCGTCGTCGGACCCCTGATCGAGGTTCCCGTTCTCGTCGCCCTGGTCTACGTCGCCCTCTGGCTCCGCGATCGGCGCGGCCGGGGCGCGGCTGAGCCCACGACCACTCCGAGCAACTCCTGAGCACACCGGCCAAACGCCGGTCAGACGGATCGAGGAGCACACCGCCCATGAGCCAGCCCGACGCGCCCGTGATGCCGGGCGTCAGGAACCCCCACGACCTGCTCCACGCAGCTGCGCAACGGCTCGGATCGCAGTTCGCCGGCCACTTCGCCGAAGAGACCATCGAGCGGTACCTCTTCGAGTCCTACATCGCGCTGAAGCGGACGGCGAAGATCGCCGCCTACCTGCCCACCCTGGCCGAGACCTTCGCACAGGACCGTCTCACCGCCCTGGCGCAGTCGCGCGGCACCCTCGACCACGAGGTCCCGGAAGTACTCCTCGTGTGCGTGCAGAACGCCGGCCGCTCCCAGATGGCGGCCGCGCTGATCGAGCACCACGCCCAGGGCCGCATCCACGTCCGCTCGGCCGGCTCACGCCCCGCACCCGAACTGGAACCCACGGTGCTCGAGGTGATGGCCGAGGTCGACCTCGACCTGTCCGCGCAGTTCCCCAAGCCGCTGACCGACGACGTCGTCCGCGCAGCCGATGTCGTCATCACCATGGGCTGCGGCGACGCCTGCCCGATCTACCCCGGCAAGACCTACCTCGACTGGGCACTCGAGGACCCCGAGGGCAAAACCCTCAACGAAGTTCGCCGCATCCGCGACGAGATCGAGACCCGAGCGCGGGCACTCGTCGACGAGCTCACCCAGCGCAACGCCTGACCCCCGCCACCCTCACCAGGAGTCCTCGAGCATGACCACCACGACAGCCCCCGACGCCTCCAAGACCCCTCAGGTCGTCTACGCCTGCCGCGCCAACGGCGGCCGCTCGGTCGCCTCCCGGCTGCTGACGGAGCACTACGCCGGCGGCCGCGTCATCGCGATCTCCGCCGGCACCGAGCCCGGCGAGCACATCCACCCCGAGGTCGCGCGCGTGCTCGAGTCCCTCGGGCTCGACACCTCCCGGGAGTCCCCGAAGCTGCTGACCACAGAGATGATCGCGGAGAGCGACCTGGCCATCACCCAGGGCTGCGGGGAGAACTGCCCCTACGTCCCCGGCGCCCGCTACCGCGACTGGCCGCTGGACGACCCCAAGGGACAGGACGAGACCGAGGTACGACGGATCGTCGCCGACATCGACGGCCGCGTCCGCGACCTGATCGTCGAGCTCGTCCCCGACATCGACCTCCCGCCCAGCCTCCTCGGCTGAACCACGACCGGCCAGCTCACGCAAGACAGGAGCACCCCCATGACCGACAACAGCAGCACCGCCACCGAGCCGCGCAACGTCATCGTGATCGGGTCGGGCCCGTCGGGCTACACCGCGGCGGTGTACGCCGCGCGGGCGAGCCTCAAGCCGCTGGTGTTCGAGGGTTCGGTGACCGCCGGTGGCGCCCTGATGAACACCACCGAGGTCGAGAACTTCCCCGGCTTCCGCGACGGCATCATGGGCCCCGCCCTGATGGACGAGATGCGCGCCCAGGCCGAGCGCTTCGGCGCCGAGCTCATCCCCGACGACGTCGTGTCCGTCGACCTGAGCGGCGACCTCAAGGTCGTGCGCACCGAGACCGAGACCTACACGGCCCGCTCGGTCGTGCTCGCGATGGGCTCCGGCTACCGCCGCCTCGGCCTCGACGGCGAGGACCTGTACTCCGGCAAAGGCGTCTCGTGGTGCGCGACCTGCGACGGGTTCTTCTTCCGCGACCAGGAGATCGCCGTCGTCGGCGGCGGCGACTCCGCCGTCGAGGAGGCCACCTTCCTGACCCGCTTCGCGAAGAAGGTGTACCTGATCCACCGCCGCGACGAGCTGCGCGCCTCCGCGATCATGGTCGAGCGCGCCCGCGCCGACGAGAAGCTGGAGTTCGTGTGGAACTCCGAGGTCACCGAGATCCAGGGCGGCGACAAGCTCGAGGGCGTCACGCTGCGCGACACCGTCACCGGCGACACCCGGCAGCTGCCGGTCACCGGCCTGTTCATCGCGATCGGCCACGACCCGCGCTCGGAGCTCCTGACCGGCCAGGTCGACCTCGACGACGAGGGCTACGTTCAGGTGCGCCACCCCTCCACGGCGACGAACGTCCCCGGCGTCTTCGCGGCCGGCGACCTGGTGGACCACCACTACCGCCAGGCCATCACGGCTGCGGGCACCGGCTGCGCCGCCGCCCTCGACGCCGAGCGCTACATCGCCGACCTCGACCACACCGCGGCCACCGCGCAGGAGGCGCAGGACGCCGTCGCGACCGAGGCCGCCGTCACCGAGGTCGTGCAGACCGCCGGTCTCTGACGGGCCGCGGACTCTTCGGCGCAAAGCCCTTATCTCATCTGTGCGATAGAGCTGCCTCAGTTCGCAACCGGTCGTTTCTGGCCTGCGCCGGGCCTTGCCCCGGTGTGCGGCTCAGAACCGTGTCCCCAATTGGACCCAGTTCTGAGCCGCCGCAGATGATCGAGGGTTGTGAGCCGGGCGTTGAGGCGGAGACGTGGAGGCGTCGGAGACGCCGTGGCGGCCAACCAGCGCGTCGAGGTGCGCGCCGCTAGTCGGAGCCATGACGACGTCCCCCGTGGACGTGCCCACATTGCGTCGGGACTCACGCTCGCTGCGTTCAGTCAGCGGATGGGCGCTGTGATCGGCCGCCTTGCCGAGGGAGTTCCCAAGTCGGCCCACTTGTCAGGCGCGCTATCCACGCAGGTAGGTGTCGCTGATCTCATGAAGGGCTGGCGGTCCCCAGAGGTAGATGTCGATGGTGTTCGGGTCGTCGATGAACCACGCCAGCTGTACGACGCCGATATCGGTGTCCAATATGACCGCGTCTTCGTCCTCTTGCGGAGCGCGGGCAATAACCGCAAGCGCGGCTCTTCCTATGGGCCCGGCGAAGTCGCCGCGCAACTCTCGGCGGAGCATTGCGGCGAACCTCTTCCATTCGCTCCGGTCAAACGAACTGGACCATTCGGTCGCATCTTCCCCCAGCTCTAGGGCGACGGGCCGTGCGTCGAGTGCCTTCCTCAGCCGTCTAGCAGCTGAGGCGTGCGCGCGCTGCGTCTGCTGTTCGGACCGTTCGGCGAGCCAGCCCACCCACGGCATGACCTCGGTGCCTGGCGAGGCGTTCAAGTGATGCTGCACGCTGGGGAGAAACTCGTTGGGCCTGGCCCATTCGAACGCCGAAGGCGAGAACAACTCACGGACCGCGGTATCGAGCGGGCTCCCCGGTCGGCTGTCGGCGCCCCACGGGTCCGCCCCGGAACGGATGAGCACGCCAGCCCCGGGGAGAGCGTATGCGCCCGGAAGGGCGGTCAGTTCCGGGCGGAACGTCTTCAGAGCCGTGCCGAAATAGGTCAGCCAGAAGACACCTCGCAACGCGGTCTGTGGGTCCGAGTGCAGGTCTTGCGGTCGACGTTGAGGGTCGTTGGACACTACGTAGCCGTACGACGCGTCCATCGCCAGTGCGAGGTCCTCGAACAACCCGGCAAGGTCCTCGAGTGCGCCAGGCTCGTGGACAGTGTCTGCGTTCCACGAGTGCTCCACCTGATGGGGGAGGAGGCTGAACTCCCATTGACCGTCGTCGCAAGAGCCGATGAACCCTCCCCGGCCGCTGAAGAGGTTGAACTGCCCGAACTCGCAGGTGGACACATCAGAGCTCTTGCGTCGCTCGGTCAACCACTCAACCGGTAGGCCAGCCTTTTCGACGACGGCCTCCATGGACGGCCTCACGGCAATTCTCGCCGGGTCGCCTCCAACCTTGACCGGACGCAATCCCGGGTGCGCGTCGAAGGCCCGCGCCACGTCACGCGCTCGCGCGGGAGTCATGTCGGCGTAGGAACTGATTGTGAGTGCGACACCGAACACTGGGTGGTCCCTCCTGCGCAGGGTTCCGACGCTCAATGGCCGGATTGTGGCACGAGCGAGGAAGGGCAAGGACTCGGATCGGGCCCAGTGCCCCGACGCCGTAGGCGGGCCCGCAGTTTTGTTGGGTTCCAACAAGCTGGGTGACCGGCTCTCGATCGGTCGTTTCCGAGCCGATCGTCGGCGACCGTCTCGGTGCCCCCAGATCGCGGGTCAGAACTCATGACCAGAATCAACGGCTCACTAGTTCCCGAACCATAGCCCTTGTCGCGGAGGACGTAGCCTGTGCCGTTTTCGATGGCCTCGATGGCGACCTACCCGTGGCGGCGGCGGACGAGGTTCTGGAGGACCTCCGCCGTGCCGGCGCGAGCGGCGCGATCGGAGAGAACGCGGACGGTGGCGGCCTCACGGACCGTCGCGGTCCGCGTTTTCTCCAGCGCGGTCCGCGTTTTCTCGCAGGCGAGGTGGCGTCGGACGTCGAGCGAAGGGGCGACCGGCGCAGCTACGGCGCCATCCGGGCCAGCTCGGCGATGCGGGCGACGCGGCGGGGGAGCTGGTCGTCCCAGCCGACGTAGGCGGTGAAGTCGTGCAGGTGCACGACCCAGCGCAGCAGGGCGGCGCGGGCCAGCGCGTCGGGGTCCGGCGGCGGCGCGACGGCGGCGTACCGCTCCAGCACCGCCTGCGCGATCGGGTGCTCGTGCACGGGACGCGGCGCGGGCGCGTGGTCGGGGTCGTTGACGAGCTCGAGCAGCTCGCCGAGCAGCCAGCCGAGGTCCCACACCGGGGGCGCGCTCGCGACCTCGTCGGTCACGAGCACGACCGTGCGGGCACCGTCGGGGTGCGGGTAGAGCGCACCCAGCCCGGGTGCCCCGAGGGAGTACGCCCGCGGCGCGCCCACCAGGTCGTCGGCCCAGGCCCGCAGGTCCGGACGCAGGCCGTGCTCGTCGAGCAGCTCCCGCAGCCGCCGCGACTCCGCGGTCGGGGTCGCGGCCCCGGACAGCCAGCGCCGCAGCCGGCGCAGGCCCGAGGGCGCGGGGCGGGCGGGCGCCTCCAGGCGGGCGGCGTGGGCGAGGGCGGCACCGACCGGCGCCACCATCCGCAGCACCGCGGAGCCCGGCACGCCGCCGAGCAGCAGCGCCGCCGCGGACAGCGGCCCGGGCACGACGTGCCCGCCGTCGGCGTCCGGCAGGCTCCACGCCACCTCGGTCGACGTCACGGGCAGCGCCCGCGGCGGGGCCGCGAGCACGTCGGCGCGCAGGCTGCCGGGCGTACGCACCACGCGGTGCACGTCGCCCACGCAGGTCGTGACGGTCTCGACGTACCCCGTCGCCGTCCGGCGCAGCTCCTCGATCTCGGTGGGGGCCTCGACGACGGGCCCGACGGCGCTCACGACTCCTCGCGGCCGCGCAGCTCCTGGCCGAGCACGCCGAGCGCCAGCGAGAACTGGGCGGGCGGCAGGGCGTCCTGGCGGCCGGTGGTGACGCTGCGACCGCGCCCGGGCGGCAGCAGGACGACGTCGGTGCGCTCCTTCAGCGCCGCCTCGTGGCGCTGGTACGCCGGGGCGTCGAGCGTGCCGGGCGGCAGGGCGGGGCACACGACCTTGGGGGCCGACGAGGTCTGCAGCGCCAGCTGCGCCGGGGTGTCGGCCAGGCCGGTGGCGATCCGACCGAGGTAGGAGAACGTGCAGGGGTGCACGAGGAACCCGTCGGCCCACTCGGCCAGCTCGACGTGCGGAGCGTGGTCGACGGCCTCGTCGCCGGGCCACGCGTCGCTCTCGACCGGCCGCCCGAGCAGCGCGGAGACCGCGGTCGGGCTGACCATCGTGGTCGCGGTGCGGGTCAGCAGCACCCGCAGCTCGGGGTGCGTGTCGGCGCCGGAGAGGTAGGTCAGCCAGTACGGCAGGTAGGCGGCCGACAGCGACCCCGTGACGACCAGCGCCACACGCCTCCCGTCCAGCCCGTGCATGGCGTCGGCGAGCTGGGCCTCGAAGGTCTCGGCGCTCGGGGCGCCCGGGCCGCTCATGCCAGCGCCCGTGCGATCTCGTCGAGGTCGCGCAGCGCCTCGAGACCGCCCTGCGTGAGGTACACGCCGCCGGGGTTGATGAGGATCTCGTCGACGCCGGCGTCGCGGTAGTCGCGCAGCCGCTCGGCGATCTCCTCGGGCGTGCCGTAGACGTAGAGCCCCTGGTCGACGATCTCGCGCGCGTTGTGCTCGCGGTCGCCGATCCGGACGTCGAAACCGGCCTTGGTCAGCGCGTCGCCGTAGTGCGGCGCCGCGAGGTGGTTGCCCAGCCCGGCCAGCGCCAGCTCGACGGGGTCGCGGCCCGGGCGGGCCACGGCGACGTTGACGACGGTGGCCAGGCGCGGCACGACGTCGCGGCCCCGGGCACCGTGCGCCAGGGCGGGCAGCAGCTGGTCGCGGCAGTACGACGCCGGGGTCAGCCAGGAGATGCCGAGGTCGGCGACCTCGCCCGCCAGCTCGGTCATCCGGGGGCGCAGCACCCCGAGGGCCAGCTCGACCTCGGCCGGCAGCTCGGCGGGCAGCGCGGCGTGCACGGAGAAGTACCGGCCGTCGAGCTCCACCCGACCGCCGTCGAGCAGCTGCCGCACCACGGAGGCGTACTCGCGCACGTAGGTCAGGGGGCTCGCGGGCCACGAGCCCGTCATGGCCTCGTTGAAGTGCCGCGAGCCGAGCCCGAGGCCGGCCACGTAGGACTGCCCGGAGAAGAGCGCGAGCTCGCGGGCGTGCAGCGCGGCCGTGAAGGGGTGGCGCAGCGCCATCAGGGTCACCGCCGTGCCGAGCGGGGTGCGGCAGCCGTCGGCGACCAGGCGGGCGAACGTCGTGTGCGGCTCGAAGACCGCCGACTGGCCGCAGTAGAGCCGGCGCATCCCGGACAGCTCCACGAACGAGGCGAAGGTCTTCAGCTCGACCGGGTCCACCGGCGTCGCCGGGAACATCACCGAGCAGTCGGAGACCCGGACGCGGCCGGCGTCGCCGTCCGCCTGCGGAGCGGTCGTGGGCGGGTGCTGGAGCGTCGTCATCTCGGTTCCTCTCGTGGGTGGGTCAGGCGGTGATGCCGTGCATCTCGCCGGGGCGGACGACGCCGCTCTCGTAGGCGAGGGAGACGGCCTGCACGCGGTCGCGCACGCCCGTCTTGGTGAGGATGTGCGAGACGTGGGTCTTCGCGGTGGACTCGCTGACCACCAGCTCGGCGGCGATCTCGGCGTTCGAGAGCCCCCGGGCGATGAGGCCTAGCACGTCGCGCTCGCGGGCGGTCAGCGTGTCGACCAGGCGGGGCTGGAACGCCCCGCCCGTGGTGCGCGAGGTGAAGTGCGTCAGCACGGTGGCCGTCACGTCCGGCGACATGAGCGACCCGCCGGCGTCGACCGCGCGGATGGCCTCGACGAGCGCCTCGCCGTCGCTGACCTTGAGGACGTACCCGCTGGCGCCGGCCTGCAGCGCCGGGAACACGGTGGCCTCGTCGTCGAAGGTGGTCAGCACGATGACCCGGCACTCCGAGGCGGCCACGATCCGGCGGGTGGCCTCGATGCCGTCGAAGTCGCCCGGCATCTGGATGTCCATCAGCACGACGTCGGGCTGCAGCTCCGCGGCGGCGGCCAGCGCCGAGGGACCGTCGGAGGCGTGCCCGACGACGCGCATGTCGTCCTCGTGCTCCACGATCATCGCCACGCCGCGGCGCACGAGGTCCTGGTCGTCGACCAGCAGCACGCGCACCGGGTCCTCCGGGCCGCGGCGGCACGGGCCGGTCACGACCGGTCCCGTCCGGCGACGCGGTAGCGCGACACGTGGCGCACGCTGGCGGCCGTGTGCGGCGTGCCCGCGTAGTCCTCGGAGCGCTCGACCAGCTCGAGGCCGGCGAGGCGGGCCATCAGGTCCAGCTCGGAGGGGAACGCGTAGCGCACGATCTCCTTGACCGTCTCGAACCGCGCGCCCTCGCCGATCGTGGTGTGGCTGACGACGATGATCTGGAAGGTGCGGTCGACGACCGTCGTGTCGATCATCAGCGACCCGTCGGGGAACGGGTGCGTGTCGGTGCGCGCGCCCTCGAGCGCGTGGTAGTCCTTCGGGTCGAACGCCTCGACCACGACGTGGCCGTCGTCGGCGACCTGCTCGCGCATCAGCTGCATGGTGCGCAGCTGCGCGGCCTGGGTGCGGCCCACGAAGAAGGTGGACAGCGGCACGTAGACGACGTCGTACGTCCGCCCCGTGCTCTCGGCGGTGAAGTCGAGCAGCTGCGTCTCGACGCCCGAGTCCGGGTGCCGCTCGTGCAGCGTGTCGAGCATCTTCTGCGAGGCGTCGACGCCGGTCACCTGCACGCCGGCGGCCGCCGTGTGCACGGCGACGCGGCCCGTGCCGACGCCCAGCTCGAGCGCCGTGCCACCGGGGCCGGCGAGGCGGCCGACGTACTCGCCCGCCATCTGCGCGTCGGGGCTCGGCGGGTACATGAAGTCGTACACGGCGGCCAGGCCGTCGCCGTAGACGTTCTCCCCGAAGGCGTTCTCGGGGCTGCGGGTCTCTGCGGTCTCTGCGGTCACGGTCGGGTCCTCTCTCGTGGTGGTCCGGGGCGGGTGTCAGGCGGCTGCGTCCGCGGCGGACGCGGGCGCGTTGAAGGCGGGCGTCGCGGGCAGCACGCCCGCGCGGTCGCACTCCTCGGCGAAGATCGCGGCCAGGTCGCTCGCCGGGTCGGCGGCGTCGGCGCGGCGCACGACGGCGGTCGCGGCGATGCTGGCGCGGTGCTCGCCGAAGCTGAGCTCGCGGTACTGCGGCCGCGGGTCGGCCGGGTCGTCGGCGATCGCGACGCCCGGGGCGAGGCGCTCGGCGAACAGGGACGTGTCGTCCGCGATCCTCGGCAGGCCGGCGACGGCCTCGGCGACGACGCCGGCGAGGTCCGCGGCGGCGGCCGGCAGGTAGACGACGATCGCGTCGCGGCGTGGGTAGCCGTCGCGGTGCGACAGGGTCTTGGTGCGGTACGGCGCGTCCACCGCGTTGAGCGCCGTCATCGCGCGGCGCCATGCCGTCGCGGCGGCGTCGTGGTCGACGGCGTGCACGTAGACGCGCCGCAGGCCGTCGGCGGCCCGCGGCATGCCCAGCGGCCCGTCCACCATGAAGAAGCCGTGGGAGAGGGCGGGGCGGCCCGCGGGCAGGTCGAGGACGCGCACCTCGCCGACCTCCCAGCCCGCGGGGACGACGGCGGCGGGGACACGGACGCGCACGTCGCCGAGGTCGACGACGGCGTCGCCGGTGCTGCCCGGGTCGGCACTCGGGTCGGCGCCGTCGGCCGGGTCGAGGTGGCGCACCAGCCGGGCCGCGCGGGGCGAGGTGGGGTGCGGGATCGCGGCGGCGAGCACCTGCTCGACGTCGTGCTCGCGCAGCACCCGGCCGAGGTCCTTCTCCTCGGCGCGGCCGGCGTGCAGCACCTCGTAGAGCACGGCCACCAGGTGGGCGCGCAGGTCGCGGGGGCTGCCGCCGGGCACGTCGCGCGTCCCGACGCGGGCGGTCCAGGTCGCGGTGTCGATCGCGACCTCGTCCAGCGCTGCGAGGAGCGCGGCGGGCGGGGTGACGGGCGGAGCGAGGGGCGGGGCGGTGAGGGTGCTCATGCGGCGGCCTTTCGCTGGTCGGAGTGGTCGGGCAGGCCGAGCGCCGGGGCTGCGGCGCGCGGCGCGAGCAGGGCCTGGCGCCCGATGCCGGCGGCCGCCCAGTGCAGGGCGGAGACCCGCGAGGTGTGCTCGGCGACCGCGATGAGGCGGTCGAACATGTGCCAGCCCGCGAAGCGGGTGACGCGGTCGACGAACGCGGGGTCGTCGACCCAGGCGGCGTCGGGTCCGCAGGAGGTGCGGTACGCCTCGAAGAAGCGCTGGATGACCGGGCGGCGACGGTCGAGGGCGGCGGCGCCGTTGGCGACGACCTCGTCGTGGGTGAGCTCGAGGTCGGCCACGGCGGCGACGGCGTCCTGCTCGCCGACCAGGTCGAGGGTCGCCCGGTGCAGCCACTCGCCGACCATCGAGCCGACGTCGCGGGCCGGGTCGCCGAGGCGGAACTCCTCGAGGTCGATGAGGCGCAGCCGGCCCTCGCGGTCCAGCAGGAACTGGTCGAGGCGCACGTCGCCGTGGATCGCGACCGGGTGCTGCTCCACGGCGTACGCCTCGTCCGCGCGCAGCGCGCGCAGGGTGCCGGCGGCGTCCGGGTCGTTCTGGAGGCGGTTCCAGATCCGCAGGCACGGGGCCGTGAGGTTCTGGTAGCTCTCCCAGGTCAGGTGGTCCAGCGGCTGGATCGGGGGCAGCCGCGGCGCCTCGGCGCGCGGCGGCACACCCGCGGGGTCGAGGGCGTGGACCGCCGCGAGCAGCCGACCGAGGTCCTCGGCGAAGTCCTCCGGATCGCGGGTCCCGGCGTCCCCCTCGTCGGCGTCCGCGTCGTCCTTCGGCTGGCGGCCGAGCTCGGCGAGGCTGGTGGAGCCGGGGAGTGCGACGTACGCCAGGAAGCCCAGGTCGGCGTCCGAGGCCAGCAGCGGCGCGGTGCCCAGCGTGCGCTGGATGGCGGGGTCCTCGCGGCGCAGCTCCTCGAACGCGACGCACGCGGCGTGGCGCTCGGCGGCGTCCCGCGACCCCGTCGCGATGCGCTTGACGAAGACCGGGGTGTCGGTGGTCGTGACGACCAGGAAGTTGGCGTTGCGGCCGTTGAGCTCCTTCGCCGTCTCCGGACGGTGGCGGCCGAGGCCCTGGGCCTCGAGGAAGTCGTCGAGCCGGGGATCGATGCGCATGGGTCCTCGCCTTCGGGTTCGCGACGAGCCGCTCGGTGGCGGCCGGTGATGTCGTCAACCCTCGCCCGGCGGGACCGTGCGGCGCATCGGGCGGGCGACGGAACCTGGGCCGCGCCCTGCCCCCCGCCCGGCGGAGGGGCGCAGGGGTGCGATCTCCCCCGCGAGGGGGAGGCGGTCCTACGCGTCCGCGAGCGCCCAGCAGTGCTCGACGAGGCGCTTGGCGATCTCGAGGTCGAGCCCCGCGTCGGCGGGGTCGGTGCGCGCGGCGGAGCGGCCGGCGACGCGCAGGGCCGCTGCGCGGTAGACGTCGAGGTCGGCGGCGGGTTCGGGGCCGCCGGTGATGCCGCGGTAGCCGGTGAGGAAGGCGGTGAGCAGACGCTGGTACGCCGCCGGGTCGCGGCCCTCGCCCCGCGAGCGGTGGGTGAGCTCCACGAGGTCGCCGACCACGCCGCCCACGTCCACCGAGGGGTCCGCGGTGGCCAGTCCGCCGGGGGCGGGCACGACGAGGGCGGGGGAGCCGTCGTCGGCCGACTCGACCAGGACGCCGTCGAGCCCGAGGCGGCCGTGCGCGACGGCCCCACCCTCGGCGAGCCGGGCGGCCCACTCGTGCAGCGAGGTCCAGTGCAGGCGGTCGATGGGATCGCCGTCGGTGCCCCCGAGGCGCTCCTCGAGCAGCACCCGGACCTCCTCGAGGAGGGTGACGGGGCCGTCGCCGGCGGGCGCCTGCGCGGGCCGGTCCGGGTTGTCGTGGATGCCGCGCAACCACCGGCCCAGGTGCCACAGGTGTTCCACGCCCTCGCGCGCCTCCCAGCCGTGGGAGGGGTCGGGCCAGATCAGCTGCTCCACGCTCGGGGCGGACAGCGGCGCCCGTGCCACCAGGCGTACGGGCTCGGGACCCTGCGTCATCGCGGTCCTCCTCGCCCTCGGTGCCGGTGTCGTCGATGTGGTCGGTGCCCTCCCCCGACACCGGTCGACGAGGCCGGGGGAGGGGCTCGTCACGACTGTAGGGCGGCGCAGGGCGCGCCCACATGGGCCGCAGGGCGGATCTTCGCGCCTCCCCCGCACGCGGGAGGGAGGCGGACCGGACGGACCGGAGTGGCGGTCCTCAGGCCTCGTCGACGAGGCCGCTCTCGTGGGCGAAGACGGCGGCCTGCACGCGGTCGCGCAGGGCGAGCTTGGCCAGGCACGCCGACACGTGGGACTTGACCGTGGCCTCGCCGACGACGAGGTGCGCCGCGATCTCGGCGTTCGACATGGCCCGCGCGACCAGCACCAGCACCTCGCGCTCGCGCTCCGTCAGCTGGGCGATCATCCGCGCCTGCTCGGGATCCCGCGCCGGGCGGCGGGCCCCCGCGCCGACGCCGCGGTCGATGATCTGGGTGGTGACCTCGGGCGCCAGGATGGCGTGCCCGTCGGCGACCGTGTGGATGGCGCGGACGATGTCGTCGGGGTCCGCGTTCTTCAGCATGAAGCCGCTGGCTCCGGCCTGGAGCGCCTCGAAGACGTAGTCCTCCTCGCCGAACGTGGTCAGGATGACCACCTTCGCGCAGTGCTCGGCGACGATCCGGCGGGTCGCCTCGATCCCGTCGAGCACGGGCATCTGCACGTCCATCAGCACGACGTCGGGCTGCAGCGCCGCGGTCAGGCGTACGGCCTCCTCGCCGTTCTCAGCCTCCCCGACGACCTCCAGACCCTCCTCGTCGCCGAAGATCCGGCTGAAGCCGGTGCGGACCAGGTGCTGGTCGTCGACCAGCAGCACCCGCAGCGGCTGGCGTCCCCCGAGATTCATCGCTCCCCCTCCGACCACGTCAACGTCGCGTCCACCACGAACCCCCCGTCGGGGCCCGTCGAGGTGGTGACCGTGCCCCCGTGCAGCGCGGCCCGTTCCTGCATCCCCACGATCCCGACCGAGCTCCCGCTCGTGCCGCCCCGCGGGCGGCCGTTGTCGGCGACCCGCACCTCCGCGCGCGAGGGGGTGTCGTCGGTGCGCACCGCCACCGTGACCTGCACGCGGTCCGCCGTCGAGTGCCGGGTCACGTTGGTGACCGACTCCTTGACGATCCGGTCGAGCGCGAGCCCCACGGCGGCAGGCACCCGGTCGGTGTCGCCGCACAGCTCCAGCTCGACGTCCAGGTCGAGCGTGTCGAACCCGGCGACCGTCGAGCGCAGCGCCCGGTCCACCGGGTGCGGGCCGCTGTCGCCCGCCTTCGTCGTCGTCTCGTTCATCCGCAGCGCCTCCAGCAGGCGGCGCAGGTCCACGGTCGCGTCGCGCGCCGACCCCTCGACCTGCAGCATCGCGGTCGTCGCCTCCTCCGGGTCGCGGGTCAGCTTGCGCCGAGCCACCCCGGAGTGGATGCCGATCACCGCGAGGTGGTGGCCCACGACGTCGTGCAGCTCGCGAGCCACCCGTAGCCGCTCCTCTCCCAACGCCTTCTCCCGCAGCTGCTCGCCCTGCTCGGCGATCGTGCGCGCCAGCCCGCGCGCCTCGGCCTCGCGCTGGGCGCTCCACCAGTTCAGCGAGCCGCCGAGCAGCGCGGCGGCCAGGAAGACGGCCGTCGAGAGCAGGATCTGGAGCACCGCGGCCTCGGTCGCGTCGAACCAGCCGAGCTGCGGCAGCAGGCCCAGCGTCTCGAGCCCGTCGCGGGCGGTCAGGTCGTAGACGATCCAGCCGAGGACGACGGCGACGAAGACCGCGGTGGCGCCGACGAGCCTGCGGCGGTCGCGCGCCCAGGCGATGGCGGTGAACAGCGCGAAGAAGTAGTAGACCTGCGCGGCGAAGACCGGCGAGAGCGTCGGCTCCCACAGGGCCGTGAAGGAGAGGTGGGCGGCGGCGAAGAGGGCCACCGTGATCGGCATCAGCCGGCGGACCACCAGGGAGACGGCGGGCAGCGCGATCCACACCCACTGCGCGGTGCGCGAGACCTCGACCTCGGCCAGGCTGCCGAGGCTGCGGGCGGTCTCCAGGGACAGGACCGCGCACACGCCGTAGACCGCGGCGACGAGCACGTCGCCGGCGACGACGCGACGCACCGGGACGGGACGCACCCAGTCGGCGTCGATCCCGAAGAACCGGCGGACGCCGCCCGGCAGCGCGCTCACGACGCCCTCACCATGCCGACAGACTTCCCCGCACCTGCTCCGCCTCCCTCTCGACGTCCTCGACGCTCAGCCCGCGGACCGCGCGTACGCACTGCTCCAGGGGAGCGGCGACGGCGCGCGCGCCGGTGGTCCCTCCCCGACCGTCCAGGACGGTCGTACCCCGCAGCGGGACGGAGAAACTGGGCAGGTCCCCGTCGGTCAGCTGGAGCACCTCCGAGTCGAGCAGCGCGGGCGGCGTGCGGGGGGCGAGGACGGCGAGGCGGGCCAGCGCCCGGTGTCGGTCGCGGTGGGTGGCGAACGCCGGGTGCGTGGCCATCCGCAGCACCTGGGCGTACGACATCGTCGGCCGGTGGATGTACCGGACCTCCCCGGACTCGAAGCAGCGCTCGATCGCCGCGGCCACGGCCTCGCGGTCGGCCAGCACCCCGTCGACCGCCTGCTCGTACGCCGACGCGAGCGCCTCCGCGGCCCGCAGGTCCCGCTCGACGCCGGCCGGCACGGGGCTCTCGGCCTCGACGCGCACCGGCGTCATCTCGAGGCGCATGTCGTCGCGTCCGGGGTTCACGGCGCGCCAGCTGCTGTACGGCGAGCGGCCACCGGCCCGGTAGCCCAGGGCGCCCGGGTCGAGCAGGTCGGCGGTCCCCTCGGCTCCCTCGACGCCCTCGGCCACCTCCCGGCGCAGCGAGAGCATCCCGGTCGCCACGACGCCCAGCAGGCCCTCGGCGGGGCGGTCGGTGCCCACGAGGGCGGGGGTGAACAGCGACTCGGCGTCGATGACGACCGGCAGACCGCTGGGGTCGGGCACGAGGTTCTCGTAGTGCATGTCCGTGGCGCGCAGGAGGTGCAGCGCTGCGAGCAGGGTGCCCGCGGTGCGCAGGTAGTCGGGGTGGCTGCGGGAGCGGTCGGACGCGACGAACTCCACCCACCCCCGACGCCCCGAGGTCCACGACGCCGGGGCCGGCAGGGGTACGCCCGTCCGCTCGCCGAACCAGCCGGTGAACCGGGCGAAGCCCTGCTCGACGGCGAGCGAGCGGGGCTTGGTGACGACCCGGGCGCCGGAGGCCAGCTCGAGGATCGCGACGGCGGCGCCGCCGCCATGGGTGTCCCCGGCCCCGGGGGACAGGTCGACGACGCGGTCGCGGGCGTCCAGGCCGGGCAGCGTGCGCGTCAGCGCGTCCCACTCGCGGGTGGTCGCGCCCAGCGCCTCGACGAGCGCGGTGGTGCGCAGGCGGGTGACGTGGCGCAGCCAGGCGACCAGGTCGGGCAGGTCGTCGGCGAGCGCGGCGCGACCCTGCGGCGAGGCAGCGTGGTCGACGAAGTCGGCGAAGCGCTCCTCGGGCGTCGTCCCGCGCAGCCGGCCCTCGCGGCGCTCGGCGTCGAGGCGGCGCAGGAGGAACCGGGCGCCGAGCGTGGTGGCCTGCCGCACGGCGTGGGTGCGGATGCGCGCCGAGACCCGGTCGGGGGCGCCGAGGGGCAGCGCCCGCAGGTCGGCGTCGGTGCGGTCCAGGACGTCGGCGACCAGCGGTGCCACGACGTCGCCGAAGATCGTGCCGCGGGCCGCGTCGGCGTGGTCGCCGGCGGGTGCGTGGACGTCGAACGGCTCCCCGTCCGCGCCGACACCCTCCGTGAGGGTGTCGACCCAGTCGAGGAGCCGTGCGAGCTCCGGTGCGTCCAGCTCGGGGAAGATCGTCGCGAGAGCACCGCCCATGGGGCTCACTCTAGGGACGGGTCACATGGTCGGGAGGTACTCCTCGTCGGCGCTCACCGTCAGGCAGTGCACGGTCGAGAGCCCGGGCATCCCGGTCAGCACCGCGACCTCCTGGCCGATCTGCTGCTGGGCCAGCTCGGCCCCGAGGTCACCGGCCACGTCCAGGGAGTCGAGCACGTCGAGGTCTGCGGGCCGGGTGAGCGTTGCGGTCATGTCGTGTACCTCCGAGAGCAGTGCCGAGATGGGTGGGGTGAGCGGTGCTGCGGGTGCTGGGTGCTGGGGGTGCTGCGCGTGCTGGGGGAGCTCAGGCGCGGGCCGGGTCCTTGCGGGCGCGGTCGGCCTTCGTCCAGATGCGGGCGACCACGACGCCGAGCGCCGGGCCGATCGCGAGGCTTGGGACCCCGAGGGGGTCGTTGTCGAACACGATGCCGAGCGCTACGCCGATGCCGACGCAGATGGCGAGCTTCATCATGTCGAAGGTCTTCTCGGACCTCTGCGGCCTCGTTGCCATGTCGTGCCTCCGTCCGTCCGGTGAAGTGGTCTCAACCTAGGACGGCGCGAGGGTGGCCCGCATCGGCCGCGCAGCGGAACCGCTCCTCCCCCGTGAGGGGGAGACGGGGGCGGCGCGAGGTGGAGCGGCGGTCGGGACCCGCTTCGTCAGAGCACGTCGCGCGCGGCCGCCGTCGCACCGTCGACGGGCCAGTAGTAGACCCACGTGCCGCGGCGCTCGCAGTCGATGAGCCCCGCCTCGCGGAGCTTGCGCAGGTGGTGCGACACGGTCGGTTGGGAGACGCCGACGTCGTCGATGTCGCAGACGCACACCGCATCGACGGCGGCCGCGATCCGGGAGTACAGACGGAGCCGCACGGGGTCGGCCAGGGCCTTCAGCACCGCGGCGGTGGCGACGGCCTGCTGCTCGCTCAGCCCGGCCGTCCGCGCTCCGTCGGACGGGCAGCAGGCGGCCGAGGTCTGACCGAGCCCGGGGGCCCCGGCGGGTCCGGAGGGGGCGGGGGTCGCGATGGCCATGCTGCCATATTGACAGACGTCGAACCAGTGCGCCACGGTTCTGCATCGACGGACATCGAACCAAGTGGGCGGAGGGGCGTGCGATGAGCGGGCAGCAGGTGCAGAGCCGTGCCGACGAGGGGCGCGTGGCCGCTCGGCTCTCGCTCCTCGACCGCTTCCTGCCCGTCTGGATCGTGGCGTCGATGGCCCTCGGGCTGGCGCTGGGGCGGCTGGTGCCCGGCATCGACGAGGTGCTGGAGGCGGTCGAGATCGGCTCCGTGTCGCTGCCGATCGCCATCGGGCTGCTGCTGATGATGTACCCGGTGCTGGCGAAGGTCCGCTACTCCGAGACCTCTCGCGTCACCTCCGACCGCCGGCTCCTGGTCGCGTCGCTGGCGCTGAACTGGCTGCTCGGTCCGGCGCTCATGTTCACCCTCGCCTGGCTGCTGCTGCCGGACCTGCCCGAGTACCGCACCGGCCTGATCATCGTCGGCCTCGCGCGCTGCATCGCGATGGTCCTGATCTGGAACGACCTCGCGTGCGGAGACCGGGAGGCGGCCGCGGTGCTGGTCGCGCTCAACTCCGTCTTCCAGATCGTCGCCTTCGCCGCGCTCGGCTGGTTCTACCTCCAGACCCTCCCCGGCTGGCTCGGCCTGGCCACCACCTCGGCGGAGTTCTCCATCGGCGCCATCACGATCAGCGTCCTGGTCTTCCTGGGCATCCCGCTGGCCGCAGGCTTCCTCACCCGGCTCGTCGGCGAACGCACCCGGGGCCGCGAGTGGTACGAGCAGCGGTTCCTGCCGCGCATCGGCCCCGTGGCCCTCTACGGCCTGCTGTTCACCATCGTGGTGCTGTTCGCGCTCCAGGGCGAGGCCATCACCTCGCAGCCGTGGGACGTCGCCCGCATCGCGCTGCCGCTGCTGGCGTACTTCCTGCTCATGTTCGCGGTCTCGTGGGTGGTCGGGTCGCGCCTGCGGCTGGGCTACGCGAAGACGTCCACGCTCGCCTTCACCGCCGCCGGCAACAACTTCGAGCTGGCCATCGCGGTGGCGATCGGCACCTTCGGCGCCGCCTCGGGCCAGGCCCTCGCCGGTGTCGTCGGCCCGCTCATCGAGGTGCCGGTCCTCGTCGCCCTCGTCCATGTCGCGCTGCGACTGCGCGACCGCAGCCCCACCGCCGCAGGAGGAACCCCGTCGTGACCACCCCGCCCCGGAGCGCCGCCCCGGCCGGCCACGTCCCGCAGGTCGTCTTCGCCTGCCGCGCCAACGGCGGCCGCTCGGTCGCCTCGCGCCTGCTCACCGAGCACTACGCCGGCGGCCGCGTGGTCGCCGTGTCGGCGGGCACCGAGCCCGGCGAGCACGTCCACCCCGAGGTCGCCCGCGTCCTCGAGTCCCTCGGTCTCGACACCTCGCGCGAGTCCCCGACGCTGCTCACCGCCGAGACCATCGCGGCCAGCGACCTGACGATCACGCAGGGCTGCGGCGAGAACTGCCCCTACGTCCCCGGCGCCCGCTACCGCGACTGGCCCCTCGACGACCCGAAGGGCAGGGACGAGACCGAGGTGCGCCGCATCGTCGCGGACATCGACGCCCGTGTGCGCGAGCTCCTCGTCGAGCTCGTGCCCGACATCGAGCTGCCCGACAGTCTGGTGCAGCGGGCCTGATCAGCCCTCCAGGTCGAACTCGGCGCGCCGCTCGGCGGGCACGAGGTCGAGGTGCTCGGGGTGCTTGCGGACGTAGCCGGAGAAGAACGGGCAGTAGGGCAGCAGCGCGCGCCCGCCCGCGCGCAGGTCCTCGAGGACGCCGACGGCGAGCTGCTTGGCGAGCCCGCGCCCGGCGTACGCGTCGTCGATCTCGGTGTGCGTGACGGCGACGGTGCGGCCCTGGTCGCGCAGGCGGTACTCCGCGAAGCCCGCGAGGGCCCCGTCGACGTGGATCTCGAAGCGGGACGCGTCGGTGGCGTCGGTGACGGTGATGGCCTCGGTCATGGTGGAGAACCTACGCCGCGGCGTGGTCGCCGAGGGCCTGTGCCAGCAGGCGGGCGGCCCGCGGGTACGCCGACGGGTCGCTGCCCGCGAAGCTGAGCCGCACGTGGGGCGCGGCGTCCTCGGCGGGGTACCACGCCGAACCGGGCGCGACGACCAGCCCGAGCCGCTCGCAGTCGTCGACGAGGCGGGCGACGTCGGTGCCGCGCGGCAGCCGGGCCCACAGGTTCAGCCCGCCGGCCGGCACGTGCTCGACGGAGACCTGCGGCGCGTGCTCGCGCAGCGAGGCGACGAGCAGGTCGCGCCGCGAGCGCAGCTGCTCGCGCAGACCTCGCAGGTGGGTGCGCCAGCCCGGGTCGGTGACCACCTCGAGCGCGGCGGACTGCAGGAGGCCGCTGACGTACATCCCCTCCGCGGCCCGGTCGGCCAGGATGCGGTCGCGCACGGGGCCGCGGGCGATCGCGGCGGCCACCCGCAGCGCCGGCGAGACGCTCTTGGTCAGGGAGCGGACGTAGATGACGTGGCCCGCCTCGTCGAGCGCCGCGACCGGGCTCGCGCTCGTGGTGATCCCGAAGTCGTGGGCCCAGTCGTCCTCGACGAGGAAGGCGCCGTGACCGCGCACGACCTCCAGCACGGCGCGCTGCAGCTCCGGCGGCCACTGCGCGCCGGTCGGGTTGGCGTAGCTGGGCTGGGCGTAGAACAGCCGCGCCCCGGTCTCCTCGAACGCGCGCGCGAGCTCGTCGGGGTCGACGCCGTGGGGGCCCGTGGGCACGGGCACCAGGCGTACGCCCGCGGTGCGCGCGGCCACGATCGCTCCCCAGTAGGTCGGCGACTCGACGAGCAGCGGGCGGCCCGCGCCGATCAGCGAGCGGAAGATCGAGCCGAGCCCGCTCTGGCTGCCCGGCAGCACGACCACGTCGCTCGCGGCGACCGGGCTGACGCCGACCGGCGTCGCGGCCCCGAGCTCGCGCGCGAACCACGACTGCAGTGCCGGCAGGCCGGAGGCGGGCGCCCGACCCAGGGCGGCGTCGCCGCGGGCGGCGCGGCCGAGCGCGGCGCGTACCAACCGCTCGGGCAGCAGGTCGCGGTCGGGGTAGCCGGAGTGCAGGCTGATCACGTCGTTGGGGAGGTGGCGCAGCGGGGGCGACGGGGGCGGCAGCGGGCGCGTCTCCGCCGAGCGCAGCGCCGCGGTCTGCCAGCCGTGGTCGACGGGCCGGGCGGTCCGCACCGCGCGGACGAACGTCCCGACCCCCGGTCTCGTCTCCACCAGGCCCTCGGCGTCCAGGGCGCGCAGCGCCTGCTGCACCGTCACCGGGCTGACCTGGTGCTCCGCCACGAGCGAGCGGGTGGACGGCAGCCGTGCGCCCGGGGCCGCGGTCGCCACCCAGGCGCGGAGGTCGGCCGCGATCCGAGCACTGCTACTGTCGTGCATGGAGAACAACGATAGCGCTATCGCCCCGAACGGCCGACCGGTATCGACCGGCACCACCCGCGTCAAGCGCGGCATGGCGGAGATGCTCAAGGGCGGCGTGATCATGGACGTCGTCACGCCCGACCAGGCCAGGATCGCCGAGGACGCCGGCGCGGTAGCGGTGATGGCGCTCGAGCGGGTGCCCGCCGACATCCGCGCCCAGGGCGGGGTCTCGCGGATGAGCGATCCCGACATGATCGACGGCATCGTCGCCGCGGTCTCGATCCCCGTGATGGCCAAGGCCCGCATCGGCCACCTCGTCGAGGCACAGGTGCTGCAGAGCCTCGGCGTGGACTACGTGGACGAGTCCGAGGTGCTGACGCCCGCCGACTACGCCCACCACATCGACAAGTGGGCCTTCACGGTCCCGTTCGTGTGCGGGGCGACCAACCTGGGCGAGGCGCTGCGGCGCATCGGCGAGGGCGCGGCGATGATCCGCTCGAAGGGCGAGGCCGGCACGGGCGACGTCTCGAACGCGGTGACGCACCTGCGCACCATCCGCGCCGAGGTGCGCCGTCTTGGCGGTCTGGCGCCGGACGAGCTCTACGTCGCGGCCAAGGAGCTGCAGGCCCCGTACGACCTCGTCGCCGAGGTCGCCCGCACCGGCGCCCTGCCCGTCGTGCTGTTCAGCGCGGGCGGCGTCGCGACGCCGGCCGACGCGGCGCTGATGATGCAGCTCGGCGCCCAGGGCGTGTTCGTCGGGTCCGGCATCTTCAAGTCGGGTGACCCGGCGCGGCGCGCGGCCGCGATCGTCCGCGCCACCACCTTCTTCGACGACCCCGACGAGATCGCCGCGGCCTCCCGCGGGCTGGGCGAGGCGATGGTGGGGATCAACGTGGACGACCTCCCCGTCTCCCACCGGCTCGCCGAGCGCGGCTGGTGAGGGCTGGCCGTCGAGGGGCTGACCGGTGAGGGTCGGCGTCCTCGCCCTGCAGGGCGACGTCCGCGAGCACCTCGCGGTCCTCTCCGGGCTCGGCGTCGAGGCGTCGCGCGTGCGGCGCGTCGCCGAGCTCGACCGGTGCGACGCCCTGGTGCTGCCGGGCGGCGAGTCCACGACGATCGCCCGGCAGGCCGGGCTCGTGGGACTGCTCGAGCCGCTGCGCGTGCGGATCGCAGCCGGGCTGCCGGTGCTCGGCACGTGCGCCGGGATGGTGCTGCTCGCCGACCGGCTCCTCGACGGGGCGCCCGGCCAGCCGACGCTGGGCGGCCTCGACGTGACGGTGCGCCGCAACGCGTTCGGCCGGCAGGTCGACTCGTTCGAGACGGACCTCGCGGTGGCGGGCCTGGCGGATCCCGTGCACGCCGTGTTCATCCGGGCGCCGTGGGTCGAGGAGGTCGGCCCGGGCGTCGAGGTGCTGGCGACGGCCGCGGGCCACCCGGTCGCGGTACGCCGCGGCGCGGTGCTCGCGACCGCGTTCCACCCCGAGGTCGACGGGGACGGGAGGATCCACGAGCTGTTCCTGCAGGGCGTACCGGTGTGACGGCGGTGACGTTTCGGTCGTTGCGGTCGGAGGTGACTTGCCCGTAACCACGGGGGCGCAGGAGGCTGCTGCCCATGGCAGCCACCACGCCCCCGACCACGTCGTCGTACTCCATCACCATGCGCCTGCACACGACGCCGGACAACAGCCACATCGGCACGGTGGCGACGGCGATCTCGGAGGCCGGCGGCATCGTCACCGCGATCGACATCGCCGAGTCGCGCCACGACCGCGTGACCCTCGACGTCACCTGCTCGGCGCGCAACTCCGACCACTCCCACCAGCTGGTCGAGGCGGTCAACGCGCTCGAGGGCGTCGCGGTGCACAAGGTCTCCGACCGCACCTTCCTGCTCCACCTCGGCGGCAAGATCGAGGTCTCCTCGAAGGTCGCGCTGCGCACCCGTGACGACCTGTCGATGGCGTACACCCCCGGCGTCGGCCGCGTGTCGAAGGCGCTGGCGGAGAACCCCGAGGACGTGCCGCGCCTGACGATCAAGGGCAACTCGGTCGCGGTCGTGACCGACGGCTCCGCGGTCCTGGGCCTCGGCAACATCGGCCCCGGCGCGGCGCTGCCCGTCATGGAGGGCAAGGCGGCGCTGTTCAAGCGCTTCGCCGACATCGACGCGTGGCCGATCTGCCTGGCCACCCAGGACACCGACGAGATCGTCAAGGCCGTCGAGATGATCGCCCCCGGCTTCGGCGGCATCAACCTCGAGGACATCTCCGCGCCCCGCTGCTTCGAGATCGAGGCCCGCCTGCGCGAGAAGCTCGACATCCCCGTCTTCCACGACGACCAGCACGGCACGGCCATCGTCGTGCTCGCCGCGCTGACCAACGCGCTGCGCGTCGTCGACAAGAAGCTCGAGACCGTCAAGGTCGTCGTCTCCGGCGCCGGCGCCGCGGGCACCGCGATCGTGGGCCTGCTGCTCGCGGCCGGCGTCAGCGACATCGTGGTCTCCGACAAGGTCGGCTGCCTCGTCGGCGACGACGAGACCCTCCCGCCGGCGCAGCTCGACCTCGCCCGCCGCACCAACCCGCGCAAGGTCCGCGGCACGCTGCAGGACGCGCTGGTCGGCGCCGACGTCTTCATCGGCGTCTCGGCCCCCAACATCCTCAAGGCCGAGTGGATCCCGGCGATGGGCCGCGACCCGGTCGTCTTCGCGCTGGCGAACCCCGACCCGGAGATCGACCCCAACGTGGCGGGGCAGTACGCCAAGGTCGTCGCCTCGGGCCGCTCGGACTACCCGAACCAGATCAACAACGTGCTCGCCTTCCCCGGCGTGTTCCGCGGCCTGCTCGACGCCCGCGCCACCGAGGTCACCCAGGAGGCGCTGCTGCGCGCCGCCGAGGCGATCGCCCTCGTGGTCAGCGACGAGGAGCTCAACCCGAGCTTCATCATCCCGAGCGTCTTCGACCCCGCCGTCCCGAAGGCCGTCGCCGCGGCCATCGCGGGCGAGGAGCACACGAAGATCTGAGGCCGACGCCGCGCGGGGTCACAGGCCGACGGCCGTGACCCCGGCGGCGACGACGGCCGCGGCGGCGAGCCGCGGCGCGAGGCGCCCCTCGCGCAGCAGGACGCAGGCGCCCACCGCGCCGATCACGACGCTGGTCGCACGCAGCGGCGCGACGACGGAGAGCGGCGCCATCGTCATCGCGAACAGCACCAGCAGGTAGGACGTCGGCACCAGCAGCCCGACACCGACCACGGCGAGCGGGGTGGTGCGGACGACCTCCCGCACGCGGCGGGCGCGCCCCGCGCCGCTCACGGCGAGCAGCACGAGCAGCTGCACCAGGCCGGTGACGAGGTAGTACGCGACGGGGTCGGCGCCCCGGTCGCCCACGGCGTGGGCGTCCCACACCGTGTAGGCCGCGACGGCCGTCCCGACGACGAGGCCGCCGACCAGACCCGCCCCCGCGCTCCCGACCGCCGGTCCGGCCGAGCCGGCGTCCCCCGGGCCCACCGGCGCCGATCGCTGCTCCTCGGCGGCCGCGACGGCGACCCCGGTGAGCACCAGCCCCACCCCGGCCGCGTGCACGCCCGTGACGGCCTCCGAGAACAGGACCCAGCCGGCGACGACCGCGAGCAGGGGCCCGACACCGCGGGCGACGGGGTAGACGACGCCGACGTCGCCGTGGCGGTAGGCGACCTGCAGCGAGAGGGCGTACGCGGTGTGCAGCAGGCCGGAGACCGCCCCCAGGACGAGGGCGCCCCGCAGGTCGGCGAGCGCGGTGCCGCCGGCCGCGAGCCGCACGATCGCGAGCGGCGCGCACGCGGCGAGCGCGACCAGGGTGGCGGCGAGCAGGAACCCCCGCGGGTCGGTGCGGCCGGCGACGGCCAGCAGGTTCCAGGCCGCGTGGGCGCAGGAGCCGACCAGGACCAGCACGACCGCGAGGGTCACGGCCGCGCGTTCCTCACTGCGGCGGCGCCGTGCGCAGCGCCAGCATCGCCACGTCGTCGTCCTCGTACGGGGCGAGCGCGGCGAGCACGTGGTCGCACAGCGCCTCGGGCGCCAGGTCGGTGCGGCCGGCGACCGCGGCGCGGACCCGGTCGATGCCCTCGTCGAGCAGCTGCTTGCGGCGCTCGACCAGCCCGTCGGTGTACATCAGCAGCGTCGAACCGGGAGCGAGCAGGACCTCGTGGTCGGTGCGGTGCAGCCGGTGGTCCATCCCGAGCAGCGGGTCGGAGCCCTCGAGCGTCGTGACGCTGCCGTCGGGCAGGAGCAGGACGGGGGGCGGGTGCCCGGCGCTCGACCAGCGCAGCCGGTGCCCACCCTCCTCGGCGTGGAGCGTCGCCAGCACGCAGGTGGTGACGGTGCCGACGCGGAAGGCGTACGTCGCCGCGTCGAGGTGCTCGAGGACCTGGGCGGGGCCCGGCAGGTCCGGGTCGTCGAGGACGCCGGGCCCGGTCGCGGCCTGGTGCGCGATGCCCCGGGTCAGGTTCCGCACCTGCGCCATGACCCCGGCAGCGTGGCGGTCGTGGCCGGCGACGTCGCCCACCGCGACCATCAGCCGGCCGCCGGGCAGGCAGAACGCGTCGTGCCAGTCGCCGCCCACCTGCTCCCGGCTCGCCGCGGGCTCGTAGCGCACGGCCAGCTCCACGCCGTCGAGGTCCGTGGCCGCGACCGGAGAGGTCAGCAGCGAGCGCTGCAGCTCCAGGGACATCGCCCGGTCGCCGGCCGCCTGGTCGCGCTCGCGCTGCAGCGCCCCGATCCGGGCGAACGCCTGGGTGAGGGTGTGCGCGACCAGCCGCAGGAACTGGCGGTACGCGACGTCGAGGCCGATCGACGGGCTGACCTCGCAGATGACGACCGCCTGGTCGGTCGGCGCGAGCGGTCCCCGCACCGGCTCGACGTCGCCCAGGTGCGGCCCGGCCAGGGACTGCCACGCCACCAGGCCCGTGGGCCCGGCGGTGGCCGCGGGGTGGGCGGAGCGGTCGAACCAGAGCCCGGGCCGCTCGGGGTCGTAGCCCTCGGGCCGGTCGCGCTGGGCGTCGCTCGGCGTGACGCCCGGCAGGCGGATGTCGACGACCGGCAGCTCGGGCACGCGGTCGCGCAGCAGCCTCAGCGCGGTCCGGCTGAGCTCCTCGAGGTCCTGGACGTCGGCGAGCGCCTCCGCGAGCTCGCCGAGGACCTGGAGCCGACGCCGCACCCGCACCTGGTCCGTCGTCTCGACCGAGATCTCGAGGACGCCCGCGATGCGTCCGTCCTCGGCCACGACGGGCGAGTGCGAGGCGCTGAAGAAGCTCTCCTCGAGGAAGCCGCGTCGGTCCAGCGGGATGGCCGCGTCCTGGAGCGACGAGCTCTCGCCGGCGCTCATCGCGCGCTGGACGAGCGGACCCACCGCGCCCCACGCCTCGGGGAAGACGGCGGGGGCCGGGCGGCCCAGGGCGGCGGGGTGCTTCGCGCCGACCCGCGCCGCGTACGCCTCGTTGTAGAGCAGCACCAGCTCCTCGCCCCAGACCAGCGAGGCGGGGAAGCGGGTGCGCAGCACGAGGTCGAGCGTCGAGCGCAGCAACGGCGACCAGGCGTCACGCGGGCCCAGCGGGGTGGCAGCCCAGTCGACCTGGTCGTAGTGCGTCGCGATCGGGCGTCGCGGGGCGCGGTCCCTCTCCACGCGGGAGATTCTAGGAGCCGCGCCCCGCGACGGGCGGGCCATGCGTCAGGCCGTGCGCCGGGGCCACCAGAAGCGGTCACCCAGGATCCGGATGATCGCCGGCACCACCACGGTGCGCACCAGCAGCGTGTCGAGCAGGACGCCGATGCAGATCACGACGCCGAGCTGGGCGAGCACCACGAGCGGCAGCACGCCGAGCACCGCGAAGACCGCGGCGAGCAGGATGCCGGCGCTGGTGATCACGCCGCCCGTCGCGCCGAGCGCCCGCAGCACCCCCTCGCGGATCCCGTGCGAGCGCGCCTCCTCGCGGGTCCGGGTGACGAGGAAGATGTTGTAGTCGATGCCCAGCGCCACCAGGAACAGGAAGGCGAACAGCGGCACGTTCCCGGCGAGGTTCTCGAACCCGAGGAGCCCGGTGAAGATCCACCAGGACACGCCGAGCGCGGCGGCGTACGTCGCGACCACCGTCGCCCCCAGGATCAGCGGGGCGAGCACGGAGCGCAGCAGCAGCCCGAGCACCAGCAGGACGAGCCCCAGGATCATCGGCAGGATGACCAGCCGGTCGCGGGCGTTGGCGTCGGTCTCGTCGAGCGCGTCGGCACCCGCGCCGCCGACGTGGGTGTCGGGATAGGTGGCGAGCGCGGAGCGCAGGTCCTCGACCGCGCGGTCGCCCGCGGCGCTGCCCGGCGTGGAGTCGAGGGTGACGTCGATCTGCGTGACGCCCCCGCCCTCGGCGCTCGGGCGGGCGGAGACGATGCCGGGCACGTCCTCGACGGCCGCGAGCACCTCGTCGGGGTCGGCGCGGGTGAGCACCTGGGTGGGCTCGGCCGTGCCGGCGGGGAAGGACTCGCCGATCCGCTCGCTCGCGGTGATCGCCTCGGGGGTGTCGAGGAACTGCTCGGCGGTGTCGAGGCCGGCCGAGATCTGCGTGGTGCCCGCCGCCATCGCGGCGAGCAGGACGGTCGACCCGGCGACATACGCCCAGGGCTTGCGCGCCACGGCGTCACCGACGCGGCGCCACGCCGAGCGGGTGTCCACGAGGGCGGCGTCGCCGTGGTGGGGGACCTTCGGCCAGAAGATCCAGCGGCCGAACCCGACGAGGGCGGCGGGCAGCACGACGAGCACGAACGCGGCCGCCACGAGGATGCCGACGCCGCAGGCGAGGCCGAGGCCGCGGGTGGTCGGGGTGAGGGAGAGCAGCAGGGTGAGCACGCCGGCGACGACGGTGAAGGCGCTGGTCAGCACGGCCTCGGCGGTGTGCCGCAGCGCGACCGCCATCGCCTCGCGGCGGTCCTCCCGGGTCCTCAGCTCGTCGCGGTAGCGACTGATGAGGAGCAGGGCGTAGTTCGACCCCGCTCCGAAGACCAGCACCGAGAGGATGCCGATGGTCGACTCGTCCCAGGCGACGTCGAAGAAGGCGAGCACGTGGGTGGCCAGCACGGCGGCGAGCCGGTCGGCCACGCCGACCACGGTGAGCGGCACGACCCACAGCACGGGGCTGCGGTAGGTGATCACGAGCAGCAGCGCGACGACGATCGCGGTGACCGCGAGGAGGCGGAAGTTGGCGCCCTCGAACACGGCGGCCAGGTCGGCCTCGATGCCCGCGGGGCCGGTCACCTGCGCCTCGACGCCGTCCGGCACGTCACTCGCGAGCCGGTCGCGCAGCTCGGTGACCTGCTCGCCCACCTCCGTCGCCGACGACGCGTCGACGGGCACGACCGCGATCGCGGCGGTGTCGTCCTCGGCGACCTGCAGCGTGGGAGCGCCACCGGTCAGCTCGCTCGTGAGCTGTTCGAGGGCGCCCTGCTCGTCGGCGATGCTGTCGGCGGTGAAGAGGACGACCGCCACGCTCCCGTCGCTCTCGGGCAGCTCCTCGGCGAGCTCGGCGGCGTACGTGCTGTCCAGGCCGGCCGGCAGGCCGTCCAGGGGGGTGCGCTCACGCTCGCCCTCGCCGACGAGACCGATCAGCAGGCCGGCGAGGAGGAGGGGCAGCAGGGCGACGAGCCATGCCGTGCGTCGTCCGACGACGATGGCACGGAATCCGGCCGATGCCTGGACCATGGGGACTCCTGGGTGTCAGAGTGGGACAAGTACTTCAGATCGTGAATGATTAAGTAGGTGAATCAAAATGTCCAGTCCGCGGGGATGGGCGGAGTCGTCGTCGCTGGTCGCGCTGCGCCGGGTGCTGGCCCGGGGCGCGACGGTACGCCGCGTGGTCGCCCGCCGCGCCGGCCTCAGCGACCACGAGCTGTCGGCCCTGGAGATGCTCTCGAGGGACGCCACCGGGCCCGGTGAGCTGGCCGGGGCCCTCGACGTCACGCGGCCGGCCGCGACCGGGATCGTCGACCGGCTGGTGGCGCGCGGACACGCCGAGCGGCGCGCGCACCCGGCCGACCGGCGCCGCACCGAGGTGGTCGTCACCGACTCCGGGCGCGGTGAGGCCCGCACCCACCTGCTGCCGATGTTCCTCGCGCTGGCCGAGCTCGACGCGTCGTTCGACGACGCGGAGCGTGAGGTGGTGGCCCGCTACCTCGAGGGCGTCGTCGCGGCGCTCGACGCCGTGGCGGCGGAGCCGACGGACGGTTAGGCGCGGCTGGCGGCCAGCGCGGCGCCGACGATGCCGGCCGAGTTGCGCAGGGCGGCGGGCACCAGGGGCACCGACGTGCGCACCAGGTGCAGGAACTTGTCCGCCTTCTTGCTGACCCCGCCGCCCACCACCACGAGGTCGGGGGAGAAGAGGCGTTCGAGGGTGGCGTAGTAGACGCTGAGCCGCTCGGCCCACTCCTCCCAGCCCAGGTCCTCCCGCTCGCGGGCGCTGTTGGCCGCCCAGCTCTCGGCGTGCACGGCGCGCGGCTCGGCACCCTCGCCCAGGTCGAGCCACAGGTGGCCCAGCTCGGCGTTCGGCACGAGCGTGCCGTCGTGCACGATCGCGGCGCCGATGCCGGTGCCGAGGGTGGTCACCACGACGAGGCCGGTGTGGCCGCGCGCGGCGCCGTACGCCACCTCCGCCAGCCCCGCCGCGTCCGCGTCGTTGAGCACGTGCACCGGGCGACCCAGCGCGGAGCCGAAGACCTGCGCGGCGTCCGTGCCGATCCAGCTGTCGTCGATGTTGGCCGCGGAGCCGATCACGCCGTGGCGCACGACGCCGGGCACCGTCACGCCGACGGGTCCGTCGCCGGACCGGGGGTACGCCGCCGCGAGCTCGCCCAGGACCGCCGCGACGTTGTCGGGGGTCGAGGCCCGGGGCGTGGGGATCCGGACCCGCTCCGCGGCGAACTCGCCGCGGTCGAGGTCCACCGGGGCCGCCTTGATTCCGCTGCCGCCGAAGTCGATGCCGAGGGGGTGAGCCATGGCGCGATCGTAGGAGGCGCGCCGATGAGTCCGGCGCGCGGCGCGGGTCCCTCTGTCGCGACGACCGGGTCGAAAAGCGCTCGACCCCGGCCGACGCCGGGCGCTTCACTGGGCCCGAGGGCGACGGAGACGAGGAGATCCCATGATCGAGGCACGAGGGCTCGTGCAGACCTTCCTGACGGGGCAGGGCAGGAAGAAGACCGAGGTGCACGCCGTCGCCGGCGTCGACCTCGACGTCGCGGAGGGCGAGGTCGTCGGGTTCCTGGGGCCGAACGGCGCCGGGAAGACGACCACCCTGCGGATGCTCACCACGCTGCTGCGACCGACGGCGGGCACCGCCCGGGTCGCCGGCTACGACGTGGCGACCCAGGCGGTGCAGGTGCGCCGCGCGATCGGCTACGTCTCGCAGGTCGGCTCCACCTTCTCCGGGGCCTTCGCCGGCGACGAGGTCGTCGACCACGCCATGCTCTACGGCATGACCCGCCGCTCGGCGGTGGCCAAGGGTCAGGAGCTGTTCGAGCAGCTCGACCTGGAGGGGCTGTGGCGGCGGATGCCCAAGAACATGTCGGGCGGCCAGAAGCGTCGCCTCGACATCGTGATGGGCCTGGTCCACGAGCCCGGGCTCGTCTTCCTCGACGAGCCGACCACCGGTCTCGACCCGCAGGCGCGTGCCAACCTGTGGGAGCACATCCGCGGCCTGCGCGAGCGTCGCGGTGCGACGGTCTTCCTGACGACCCACTACCTCGACGAGGCCGACGCCCTCGCCGACCGGATCGTCATCATCGACAAGGGCCGCATCGTCGCCTCCGACACGGCCGACAACCTCAAGGCGCAGGTCGCCGGTGACCTGGTCGACCTCGAGGTGGCCGCCGCCGAGCAGGTCGCGGTCGCGGCCGAGCGGCTCGGGGCCATCGGCGAGGGTCTCGAGGTCGACGAGCGGCACGTGCGGGCACGGGTGCGCCGGGCCGGGCGCGCCGTGCCCGGGCTCCTGCGCGACCTCGACGCCTCCGGCGTCTCGCTCGACTCGATCGAGGTCCTGCGCCCGACCCTCGACGACGTGTTCCTGACCCTGACGGGCCGCTCGCTGCGCGACGCGCAGGCGGACGCTGAGGCCGACGGGGACCCCGACGGCGGGGACCCCCGGACCGGCACTCCCGACGACACCCAGCTGGAAGGAGCGGGCCGATGACCGCGACCACCACCCCCGGACGGGCCGGCGCCACGCCGGCCACGCCGACGGTCGACCCGCTGCAGCCCAACGGGCTGCTGCGCGACACCTCGATCGTGTTCCGCCGCCAGATCCGGATGAACCTGCGCAACCCGGCGTGGGTGCTGATCGGGATCATGCAGCCGGTGCTCTACCTGGTGCTGTTCGGTCCGCTGTTGCGTCCGCTGGTGAGCTCGTTCGACCTGCCCACCGACAACCCGTACACGTTCCTCGTGCCCGGCCTGCTCGTGCAGCTCGGCATGTTCGGGGCGTTCTTCGCCGGTTTCGGGCTGATCGCGGAGTGGCGCGAGGGCGTGGTCGAGGCCGAGCGGGTCACGCCGGCGAGCCGGGCGGCCCTGCTGCTCGGGCGCCTGACCCGCGACCTCACGCTGCTGCTGGTCCAGGCGCTGATCCTGGTCGGCCTCGGCTACTGGATGGGCATGCGCGGCGACGTGCTCGGCGTGGTGGCCGGCATCGTCATCACGCTGGCCGTCGGCGGCGCGTGCGCGGCCGCCTCGAACGCGCTCGCGCTGACCACCAAGAGCGAGGACGTGATGGCCCCGCTGATCAACATGGTGATGATGCCGGTCCTGCTGCTCAGCGGGATCATGCTGCCGATGACGCTGGGGCCGGCGTGGCTGGAGACGACCAGCGACTTCATGCCGTTCCGCTGGATCACCGACGCGGTGCGCGGCACCTTCGTCGGCGACTTCGGCTCCAGCGGGGTCGCGTGGGGCGTGGCCTGGGCGCTCGCCCTGCTCGCCCTCGGTCTGTGGTGGGGCACGTCCGTGTTCCGCAAGGAGAACTCCTGACGTTCCCTCACGCCACGGGGTCGCGGTACCTCCGATAGTCCTCGACTATCGGAGGTACCGCGACCCAGGGGGGCGGCCGGAGGGGCGGCCGGAGGGGCCGGCCGGGGCTCAGGCCGCGAACGCGGCGCGCACGGAGGCGTCGTCGGCGCCCGAGGCGACGAGGGCCGCCAGCAGGATCCGGGCCTGGCCGGGGCGCAGGACGCGCGCGTGCACGGCGCCGGCCGCGGCGAGGTCGTGGCCGCCGCCACCCCCGCCGTACGACGGCGTGAGCACGCCCTCGGGCACCCGGCTGGAGACCACGACGGGCACGCCCGCGTCGCGGCAGCGGCGTACGCCCGCGACGACCTCGGCCGTGGCGTTGCCCGCCCCGAGCCCGGCCAGCACGACGCCGTGGGCGCCGGCGGCCAGGCTCGCGTCGAGGTGGGTGGCGTCCACGCCGGGGTGCACGGCCACGACGTCGACGCGTACGCCGTCCACCCGCGCGGCCAGGTGCGGCAACGCCCCGACGGCCTCGCTCGCGAACGCGTCCGGGGCGTCCGCGCTGCGCTTGGTCAGCCCCGGCGCCTCGAAGAGCCGCCCGCCGAAGGCCACCCGGACCCCGGGCCGGCCGACGGTGACCTCCGCGAGCGCCGCCGCCAGGTTCGCCGGGCCGTCGCTGTCGGGCGAGTCGGCGGTACGCATCGCGCCCGTCAGCACGACGGGCGCGGCGGGCCGCAGCTGCAGGTGCAGCAGCAGGGCGGTCTCCTCCAGGCTGTCCGTGCCGTGCAGCACGACGACGCCGCGGGTGCCGGGCGTACCCAGCTGCTCCGCGACGGCGTCGCTGATGCGCTGCATGTCCGCGAGCGTCAGCGCCGAGGAGTCCTTGGCGAGCAGGTCGACGACGCGGAGGTCGGCGGCCGCGACCTCGCCGCGCGCCACCGCCCCCGCGAGCACGTCGGCCGCCCCGAGGACCGGGGAGCTGGCGCCGTCGGGCGCGCGGACGCTGGCGATCGTGCCGCCGGTGGTGACCAGGGCGAGGGTCACGCAGGCTCCTCTCCGGAGCGGGTGTCGGGGGCCGCGAGCGCGGCGATGCGGTCGCGGCAGCAGAACCATCCCACCACGAGCGCCGGCCCGATGACGGCGATGGAGGCCACCGTCCACGTCCCGACGGGCCGGTCGAACGCCATCAGGACCACCACGGCCAGCAGGAAGACGAGGGTGAGGACGCCGGTCCAGGGGGCGCCGAACATGCGGAAGTCGGGGCGCTCCAGCAGGCCGTCGCGCGCGAGCTGCCACAGCCGCAGCTGGCACAGGATGATGACGGCCCAGGCGCTGATGATGCCGAGCGCGGACAGGTTGAGGGCGATCTCGAACGCCGAGGCGGGCACGACGGCGTTCAGCGCGACGCCGAGGGCCGTGACGACGGCGGTGACGAGGATGCCGCCGTAGGGCACGCCGGCGCGGTTGACCTTCCCGAGCGCGGCGGGCGCCGATCCCGAGTGCGCCATCGAGTGCAGGATCCGCCCGGTGGAGTACAGGCCCGCGTTCAGCGAGGACAGCACCGCCGTCAGCACGACGAGGTTCATCACGACGTCGGCGCCCTCGACCCCGATCGATCCGAAGAAGGTCACGAAGGGGCTCTCGCCGGCGTTGTACGCCGTGCTCGGCAGCAGCAGGGTCAGCAGCAGGACGGAGCCGACGTAGAAGACGGCGAGGCGGAAGATGACGGTGCGGATCGCGCGGGGCATCACCTCGCGCGCGTTCTCCGTCTCGCCCGCCGCGGTGCCGACCAGCTCGATGGAGGCGTACGCGAAGACGACGCCCTGCATGACGACGAACGCGGGGAGCACGCCGTTCGGGAACAGGCCGCCGTGGTCGGTGATGAGCGAGAGGCCGGGCTGGTGCCCGTCGACCGGCGTGCCGAGCACGACGAACGCGATGCCGACGACGAGGAAGGTGACGAGGGCCAGCACCTTCACCAGCGCGAACCAGAACTCCAGCTCGCCGAAGACCTTCACCGACAGCAGGTTCATCCCGAGCACCAGGACGAGGGCCACGAGAGCGAAGACCCACTGGTCGACCGCCGCGAGCGCGGGGGAGTACTGCTTGAAGAAGTTCATGTAGAGCGCGACGGCGGTGACGTCCGCGACCGAGGTCATCGCCCAGTTCAGCCAGTACAGCCAGCCGGCGGTGAACGCCATCTTCTCGCCGTAGAACTCGCGGGCGTAGGAGACGAACGAGCCGGAGCTCGGCCGGTGCAGGATCAGCTCGCCCAGCGCGCGGAGCACGAGGAACGCGAAGAACGCGCAGATCGCGTAGGTCAGCACGAGGGCCGGGCCGGCGTCGGCGAGCCGGCCGCCCGCGCCCATGAAGAGGCCCGTGCCGATCGCTCCGCCGATGGCGATCATCTGGATCTGTCGGGGGCGCAGCTCCTTGCGGAAGCCGTTCTCCTCGGTCGGGACGACGTGCCCGGGCACACCGGTGGTGGGGTCGGTCTTCATCTCACCTGCTCCTTCGCGCTGCCCGGCCGCGGCAGGTGCTCGCGGTCGGGGTGAGGGAGGTCTGCATACCTGTCAACCTGTATGACAGATCACATTCGCCGAGGAGGGTGGCACGGGCGTCCGGGAGGCGTCAAGAGGGCGCGAGGCGTTGACCGCGAGGTGCCCGCGTGCGACGCTGATCTGTAAGACAGCCTGACAGAACGCGGCACCGCCGCACCGAGAGGAACCGTCCGTGGCCGAGACCACCACGCCCGCAGCCCCCACCGCCGACCCGGCCGGCCCGCCCGTCGACCTCCCCCGCACCACCCGCACCGAGCGCGACCTCCTCGGCGAGCTGGAGGTGCCGGTGTCCGCGTACTGGGGCGTGCACACCGCCCGCGCGGTTGCGAACTTCCAGGTCACCGGCATCCCGATCGGCCACCACGCCGACCTGGTCGCGGCCCTCGCGGTCGTCAAGCAGGCCTCGGCCGCCGCGAACCACGAGCTCGGGCTGCTCGACGACGCCCGCTACGAGGCCATCGTCTCGACCTGCCGCGAGATCCGCGGCGGCGCGCTGCACGAGGAGTTCGTCGTCGACATGATCCAGGGCGGCGCCGGCACGTCGACGAACATGAACGCGAACGAGGTGATCGCGAACCGGGCGCTCGAGCTGCTCGGCCACCCGCGGGGGGCGTACGCGCACCTGCACCCCAACGACCACGTCAACCTCAGCCAGTCGACCAACGACGCGTACCCGACCGCGGTCAACGTCGCACTGGTCTCGGCGCTCGACGGCCTGCTGTCCTCGATGGTCCGTCTCGAGGACGCGTTCGGCCGCAAGGCCGCCGAGTTCGCCCGGATGGTGAAGGTCGGGCGCACCCAGCTGCAGGACGCCGTGCCGATGACCCTGGGCCAGGAGTTCTCCGCCTTCGAGGTGATGGTCGGCGAGGACCGGGCGCGGCTCTCGGAGGCGGCCACGCTGCTGCTCGAGATCAACCTCGGCGCCACCGCGATCGGCACCGGCCTCAACGCGCCGGAGGGGTACGCGGCGCTGGCCTGCGCGCACCTGGGTCGGCTCACGGGCAGGCCCTTCGTCACGGCGGCCAACCTCGTCGAGGCGACCCAGGACCCGGGCGCCTTCGTGCACCTGTCCGGCGTGCTCAAGCGGGTCGCGGTGAAGCTGTCGAAGACGTGCAACGACCTGCGGCTGCTGTCGTCGGGTCCGCGCGCCGGGCTCGGGGAGATCACCCTCCCGCCGATGCAGGCCGGGTCGAGCATCATGCCGGGGAAGGTGAACCCGGTGATCCCCGAGATGGTGAGCCAGGTGGCGTACGCCGTCATCGGCCACGACGTCACGGTGACCATGGCGGCCGAGGCCGGCCAGCTGCAGCTCAACGCGTTCGAGCCGGTGATCGTGCACGCCCTGCTGCAGAGCATCACGCAGCTCTCCGCGGCCTGCCGCACGCTCGCGGACCGCTGCGTCGACGGCATCGTCGCCAACGCCGACGTGATGGCCGCGCGGGTGCGGGAGTCGATCGGCCTGGCGACCGCGCTCAACCCGCTGATCGGCTACTACGCCGCGACGGAGGTCGCGCAGGAGGCGTTGGTCTCGGGGCGGACGGTGCCCGAGATCGTGCTCGAGCGGGGTCTGCTCGACGCCGCCGCGCTGGCCGAGGCCCTGCGCCCGGAGCGGCTCGCCGCCATCCCCGTCACGCCCGAGGCCGTCGCGCGGCCGTGAGGCCGTCGAGCACCTGCGCGACCTCGCTCAGGTGCTCGGCCATCCGCGTGCGGGCGCCGTCGCCGTCGCCGGCGTCGATGGCGTCGAGGATGCGCCGGTGCTCCGCGTTGGAGGCCTCGCGCCGGTGGGCGACGAGGTTGATCAGCTCGGACTGGTGCGTCAGTGCGTCACGGGCGTCCGCGACGACCTTCGCGAAGAGGTTGTTGCCCGAGGCCTCCGCGATGGCGGAGTGGAAGCGGGAGTCCAGCTCGACCCAGGCGTGCGGGTCGAGCTCGGCGTCCATCTCGTCGGCGATCGCGACCAGTCCGGCGAGCTGCTCGGGGCTGCGGCGCTCGGCCGCCCACCCGGCGGCCGGCACCTCGATGAACGGCCGCGCCTCGACGAGGTCGCGCGCCGAGTAGGTGCCGTAGGTGGGCGCGGGGGCCGCGGCGACGACGTACGTCCCGCTGCCGGTGCGGGTCTGGGTCAGCCCCAGGGCCTGGGTGGAGCGGAGCGCCTCGCGCACGACGGGCCGGCTCACGCCGTAGCGCGACGCCAGGCTGGCCTCGGCCGGCAGTCGTGACCCGACGGCGAGCTCGCCCGCCTCGATCGCGGCGCGCAGGTCGTCGAAGACCGCCTCGGCGGCGCCCTTGCGGCTGATCGTCGCCGGGCGCTCGAACCAGCCGTCCCCCTCGCCCATGGGCTCCCTTCCCGTCGGTGCGCGCCACCCTAGGCCATCGCCGCGCGACGACCCGGCGCGGCCGAACCCTTGCCACTGCTTTACATCGGCCCTACTTTTGTCAAACGGTCGGTGTGACCGGCGACACGGTCGGGCGCGAGAGGCGGGGCGATGGGCGAGACGGTGCGGGTGGCCGGGACGGTGCCGGAGGGCTCGACGGAGCAGTGGCGCGACCGCAAGCGGCGGCTGTGGCTGATCGGCCTCGTGGTGCCGTCGCTGGCCTTCGTCGCCATCGCCGGCTGGGCGCTGACCGGCTGGGGCGCCTGGCTGTGGCTCGGCCCCCTCGTGATCCTGGTGATCGTCCCGGCGATCGACCTCACCACCGGCCTCGACCGCTCCAACCCGCCCGACGACGTGATCGAGCAGCTGGAGGAGGACCGCTACTACCGCTGGATCACCTACCTCTTCCTGCCGATCCAGTACGCGGGGTTCGTCGCCGCGATGTGGATGGTCGCCGGCGGTGAGGTGCTGGGCGGGACGCTCGAGACCTGGGAGAAGGTCGGCATCGCGATCTCCATCGGCTGCATCGGCGGGATCGGCATCAACACCGCGCACGAGCTCGGCCACAAGAAGGAGTCCCACGAGCGCTGGCTCAGCAAGGTCGCGCTCGCGCAGAGCTTCTACGGCCACTTCTACATCGAGCACAACCGCGGTCACCACGTGCGCGTCGCGACCCCGCAGGACCCGGCGTCGAGTCGGATGGGCGAGAGCCTCTACCGTTTCTGGCCGCGCACGGTCGCGGGCTCCCTGCGCAGCGCGTGGGCGCTGGAGGTGAAGCGGTACGCCCGCCGCGACCGCCACGCGTACCGGCTCGGCAACGACGTCCTCAACGCCTGGCTGATGTCGGCGGTGCTCTGGGGCGCCCTGGTGGCGTGGCTGGGCGTCGGGATCCTGCCCTACCTGGTGGTGCAGGCCGTCGTCGGCTTCACGCTGCTGGAGGTCGTGAACTACCTCGAGCACTACGGCATGCTGCGCCGTCGGGTCGGGCGACCGGGGCGCGAGCGCTACGAGCGCGTGCTGCCCGAGCACTCGTGGAACTCGAACAACATCGCCACCAACGTGCTGCTCTACCACCTGCAGCGCCACAGCGACCACCACGCGAACCCGACCCGGCGCTACCAGACGCTGCGCGACTTCGAGGAGTCGCCGGTGCTGCCGACCGGGTACGCCGGGATGATCGTGCTGGCCGCCGTGCCGCCCCTGTGGCGCCGCGTGATGGACCCCCGCGTGCTGCGCCACGTCGACGGCGACCTCGACCGGATCAACATCCAGCCCGGTCGTCGCGCGGCGATCGAGCGGCGCTACGGCGCCCTGGCCGCCGAGCTGCGTCGTGCCCGGGCGCAGGCGGATGCCGCGGCCGTCGACGACAGCCGCGTCGAGATCGCGGCCCTCGACGACGTGGTGGCGGCGCGGTGCCCCGGCTGCGGGTACGTCTACGAGGTCGCGGCCGGCGAGGAGCGCGAGGGGTTCGCGGCGGGCACGGCCTGGCGCGACGTGCCGGACGACTGGACCTGCCCGGACTGCGGGGTCCGGGACAAGGTCGACTTCGTGCCGCTGACCTCCGAGGCCGCCCCCTAGGATCGGGGGCGTGACGGAGGGGACGGACGCGCGCAGCCTGCGCGACCAGATCGTCGAGGCCGCCGGGCGCCTCACCGCGTCGCAGGGGTGGGCGCGCGTGACGATGGCGCGGCTCGCGGCCGACGTCGGCGTCAGCCGGCAGACCGTCTACAACGAGGTCGGCACCAAGAACGCGCTGGCCGAGGCCATGGTCCTGGGCGAGCTGGCCCGCTTCCTCGCCGTCGTCGACACGGCCTTCGACGCCCACCCCGACGACATCCTCGCCGCCCTGCGCGCCGCCGTGCGCGGGGTGCTGGAGGTCGCGCACGACAACGAGCTCCTGCACGCGGTGGTCTCGGCGACGCACGGCGCGGACACCGAGCTGCTGCCCCTGCTGACCACCCACGCCGACTCCCTGCTCGACGTCGCCAAGTCGCGGCTGCGCGAGCGCACCGCCCCCTACGACCTCGGCCTCACCCCCGAGCAGACCGACGTCGTGGTCGACGTCGTCGTGCGCACCGTGCTCAGCCACGCGATGCAGCCCAGCGGCACCCCGGAGGGCACCGCGGAGGACCTGGCGTGGGTCGCGGCCCGCGTGCTGGGCGCGGGGGTGGCGTCGTGAGTGGTGAGGTGAGCGGCGCCCGCGCCGTCCTGGTCACCGGCTTCGCGCCCTTCGCCGGCGACGCGGTGAACCCGTCGGGCGACGTGCTGCCGCTCGTGGAGGAGATGTGGCCCGGGCCGGAGCGGCTCGTGACCGCGGTGCTGCCGGTGGCGTTCGGCGCCGCGGGCGACCGGGTCGCCGAGCTCGTTGCCGCCCACCGGCCCGACGTCGTGGTCGCCCTCGGGCTGGCCGCGGGGCGCCCGGGCGTCACGCCGGAGCGGGTCGCGGTCAACCTCGACGACGCGCGGATCCCGGACAACGACGGCGCCCAGCCGCTCGACGCGCCGGTGGTCGCCGGTGCGCCGGCGGCGTACTTCTCCACCCTGCCCGTCAAGGCCGCCGTCGCGGCCCTGCTGGCGGACGGCGTGCCGGCCGCGCTGTCGCACACCGCCGGCAGCTTCGTGTGCAACCACGTCTTCTACCGGCTCCAGCACGACCTGGCGGGTAGCGACGTGCGCTCGGGGTTCGTGCACGTGCCCGGGTACGACGTCGTCGCCCGGCCCGACCTGGCCCGCGGCGTCGTGACGCTGCTGCGCACCGTGCTCGACGTGCGCGACGACCTCGGCAGCGTCGGCGGCATCGTGGCCTGACGCCCGGTTCGGGCTGTGCGGTGGGGGTTGCGCCGGTACGCTCCGGATCCGGGGAGGAGGGCGTCGTGGGACCGTTGGGTACGCCTCGATCGCGGCGCCGCGTGCGTCGCGGCCTGGTCGGCGTCGCGCTCGGCGCGCTGCTGCTGGCCGGCCTGTCCGCCTGCAGCGACGCGGACCCCGAGACCTCCGACGACACCGCCCCCGCCGCCGCGGACGCCGCCGACGACACTGGGGCCGCCGGTCCCGGTCCGGCGGCGGACCCACGGCTCGAGGCGAGGGACGCCCACGCGGTGGAGGCCCCCGGCGCGCTGACCGACCCGCTGCTCGGCGCCGACCTCCTGGTCTCGACCCAGTCGGCGCTCGACGAGGAGACCATCGACGCGATCCGGCAGGTGACGGGCGTCGAGGTCGCCGAGCCGATCGGCCTGTCGCAGATCCCGGTGCAGGACCAGGTGCTGACCGTCGCCTCGGTCGACCCCGCCGGCTACCGCCGCTTCGCGCCCGCCGAGAGCGCCCAGCTGCTCGACGTCTGGACACGGGTCGCCGCCGGCGAGATCGCCGTGCAGTCCGACCTCGGCGAGCAGCTGCGCGACGGCGACGGCTACCTGCGCCTCGGCAACGAGGACGACGCCCCGCAGCTGCACGTCGGCGCGCTCGCGCCCCAGGTCAGCCGCGTCCAGGCCGTCGTCAACAAGCGCTGGGGCGAGACGCTGGGGGTGCCGGGCGACAACGCCGCCCTCGTCGCGACCGGCATCGCCTCGCCGCAGGAGGTGCGTCCCCGGATCGAGGAGCTGCTCGGCGACGGCGCGTCGGTGCAGATCCTCGGTCCCGACCTCGACGTCACCGCCCAGCAGACCGCGGTGCTCACCGGCGGGTCCGTGGCCGCGGCGGTCGGCACCTTCAGCTACAGCGTGCTCGACGGCGGCCGGATCGCCCCCGACCAGGGCTGGGTGAGCGAGAACATCCGCACCCAGCAGGTGCCGATCCTCGGCGACGTCACCTGCCACAAGGTGATGCTGCCGCAGCTCGAGGCGGCCCTGCGGGAGGTCAGCGAGCGGGGTCTGGCCGACCGGATCGACCCGACCGAGTTCGGCGGTTGCTACTACCCCCGCTTCATCGCGAACACCACCCAGCCGTCGCTGCACTCCTTCGGCATCGCCGTCGACCTCAACGTGCCGGGCAACGGCCGCGGCACGGTGGGCGAGATCGACCGGACGGTCGTCGACATCTTCAAGAAGTGGGGCTTCGCCTGGGGCGGCGACTGGAGCTGGACCGACCCGATGCACTTCGAGCTCGCGCGGTTGGTCGAGGCGCGCTGAGGGTGCCCGTCAGCGCGCGAGAGGAAGCCGGCGGCCGTGTGGCTTGAGCTCGTCGTGGCGGCGCTCGTCGAGCTGGCGACCTGGCCGACGAGGCGGACGATGCCCGATCCGGTCCGACGTGCGTACGAGGAGGGCCTCCGGATGGTCGACGCGGGTCAGGTGCACCGTGGCGATGCGCTGGTGCTGTCGGAGCTGTTGGAGAAGCACGGCGCACCGGTCGAGTTCGGGAACCGCCGGAGCGTGCAGGGCAACGCCCTGTACTGCAGCTGGCAGCGTCGGGATCCTCCGCGAGAAGCCCGCCGGCGGCTCCGTCGCGACCTGCGCCGGTCGGCGCGTGGTGAGTGGGAGAAGCCGCACCCCCGGTAGCGGGGCGATCCGGCGGTGGGCGGCGCGAGCCGGTCGACGCGCGCCGCCCGGAGACGGTCACGCGGTGACGCTGAAGCTCCACGTGACGCCGAAGCGGTCGGTGAGCATGCCGAAGCCGGCGCTCCAGGCCGACGCGGCGAGCGGCTCGACGATCGCGGCGTCGACGGCGAGGGCGTCCCAGTAGGCCCGGAGCTCGTCGAGGGTGTCCGCGCCGACGGAGACGAAGAGGGCCTGGTCGGTGACGGTGGTGCCGTTCTCGCGTCGCGTCGATCCGCCGCCGGTGATCGGGCCGTCGCTCTGCCCGGGGATGTCGTAGCCCATGATCCGGAACCCGTTCTCCGCCACGACGAGGCCGAAGACGACCTTGTCGGAGCCGGGCGCATCGGCCGGCATCCCGAAGTCCGCGTAGGTGTTGACGACGACGTGGCCGCCGAACACGGACCGGTAGAGCTCCAGCGCTGCGCGGGCGTCGCCGCGGAAGTTGAGGTGGGTGGTCGTCTGGATGGTCATGCCTGCTCCTTCACAATGACCGGGTCCGTCCGACCCGGTGGGACCACCTTCTCGCTCGTGTAGGTCTGGTCCTGTCCTACATCGGTCGTAGGTTCCGGACATGACCACGACGACGCGTCTGCTCAACCTGCTCTCGTTGCTGCAGACGCGGCGGGACTGGCCGGGCCCGCTGCTGGCGGACCGGCTCGGGACCAGCCCGCGCACGGTCCGGCGCGACGTGGAGCGTCTGCGCGAGATGGGGTACAGCATCCGCGCCACCATGGGTCCCGACGGCGGATACCGCCTCGATGCCGGGAGCGAGCTGCCACCACTGCTGTTCGACGACGACCAGACCATCGCCATCGCCGTCGCGCTGCGGGTCGCGCCGGCGATCGGTGCCGGGCTCGGCGAGGCGGCGATCCGTGCCCTCGGGACGATCCGGCAGGTCATGCCGTCCCGGTTGCGGCACCGCCTCGACGCGCTGGAGGTCACGGCGGTCGGCCGCGCCGGGGACACGTCCGCGACGGACGTCCCGCTGGAGGTGCTCGTGCTCCTCGCCGACGCGATCCGCGCCCGCGAGGTGCTGCGCTTCGACTACGCCGCACGCGGCGCCGACGGCGACGAGAGCCCCGTCCCGGCTCGCCGCACCGAGCCGGCACACCTGGTCACCTCGCACGGTCGGTGGTACCTCCTCGGCTGGGACCTCGACCGGGAGGACTGGCGCCTGTACAGCGTCGACCGGGTCCGTCCGCGAACGCCGAACGGGCCGCGCTTCGCCCCGCGCGTGGTGCCCGGCGGGGACGTGCGGGACTTCGTGTCCGCCCGCTTCAAGGGCTCCGACACCAACGCGTGGCCCTGCCACGGCACCGTCGTCCTCGACCTCCCGGCCCGCGAGGTGCTCCCCTTCGCCGGCGACGGGACCGTCACCCCGGTCGACGACCACCGGTCCGCGCTCACGATCGGGTCCTGGTCGTGGGGCGCCCTCGCCGCCTCGTTCGGGCGGTTCGAGGTCGCGATGGAGGTCGTCGGACCGCCCGAGCTCGCCGACGCGTTCCGCACGGTCGCCGAGCGGTACGCGGCAGCCGCACGCGACTAGGGCTGCTCGCAGAACGGCGCGCCGTCGCCACCGACCTGCAGGTCGCAGACGCGGGCCACGGTGCGGCCCTCCACCCGCTCGGCGGTCTCCACGGCGTCGATCGCCTCCTGCAGGTCGAGCTCCTCGGCGGAGACGACGACCACGCCTGAGTCGATGCTGACGGCGATCGCCGTCTCGCCCGGCTCCTGCACCACCGTGCTGCCGTCCGGGCCGGGTGTGCAGCGGTCGCTGCTGGACCCGGCCAGCAGCTGACAGGGGTCACCGGTGCCGTGCAGCTCCACGCGGGCGTACCGGTTCTGCTCCGTGGTGTGCTCGTACGTCAGCGCGACGTACGACCCGCTCTCCTGCGACCTGACGGCCACGTCGTACGCCTCGTGGTCGGGCAGGTCGGGAACCCGCAGGGGCACCGCGGTCGCGCTCACCTGCGTGGCCAGCTCGTCGAGCCGATCGGCGCGCTCCTGGGCCGGGGCGCTGAGGGGGATGACGATGCCGGCCGCCGCGGCGGCGAGGCCCAGCACGCACGCCGTGCGCCCCAGCTGGGTGCGCCGGTCGGGGTCGGGGGCCCCGGCGGTGCCCTGCGTCAGGCGCGGTGCCTCCACCGCCGCGAGCGCCACGGCCGGCAGGGCGGTCAGCAGCGCCGCCTGTGCCGGGCTCGTGTCGGTCAGGAGCACGAGCGCCATCGTCAGCAGGTAGGACTGCAGGAGGCCGAGGGCGTACCCCGTCGCGGCCGTGACCTCGGCCCGCGGCACCTCGAGCCGACGCGCGTGCAGCCCGGCCACCGCGACGAGCCCGGCGCTCAGCGCCACGACGACCGCTCCGCCCGGGAACCCGAGGGGGACGCCGATCGCGACGGCCGCGGGCGCGAGGGCGGCGCCGGCCGCGGCGACCACGAGCCGTACACCGGTCTGGCCCGGCCCGGCGGGTTCGATGGTGGTCACGGCAGGCGTCGTACCCGACGGCGCGGCGGCAAAAACTCGGGCCGTCGCCCGCCGGACCTGCCCAACCTGCCCGGTGCCACCGTCGGGGGGTCGTGGCAGGGTGGGACGCGTGACGATGCTCGATGCCGCCCGCGAGGGCATGGACCTGTCCGTCCGTGCCACCGACGACCTCTTCGGCCACGTGAACGGCACGTGGTTGGCGACGACCCCGATCCCGGACGACCGGTCGAGCTGGGGTCCGTTCGTCGCGCTCGCGGAGGAGGCGCAGGTCCAGGTGCGGGCCATCGTCGAGGAGCACGCGGCGGCCGACCCCGCGACGCTGGGCGAGGACGAGCGCCGGATCGCGGCGCTCTACCGCTCGTTCCTCGACACGGACACGATCGCCGAGCGGGGCATCACGCCGATCGAGCCCTACCTGCACGCGGTGGCGGGGCTGCGGGACCTGCGCGAGCTGGCCGCGCTGGTCGGCGAGCTCGAGCGCGTCGGCGGCACCGGCTTCTTCGGCTCCTACGTCAGCACCGACGCCAAGGACTCCGACCGCTACCTGTTCCAGGTCTACCAGGGCGGGCTGGGCCTGCCCGACGAGTCGTACTACCGCGAGGAGCGCTTCGCGGAGGTGGTGGAGAAGTACCGGGCGTACCTGGTGCGCCTGCTCGGCCTGGTCGGCCAGGACGACCCGGAGGCGGCGGCCGACACCGTCCTCGCCCTCGACCGGCGGCTCGCGGAGGGTCACTGGGAGCGCGCCGAGACGCGTGACGTCCAGAAGACCTACAACCTGCTGACGCTCGAGGAGCTCGTCGAGCTGTGCCCCGCCTTCGACTGGGAGGTGTACGCCCGCAACCTCGCGGGCGCCACGCTCGACGCGTCGGACGTCCTCGGCGAGGTCGTGGTGCGCCAGCCGTCCTACTTCGCGCACCTCTCGCAGGTGCTGGGCGACGTGCCCGTCGAGAGCTGGCGCACGTGGCTGGTCTCCCGGGTGCTGCGCGCCTTCGCGCCCTACCTGACCGACGAGCTCGTCGAGACCAACTTCGACTTCTACGGCCGCACGCTGTCGGGCACGCCGGAGCTGCGCGCACGCTGGAAGCGGGCCATCTCGTTCGTGGAGAACGCGGTCGGTGAGGCCGTCGGGCGCGCGTACGTCGAGCGGCACTTCCCGCCGGTCGCCAAGGAGAAGATGGACGCGCTGGTCGAGAACCTGGTGGAGGCGTACCGCCGCTCCATCCGTGGTCTCGACTGGATGACCGAGGAGACGAAGGAGCGGGCGCTGGAGAAGCTCGGCCAGTTCGTCCCGAAGATCGGCTACCCCGACCGGTGGCGCGACTACTCGGGCCTCGTCGCGGTGCCCGACGACCTGGTCGACAACGTCGCGGCGGCCTCCGCCTTCGAGACCGACCGCCAGCTCGGCAAGCTGGGCGGACCCGTCGACCGCGACGAGTGGCTGATGCTGCCGCAGACGGTGAACGCGTACTACAACCCCGGCACCAACGAGATCTGCTTCCCGGCGGCGATCCTTCACCCGCCGTTCTTCTCGCCGGACGCCGACCCGGCCGAGAACTACGGCGGCATCGGCGCCGTGATCGGCCACGAGATCGGTCACGGGTTCGACGACCAGGGCTCGCAGTACGACGGTCGCGGCAACCTCGAGAACTGGTGGAGCGAGGCCGACCGCGCGGCGTTCGAGGTCAAGCGGGACGCGCTGGTGGAGCAGTACGACGGCTTCAGCCCCCGCAACCTGCCGGGCGAGACGGTCAACGGCTCGCTGACCGTCGGGGAGAACATCGGCGACCTCGGCGGCCTGACGATCGCGCACAAGGCGTACCTGATCTCGCTCGGCCTCGACCCCGACGGCGGTCCGACGACCACGGCGGACGAGGACGGACTGACCGGTTCGCAGCGGCTGTTCCTGTCGTGGGGGCACGTGTGGCGCACGAAGCGTCGTCTCGAGCAGGAGCGGCAGTTCCTGGCCATCGACCCACACAGCCCCAGCGAGTTCCGCGCCAACATCGTGCGCAACCTCGACGAGTTCCACGCCGCGTTCGGCACCGCGCCGGGCGACGGACTGTGGGTCGACCCGGAGCGTCGCGTCCGGATCTGGTGACCCGGCAGCGCCGCGGCCGGCTCAGGCGGTCGCGGCCGCGATCAGCCCGGCGGTGCGCTCCATCGTGGCGCGCGCCCGCGTCGGGTCCTCGGTGAGGAAGTAGTGGTCGACGCCCGGCGTCGTGTCGTGCCAGCGCAGCAGGCCTGCGGCGTCGAGGCGGGCGGCGTACGCGTCCCCCTCGCGGCGCAGCGTGTCGCGCTCGGCGGTCAGCACCACGGCCGGCGCGAGCCCCTCGACGGACTCCGCGCGCAGGGGTGAGGCGTACGCCTCGGCGCGGCGGGCCTCGTCGGGGAAGTACGCCCGCCGCACGAACGCCCGCAGGTCGGCCGAGATCATCCCCGGCCCGGGGTCCGGGTCGCCGGCGATGTCGAGGGCGGGCACGCCCAGGACCTGCAGCGCCGGGGAGAACGAGCCGCGGTCGCGGGCCTGCAGGCACACCGAGGCTGCCAGGCCCCCGCCCGAGCTGAAGCCCCCGACCGCGACGCGGTCGCGCGCGACGGCCCGGTCGGCCAGCCCGCCGTCGGCGACCCAGGCCGCCACGTCGTGGCACTGCTCCTGCGCGACCGGGTAGGCGGCCCGCGGCGCCACCGCGAAGTCGACGTTGACGACCGTGACGCCCGCCCGGGCCGCGACGAAGCGGCACCACCAGTCGTCCATCCGCGCGTGCCGCATCAGGAAGGCGCCGCCGTGGAGGTGCACGTACGCCCCGCGGGCGCCCGTCGGGCCGGCGGGCGAGGCGTACACGTGCACCGGCACGCGCCCGTGCCGGGTGGGTACGCGCAGCCGCTCGGGTTGAGGGAGCTCGCTGCCGGCGAACCGGAGGCCCTCGCCGTAGCGCACGGTCAGCGGCGCGAGGAGCTGGCCGAGGCGGAGGCGGAGGCGGTCGTCGGGGCGCACGCGGGTGGTTCGGCGCGGGCCGGACGCCGGATGGTCGGGGCTCAGCCCGCGGGCGTCTCCTGGGCGGCGAGCTCGAGGGACAGCTCCATGCACCGCAGGCGGGCGGGGGAGAAGTCGTAGGGCACCATCGTCAGGGCCTCGCGCATGCCGACCCGCCGCCGGCCGGGATCGGTGTCGGCGCCGTCGGCCTCGCGCTGCGCGATCCAGGAGTCGAGCAGCGCCTCGTCCTCGCGGCCCAGACCCGACTCCTCGACGACGGTCTGCAACCTCGCCTCGAAGGCGTACCGCTCGGCCGCGACCTGCGCGACGCGCGGGTCGTCGACGGCCACCGTGTCGTCGAGCGCCTCCTCGGCGGCCTCGATGCGGTCGGACTCCTCGCGCAGGTCCGGGTCGGTGGTCAGGGTGATGAAGCGGGAGGCCTGGACGGCGGCGACGCCCGCGCCCAGGAGGCGCTCGGTGACCAGCAGGCTGTCCAGGTCCGCCGTGCGCAACGAGCCGGCCGGCAGGTGCGCGAGACGGTCGGCGACGACGTCGGACAGGAGACCCACCCGGCTGCCCTGGGCGCGCATCCGCTGCACGGCGGCCTGCTGGCGGCGCAGCTCCTCCTGCTGCTCGACCAGGCTGCGCTCCAGCCGGTCCAGGACGTCGCCCACCTGCTGCTCGCCGGTGCCGTCGGCCGGGCCCGCGTCGCTGAACGCGACTGCGATGTCGTCCAGGGCGATCCCGGCCTCGGCCGTGCGGCGGATCCACAGCAGCCGGATCACGTCGTCGTAGCCGTAAAGGCGGTTGCCGTCGCCGCCGCGCTCGGGCTCGGGCAGCAGGCCGATCTCATGGTAGTGCCGGATGGCCCGCGGGGTGGTCCCGACGAACGTCGCCGCGTCGCCGATCCGGACGTGGCGCGGGATGGAGGACAAGTGCATGGTCGGGCCTTCCTCGGTGGGGCGGTCGTGGCTCCACCGGACCACATGACGCTACGGGAGGTGCAAGCCCTCGGGGGGTCGGGACGGATCTGAGTACGCGGACTCGGGCGGGCGGCCCCGAACTGGCGCGAGGCTCGTGCCATGACGCTGCGACTGACCCGCACCCCGCGCCGGCCGTGGGCCCGGCTCCTCGCGGTGCTGCTCCTGCACGGCGTGGTGATGGCGGTGGTCGCGTACGCCTTCATCGCCGAGGCGGCTCTGACCGACGGGGTGGAGGCCGACCCGTTCTTCGCCGGCGTGCGACCCGGCGTCGGCTTCGCCATGTTCGTCGCCTCGTGGGGCATCGTGGCGTTCGCGGCGCAGGTCGCGTGCGCCGTGGCGAGGCGGGGAGCGGACGTCTGGGTGCCGGCCGCGGTCGGTGCGACGGCCCTGACCGCCGCGCTGCAGGGGTGGATCGTCTTCCTCGTGCTCGCCCGGCGGCTCCTGGGCGGCAACGCGCCGGTGCCGGAGGACGCGCTCGGCAACGCCGTCGTCGTCGTGCTGCAGGTCTTAGCGGGTCACGCCTTCGCCGTGCTCCTCGCCGTCGCCCTCGTCCACGCCTGCGGCGGGGTGGAACAGGACGTCCCCATCGACGAGGCGACCTGAACGACCGCCGCGTGGGTACCGGCGCCCTGACGTGCGGGCGTACCCAAGAATTCAACACAACGTAGAGGTCCTTGTTGAGTTCTTGGGGTCGCCTGGCACGGTGGTAGTCCCAAGGCCCCCAGCCCGCCGGCCACCGCCGACGGCGCGAGCGAGGAGGAACCCCGCATGACCGTGAAGTACACCGTCCCCGGCCTCTCGACCGACCAGGTCAACGAGCTCATCGGCTCGCTGCAGGGTCGCCTGTCGGCCTACAACGACCTGCACCTGACGCTCAAGCACGTGCACTGGAACGTCGTGGGCCCGCACTTCATCGCGGTGCACGAGATGATCGACCCGCAGGTCGAGCTCGTCCGCGGCTACGCCGACGACGTGGCGGAGCGCATCGCGACGCTCGGCGGCTCGCCCAAGGGCACGCCCGGCTCCGTGATCGCCGACCGCACGTGGGAGGACTACTCCATCGGTCGCGACACCGCGATCGCCCACCTCGGCGCCCTCGACCTCGTCTACAACGGCGTGGTGGAGGACAACCGCAAGGCCATCGAGCTCGCCGGCGAGCTCGACCCGGTCACCGAGGACCTCATCATCGGCCAGACGGCCGAGCTCGAGAAGTTCCAGTGGTTCGTGCGCGCGCACCTCGAGGACATCGGCGGCCGGCTCTCGACCGGCGGCGCCTCCTCGGAGGCCGCTGCCTCCGACGCCGCGCGCGTCGAGGGCTGACCGGGATGGAGATCACCCGGACCTTCGAGGTCGACGCCTCGCGCGACGCGCTGCGGGCGTACCTCGCCGACTTCTCCAACGCCGAGCAGTGGGACCCGGGCACCGTGCGGTGCACGCCGCGCACGCCCGGGCAGCCCGTCCAGGTCGGCGCCCAGTGGGACAACACGTCCAAGCTGGCCGGCATCGAGACCGACCTGGTCTACGAGCTCGTCACCCTCGCGGACGACCACGTCGTCCTGCGTGGGGAGAACGAGTCGGCGACCGCCGAGGACGACCTGCACCTGCGGGACCTCGGCGGCGGGCGCACCGAGCTGACCTACCACGCCACCATCACGTTCAAGGGCATCAAGAAGATCGCCGACCCGGCGGCCAAGCTGCTCTTCACGAAGGTGGCCGACGAGGTCGTCGAGAACCTGACCCGCGAGGGCGCGCGCCTCTGACGCACGTCCGAGACGGCAGAGGCGATCCCGAGGCCGACCGCACGAGGCTCACCGCCTCAGCGGTCGGCCTCGTGGTCTGCGCGGGTCATGGCGGCGAGGCGGTCGTTGTACGCCCGCAGCTCGGCGTCGTCGCTGGCGTCCTCGCGGCGGTCGTGACGGCGCGACTCGGCGCGGTCGTAGCGGAACCACTGACCGAGCAGGAGCAGCGCGACCATGAGGATCGGGATCTCGCCGACGGCCCACGACAGGGAGCCGCCGAGGTACTGGTCGGCCGCCAGGTCCTGCGCGAACGGGCGGTCGAGCTGGGCGTAGAACGACTCGCCCACCGGCTGCGTGCTCGACATCAGCGCGATCGAGAAGAACGCGTGGAACGGCGCGACGAGCAGCAGCAGCCCCAGCCGCGCGAGGTGCGAGAGCCGGTGCGGCACGGGCGCGATGCCCACGAGCGACTCGTAGAACAGGTAGCCGGTGATCAGGAAGTGGATCTCCATCCACGCGTGCCCGAGGTGGTTCTCCATCAGCCACCCGAACGCGCCGGTGAAGTAGACGCCGTAGAGGCTGCCGACGAACAGCACGGCCGCGACCACCGGGTGCGAGAGCACGGCGGCCGGCCGGCTCTGCAGAGCGGCGGCGAGGATCTGGCGCGGGCCCTGGCCGCCGCGCACGTCGCTGCCCGGCAGGGCGTTGAGCGCGAGGTTCACGGGCCCGCCGGCGACGAGCAGGATCGGCGCGACCATCGACAGCAGCATGTGGCTGACCATGTGCGCGCTGAACATGACGTGGGAGTACACGCCCAGCCCGCCCAGCGTCGTGTAGCCGATGATCGCGATGCCGGCGACGAACGAGACCGTGCGCAGCACCGGCCACCGGTCGCCGCGACGGTGCAGGGTCCGCAGGCCCACGGCGTACGCACTCAGCCCGCCGATCACCACCAGCAGGCCCACGCCCGACGCGTTGACGCCGAGCAGCAGGTTCTCGAACGAGGGCGCGGGCGGCATCGGGCCGCCGAGCAGCTCCTCGGCGCCGCTGGCGTAGGGCTCCCCGACCGGCGGCGGCGTGCGCGAGAGCGCGACGCCCAGGCCGATCGCCACGCTCATCCACAGCAGCTCGGCGCCGGTGAGGAGCAGGAAGGTACGCACGGGCAGCTTCGCCGCCGCGTCCGTCTGCTCGCCGGTCCCGTCGTCGAGGCCCGCGGCGAGGCGCCGGCGCAGCTGCCAGGCCAGCACGCCGAGCACGACGAGGGTGACGGCCTTGACGATGGTGCCGCGCCCGTACGCGCTGGTCAGCAGGCCGTCGAGGCCACCGGCGCGGACCCAGGCGTTGATGACGCCCGACAGCGCGGTCGCGGCGAAGCACCACGTCGCGATCGCCGAGAAGCGGCGCACGGCGCGGGCCCGCGAGCGCGGCGCGTCGAGCAGGCGCCACCACAGCGCCAGCACGCCGCCGACCCACAGCACGGCGGGCAGCACGTGGACGACCATGCTGACGATCGCGAGGTCGTGGGAGCCCGAGCTGGCGGAGTGGCCCACCAGCACCGGCGGCACCAGCGCGACCATCGTGACGCCGAGCAGCCACGCGGCCTCCCGCGCGGTGGCGACCCAGCGCGTCACGGTCGCGACGAGGAGCACCAGGACGACCTGCACGATCGACGCCTGGCCCTGGCCGCTCTCGAAGAGCTGCTGGCGCAGGGTGTCGTAGGGCAGGTCGAGGACCGGGATGGCCCACGCGTCGGAGGTCTCGAACACCGCGCTGACCAGCACGGAGACGGCCCAGACGAGCGCGGCCCACGTGGCCGTGCGGGTCGCGCGGCGGCTCACGCCGCCCAGGTCGTCGCCCAGGCGCTTGACGATGAGCAGCGGCACCAGCAGGCAGCCGACGACGACCACCGCGGCCGCGTCGGCGACGAACCCGAGCACCGGGATGGCCCACAGCGTGGTGGACCCCGGGTCGACCCCCGCCTCCTGCAGCGCCTCCGGCGCGGTGCCGTCGGCGCCCCCGCCGAGCACCAGCATCAGCCAGCTGGCCGCGAGGCCCACCAGCAGCACGGCGGCCAGCACGGCCGCGACCTGGGAGCCCGCCAGCGCGGGGCGCCGGTCGGGACGGCCGGCGTCCTCGGCGGTGCCGGAAGTGGGGCCGGAGGTGGGCCCGGGGGAGGTGGGGGTCGTGGTCACGCCGGGTTCCTCCGCAGGGCGCCGTAGAGCAGGCCGCCGGCCACGACGAACAGCCCGCCGAAGATGAGCACGTGGTCGCCGTGGCGCGACCACCAGCCCTGCTCGCCGCCGGCCGCCTCGTCGGCGGCACCCGACTCGATGGTCTCGCCGTCGACCTGCGGGTCGCCGGCACCGTCGTCCGTGGCGCCGTCCGCGGCCCCGGAGCCCTCGGAGCCCCCGGCGGAGCCGGTGCCCTCCGTGATCTCGAACGGGATCTCCCCGCTGACCGGGTGGCCGTCGGCGGAGACGACGCGGTAGGCGATCGTGTACGTCCCGGCCGCGCCGGGCGTCACGGCCTGGGTGACCGTCGTGCCGTCGATGGTCGGGTCGCCGTCGGCGGCCTCCCCGTCGGGGCCGGTGACGAGCACGTACGCCGGACCCCGCATCTCCTGGTTGAACGTCAGGCTGACCTCCTCGGGCAGCTGGGCCACGGACGAGTCCGCCGCGGGGTCGGACGAGCTGAGCGTCGCGTGCGCCTGCGCCGGGGCGAACGCCCCGCCCAGCGCCAGCACGCCGGCGAGCGCCGGGAGCAGGGCGAGGGCCAGGGCGGCCAGCCCACGGGCGGTGCCGCGGGTCGTCGGGCGGGTCATGCGCGTCCTCCGGTTCGGTTCCCGGCCCCGGCCTGCTCGGCCGCGGTCGGTGGGGGCAGGTTCAGCATCTCGCGGCCCACGAAGTCGCCCTCCACGCACCCCGGGGGCACGGCGTACACCGCCGAGCCGATGGTGGTCACCCACTCGTTGAGCAGGTCGAGCTCGTCGAGCCGCTGCTGCACGGGCACGAACTGGCGCTCGACGTCCGCGGCGTACGCCACGAACAGCAGGCCGGACTCGCCGGTCGGCATGGCGTAGTTGTACGCCCGGCGCAGGAACCGCTCGTCGGTGTTCTCGCTGCGCGAGCGCGCGACGTGGCTGGCGGGGTCGATGACCGGGAACCCGACGGCGTCGGTGGCCTCGAAGTCCGGCTCGTCGAACTCGGCGTCGCCGGTCAGCGGGGCTCCGTCGGAGAGCCGGCGCCCGACGGTGAACTCGCGGGCCACCCGGTCGGTGCGGTCCCAGTCGACCATGTCCATCTCGATGCGGCGCAGCACCAGGAAGGTGCCCCCGTCGAACGCGGCGGCCGCGCCCTCGCTCCACAGCAGGCGGGCGTGGTCCTCGACGGGCAGGTTGACGGTCCCGTCGACCTGGCCCATCAGGTTGCGCATCGTGGTGCCGGCCCGCTCGGTGCCCCGGGCGCGGCGGAAGCCCTCCTGGACCCACCGCGTCGTGGCGAACGGGGAGGCGTCCTTGAGCAGCATCCGGCGGGCGTGGGCCACCGTGACCGGGTCCTCGGCACAGACCTGGACCAGCACGTCCGTCTGGCCCCAGGCGGGGTCGAGCCGGTCGAGCGAGAACGCGGGCAGCTCCTGCAGGCCGGGGTCGAAGGCGGGGCGCAGCATCCGCAGCACCCGTGGCCCGAACCCGAAGGTGACGGTGAGGCGGGCGGGGCTGACGGCCAGCTCGGGCTCGGTGTCGGCGAGGGCGCCCGTGCCGCTGGTCAGGCGCGCGGCGTCGTCGCTGAGCAGCCGCATCATGCGCGTCAGGTCCTCCGTGCCGGCGCCGTCGACCAGGTCGAGCCCGAGCAGGCTGGTGTGCGCCTGCGGCGGCGTCACGACGCCGGCCTGGTGCACGCCGTGGAACGGCTCGGTCTCGCCGCCGGTGACGGCCTCCCCGGCCGCCACAGCGGCCGGGGAGGTCTCTTCGGAGCGGAGCCCGCGCGTGCCCCACCCGACCGCGGTGCCGCCGATCGCGGCGGCGCCCCCGGCCAGGAGGTGACGTCGGTGCATCCCGGTCACTGGTCCGAGTGCTCCTCGTGGCCCGAGTGGTCGCCGTGGCCCTCGTGGCCCTCGTGGTCGGAGTGGTCCTCGGACGACTCGTCGCCGCCGTGACCGCCCCCGGCGTACTCCTCGTCCGCGCCCGTGAACGGCTTGACCAGCGCGGTGAAGTCGACGGTCGAGCCGTCCTCGAGCTCGAGGCTCACGGCGACCTCGTCGCCCGAGACGAGCGCGGACGACAGCTCCATCAGCATGATGTGGTCGCCGCCGGCGACCAGGTCGTGGCTGCCGCCGGCGGGCACCACGAAACCACCCTCCTTGGGCTGCATGAGCATCCCGCCGGAGCCGTCGGAGACGACCTCGTGCAGCTCGACGACACCGGCGGCCTCGGTCGAGGCGCCGACCACCGTGATGTCGGCGTCGGTGTCGTTGACGATCGTGCCGAACGCGGCGGTCATGTCCTCGCCCTCGGCGGTGGCCTTGATCCACGGGTCGACGAGGGTCAGGGAGGCGTCGGCGGCCTCGGCGGAGGCGGAGTCGGAGGCCGCGGGGGTGCTGTCGTCCTCGGACGACGAGCCGCAGGCGGCGAGGACGGTCGAGAGGCCGAGCACGCCGACGACGAGCGCGGAGCGCACGGCGAGCACGGTGTGGGCGGTGGGCAGGTGCATGGGGTCTCCTGGAGGAGGGCGCGCGGCCGCGCGCGGTGGCCCGAACGACGCCGGGCCGGCGCGCTCAGGGGAGGACGGGGAGGGGCATCCGTCCGCCGGGTGGGCCACGTGGGGCGCGCACGACGACGTCCACGCCGCCGGCGGGGCGCCGGGTCGTGACGGCGAGGGGTGCGCGCCGCGAGCGGGGGGCGTACGCCTGCACCTGCGGCGGCAGGAGCCGCTCCAGCGCGCTGTCGACCAGCGCCCACCAGGCGCGCTCCACACCGAGCGCGACGCCGATGGTGACCGCACCCGCGACGAGGTGGCCCAGCAGCATCGCCGTGCCGCCGTGGTCGACGAGCGGGTCGTGGACCATGAAGCCGAGGTGGAACGTGCCCTGCGCGAGCAGGGCCACGGCGCCCGCGCCGAACCCGTCGAGACGGCGGCGGCACAGCGGCAGCGCGACGAGGGCGCCGACGGCGGTGGCCAGCACGACCAGCCACAGCGGGGGCGTCGAGCCGCCGGCGACGTGGTGGGCGACGACCGCGCCGAGGCCGCACACCGCGCCGGTGCTGAGCGCCCGGCGCGTGCGGAGGGGAGCGGGGGCCGTCGCACGCATGACCCGCCCACTCTACGACGACCTGTAGTGGATCGCCGCGTCGCCGTTGTCGGCCCCCGCTGCTAGGAAGGACCCATGAGCGCCGCGACCGACGAGACGCCCCCCGCCCCTGCGACCGGGGGCGCCGACCGCGACGCCGTGCGCGCGGAGGCCGAGGAGCACCTGCGCGCGATCGTCGGGCGCGACGACGCGCGGCTCCACGACGACCAGTGGGACGCGATCGCGGCCCTGGCCCTCGACCGGCGGCGCGCGCTGGTCGTGCAGCGCACGGGCTGGGGCAAGTCGGCGGTGTACTTCGTGGCGACCGCCCTGCTGCGCGCCCGGGGCGCCGGCCCGACGGTGATCGTCTCGCCGCTGCTGGCGCTGATGCGCAACCAGATCGAGGCGGCGGCCCGCGCCGGGATCCGCGCGGCGACGATCAACTCGACCAACCTCGAGCAGTGGGAGGAGATCCACGCGGCGGTCGGCGCCGGGGAGATCGACGTGCTGCTCGTCTCGCCCGAGCGGCTCAACAACCCCGGCTTCCGCGACGAGGTGCTGCCGCGGCTCTCGGCGACCACCGGCCTGCTGGTGGTCGACGAGGCGCACTGCATCTCCGACTGGGGCCACGACTTCCGCCCGGACTACCGGCGCATCCGCACGCTGCTGACCGAGCTGCCGCGCGGGGTGCCGGTGCTGGCGACGACAGCCACGGCCAACGAGCGGGTGACCCACGACGTCGCCGAGCAGCTCGGCGTCGACGGCGAGCAGGTGCTGGTGCGCCGCGGCTCCCTCGACCGGGAGTCGCTGCACCTGGGCGTGGTGCGCCTGCGCACCAACGAGCAGCGGCTGGCGTGGCTGGCCGAGCACCTCGGCGAGCTGCACGGGTCGGGCATCGTCTACTGCCTGACCGTCGCGGCGACCCAGGAGGTGGCGCAGCACCTGCGCGACCACGGGCACGCGGTGGCGGCGTACTCCGGCCAGACCGACCCCACCGAGCGCCAGGCGCTCGAGGCCTCCCTGGTGGCGGGCGAGGTCAAGGCCCTCGTCGCGACGAGCGCGCTGGGCATGGGCTTCGACGCGACCCTCGGCTTCGTGGTGAACCTCGGGGCGCCGAGCTCGCCGGTCAGCTACTACCAGCAGGTCGGCCGCGCCGGCCGTGGCGCCGACCGCGCCGACGTGGTGCTCCTGCCGGGTCGGGAGGACCGGGACATCTGGGCGTACTTCTCCTCCCTCGCCTTCCCGCCCGAGCGACTGGTGCGCCAGACCATCGACGTGCTCGCCGAGGCGGGGCGGCCGCTGTCCACCGCCACCCTCGAGACCGATGTCGAGCTCGGCCGCAACCGGCTGGAGACGATGCTCAAGGTGCTCGACGTCGACGGCGCGGTGCGCCGGGTCAAGGGCGGCTGGGAGGCGACGGGCCGCGAGTGGTCCTACGACGCGGAGCGGTACGCCCGGGTGGCTGAGGCCCGCGAGCGCGAGCAGGCGGCGATGCTCGCCTACCTGGAGACCGACGAGTGCCGGATGCGGTTCCTGCGCACGCAGCTCGACGACCCGGTCGTCGCCGGCCCCGAGGGCGACTGCGGACGCTGCGACAACTGCGGCGGCCTGCGCGTCTCGACCGACGTCGACGAGGCGTCGGTGGCCCAGGCCCGGGAGCGGCTCGACCGGCCCGGCGTCGTGGTCGAGCCGCGCAAGATGTGGCCGAGCGGGCTCGACCGGCTCGGGATCGGGCTCAAGGGCCGGATCGGTTCGCCGGCCGGCGAGGGGCGGGCGGTGGCCCGGCTGACCGACCTCGGGCACGGGCAGGCGCTGCGCGAGCTGTTCCGCAACGGTCCCGAGGGGCCCTACGACGGCGCCGTGCCGATCCCGCTCGTGCGCGCCGTCGTCGACGTGCTCGGCGAGTGGCGACCGGGCGTCGACGGGATCGTGCTGGTCGAGTCGACCACCCGCCCCGAGCTCGTGCAGGACCTCGCCTCCGGCCTGTCCCGGTTCCTCGGCGTCGACGTCGTCGGCGCCTGGAGCGTCGCCGACCCGTCCGTCCCGCCCGGCGCCGGCTCGGCGAACTCGGCCCAGCGCGTCGCCGCCGTGCGCCGCCGGGGCCAGCTCGTGCTCGACGACCCGTCCTCGCCCCCGCGCCGCGTGCTCCTCGTCGACGACCGCGTCGGGACGGGCTGGACGCTCACCGTCGCCGCCGCCGCACTGCGCGAGGCCGGCGTCGAGGACGTGCTGCCCCTCGCCCTCGCCGTCGACTCCTGAGCGCGCCGCGGGTTCGGACCCGGTCCGGCCTCGTGGCGGGCCGCCTGCGGCTCGGAGGAGAATACGCGGACTGGTGCAGAGAAAACGCGGACGCGGACCCGCTCGGGCCGTGCCCCGGTCCGCGTTCTCCCGAGGCGGGTCCGCGTTTTCTTCGGACGTCGACCGACGCGATCCATCCGCTGCGCCGAAGCGCCGGCCCAGCTCCGCTCCGAGGTGCGCCCGCCGCGCGGCACCCGGCACGGGACGAGAAAACGCGGACGGGGGCGGAGAAAACGCGGACGCGGACCCGCTCGGGCGGTGCCCCGGTCCGCGTTTTCTCGGGGCGGGTCCGCGTTTTCTTCCGGTCGCCGCCGCCGCCCGCTCGCGCCCCCGACCCAGCCTCAGGCAGCCGACTCGCGGGCGGCGACGGGGCGCAGCCGTCGCGTCTCGCTCGGAGCCTGCTCCGCATCGCCGGCGTCCGCCGCATCGGCGTCGCCGGGCCGCTCCGGCCGCCCCGACCGGTCACCCTCGCGCCGCGAGCGCCGCTGCGGGGCCTCGTCGGGCAGGTGCGGGTAGTAGTTGCGGGCCTTGCCGCGCTTGTCGACGGTCGCGAGCATCTGCACGCCGATGAGCTCGACGGTCCGGGAGCTGACCCAGGCGAGGAAGATCGTCGGGATCGCCACGAGGATCGAGGTGATCCAGAACCAGTGCCCGGGGCGCGGGTCGCCGAGGATCCCCATGCTGGCCACCCACCGCATCACGGGCTCGTGGATCAGGTAGATGCCGTAGCCGAGGCCGCCGAGCCAGGCCAGCGGCCCCCACGACAGGGCGCGCGGCCACGGGCCGTCGTGGAGCACGATCGAGGCCATGAAGACGGCGACCGCGAGGGCGTACGCGGGGTGCCACCACTCCTGCTCCAGCGTGTCGATCGGCCGCTCCAGCACGAGCGCCAGCACGGCGGCGACGCCGACGATCGCGCAGGCGGCGCGGGCCGGCCGCGAGAGCCGGATGCCGGCGACGGTGCAGACCGCGAGCACCATCCCGATGCCGAAGTCCGCGGCCTTGCCGATCGGCGAGAAGATCATCGACCAGTTGGTCCAGTCGGGGCGGGCGACCTGGGTGACGTAGGCGATGTAGGTGATGCCGACGACGATCAGCAGCACCGGCACGCCCAGGGCGAGCGCCAGGCGCTCGTCGCGGGTCGTCGCGCGCACCGCGGCGCGGTGCAGGAACGGGGTCAGCAGGGCGATCAGGACGTAGAAGTGGAACTCCACCGCCAGCGTCCAGGCCGGACCGTTGGTCCAGAAGATGTAGGTGTCCGAGTAGACGTGCGTGAACGTCAGGTGCAGCAGCAGGTCCTGCCAGTGCCCGGGCAGCTCCGGGTTGCTCCAGGCCCACACGATGATCGTGAGCAGGAAGTAGAGCGGCAGGATCCGCGCGAGCCGCTTGGCCAGGGTCAGCGCACCCGAGCGGCCCTGCCGCCCGCTGAGCGCAGCGGCCGCCAGCGGCAGCCACATCACGAACCCGGACAGCACGAAGAACATGTCGACGAACATGTCGACGCCGTACATCAGCTGGTGGGGGATGCCGTCGTAGGGCCAGGTCTTGAAGGGCCCGGTGCGGTTCCACATGTACGCGTGGACCACGACCACCATGAGCGCCGCGACGCCCCGCAGCCAGCCGAGCGGGTACATGGCCCGCCCGCCGCCGCTGGTGCCGCGGGTCTTGCCGATGCCGGCGGACGCGTCGGCCTTGTCGAAGGTGCCGGTGACGCCGGTGACGGCGCTGCTGGGCCGGGCGGGGCCCGTCGTCGTGGTGGTCTGGTCGCTCATCGGGTCGCTCCGGTGTCGAGGTCGGTCGCCACGTGGACGGGGGCGCTGGCCGACCGGGCGGTCACGACCCACTGCCGCTCGCCGCGCACCTGCTTGAGGTGGGCGACGCGGTTCACCAGGTTCTTCGCCCCGGTGTAGAAGAAGACGTTCGCGATGGCGTACCGCACGAACCACGTGCGCTGACGGCGGATCTCCGGCACGGCCACGCGCCAGGCCACCAGGGTCTGCACGGCTCCGGAGCTGACGATGTAGAGCGTCAGGAAGGCGAAGATCGGCGAGAGCAGGTCGAGGCCCTGGTCGCGCCAGGCGAGGAACACCATCAGCGGCCAGACCAGCTGCACCAGCCAGGGGTAGAGCTCGCGCCAGGCCAGCAGGAACGCGACGCCGAGCCGGCGCCGGAAGCCCATGCCCTTCTTCACCATCAGCGGCCACAGGTGTCGCAGGGAGACCTGGAACCAGCCCTGCGCCCAGCGCAGCCGCTGGCGCCACCACCCCGTGACGGTCGCGGGCGCCAGCTCGCGGCTGACCAGACCCGGGTCGTTGACGATCCGGCCGTCGTCGAGCAGCAGCCGCATCGACGACTCGATGTCCTCGGTCAGGTAGGAGCCGCGCAGCCGCAGCTTCTCGAGGGTGTCGCGGCGCCAGTAGCCGTTCGAGCCGCCGAAGATCCCGAACGTGTGCAGGATCGTGCGGCCGGGGTGCGCCACGGCGTACAGCTGCTCGAACTCGACCGCGACCAGCTGCGACAGCAGGGTGTCGGCGTCACGGATGACGCAGTGGCCCTGCACGACGTCGACGCCGTCGGCGATCCAGTGCCAGGCGCGCGCGAACGCGCCGGGCATCGGGTGGTGGTCGGCGTCGAAGATGCCGACGAAGTGGCCGGTCGCGATCCGCAGGGCCGCGTTGACGTTCTGGGCCTTCGAGGTGCTGTCGTCGACCCGCAGCGCGACGAGGTTCGGGTGCTGGGCGGCGAGGACCGCGAGCTCGCGCTCGACCGGCAGGTCGGTGGGCGTGTTGTAGGCGACGATCACCTGCAGGCGGCCGGCGTACTCCTGCTCCAGGAACGAGTCGATCGTGTCGAGGATGGTCTCGGCCTCGTTGGGCAGGTACGCCGCGATGATCGCGGTCGCCGGCGGCGGCTCGCCCTCGGGTCCCTCGGGCAGCGGCGGTGGGGGAGTCGGGTCGAGGGAGGCGAAGCACTCCGCCCAGATCGCGGTCGCGGTGATCGTCAGCGCGCCGACCACGACCCAGTAGACGACCCCGGAGATGTCGAGCCCGAGCCCGTACGCCAGGAACAGCAGCGCCAGCGGCACCACGAAGGCGCCGACCGAGGCGATGAGGATCTGCGCGACGAAGGTGCCGCGCGAGATCACGGCCTCGCGGGCGTCGGGGTGGCGGCGCACGGGCTGGAAGTCGCGCTCCCGCACCGAGTGGGCCGCGCCGTCGGCGGCCATCCGGCGGGCCCGCTCGGCGTCGGTGCGGCTGGTGATCGGCGCCCAGCCGACGCCCAGCTCCAGCCGCTCGACCGTTCCGAGCCGGGCGAGCGCGGCCTGGGTGTGGTACGCCATGTCCTGCACCCGCACCGGTCGCGCGCCGTGCCCGGTGTGGTGCAGGCGCAGCACGAGCAGGCCGTCGTCGGTGGCCTCGACGCTCTCGCCGTCGAGCAGGTGCACCTCGAGCCGCTCGCGCACCTGCTCCAGCACGCTGCGCGCGGCGTGCAGCCGCGCCGACGACGTGCCGGGGGTGATCCACACCGGCTCGATCACCGCGACCAGGTCCATGCCGGCGCGTCGCCAGGGGATGCCGGGGACGTGGTCGAGCCAGCGGGGCGCGTGGTCGGGCCGCGGCTCGGGGGCCTCCTCGCCGACCAGCACCGCCAGGTGCTGGCGCAGCCGCGCCTCCGCGTACGCCTGCCTGCCGGGGCCGCCCTCGTCGGCCCGCCGCGTGTCGGTGTCGATGCTCACCGCGGTCCCTCGTCCCTCGTCTCGGCGGGGCCGGGGCCCCTCGTCGTCGGGGCGCCCGGCTCCCCCCGGGCCACGTCGTCGTGGCTCAGCACCCCCGCTGACAGTGCAACGGAGAAGTGCCGGAGAAGTTGCGGCTTCCTTGAGAAACGGGAGGGCCCGGTCTAGACCTCCCGGCCCAGGTGGGCGTAGTAGTCCCGTCGGCGTCCGTCCGCCTCGATCAAGGCGAGCAGGTCCGCACCGGCCGCCTCCACCGTGCGCGAGCTCAGCCAGGCCAGCGCCACGGTGGGCACCGCGACGACGGCTGCCGTGACGACGAACACCAGGCCCGCCGCCGGCTCGGGCAGCAGCCCGAGCCAGCCGAGCAGGCGCATCACCGGCTCGTGGATGAGGTAGATCCCGTAGCCGAGGCCGCCCAGCCACGCGAGCGGGCCCCAGCTCATCCACGTCGGCCACGGGCCGTCGTGGAGCACGATCGCGGCCAGCGCCGCGGTGATCGCCAGGGCGTACGCGGGGTGCCACCACAGCCCGTCGACGTCGTGCGGTCGCGACGCGGCGAGCAGCACGAGCGCTGCCACGCCGGCCACCGCGAGGAGGCCGCGGGCGCCGGCGCGCAGGCGTACCCCGGCGGCGGCCGCGACCGCCAGCAGCATCCCGACGCCGAAGTCGGCGGCCTTGCCGACCGGCGAGAACAGCACGGACCAGTCGGTCGGGTCCGGGTGCAGCACCTGGGTGACCCACCACGTGTAGCCGACGCCCACCGCGACCAGCAGCGCCGGCAGGGCGGAGGTGAGCAGCAGCCGCTGGCCCCGTTCGTGGGCCCGGCGGGCGAGGCGGCGCACCACGGGGATCGCGAGGGCGACGAGCACGTAGAAGTGGAACTCGACCGCCAGCGACCACGCGGGGCCGTTGGTCCAGAAGATGTAGGTGTCGGAGTAGACGTGCGTGAAGGTCAGGTGGAGGACCAGGTCCTGCCAGTGGCCGGGCAGCGACGGGTTGGTGGCCGCCCAGACGACCAGCACCACGGTCACGTAGAGCGGCAGCAGCCGCGCCAGCCGGCGCACCAGGACCACCCAGCCGGGCCGCCCGTCGGCGCCGTCGAGCACGGCGCGCGCCACCGGCACCCACAGGACGAACCCGGAGAGCACGAAGAACAGGTCGACGAACAGGTCGGTGCCCGTCATCAGCTGGTGCAGCCCGCCCCCGAGGGGCCAGGTGCCCTCGGGGCCGGTGCGGTTCCACTGGTACGCGTGGAAGGTCACGACGCTGAGCGCCGCCAGGGCCCGCAGCCACCCGAGCGGGTAGCGCACGGCGCCGGGCGCGGTGGTCCCCTGGCGGGGAGCGGTGGTGGTCGGGGTGCTCACGCGACCGCCTCCTTCCCGCCGGTCGGGGCCGTGCGGGGCGTGACGACCCACTGGTGCTCGCCGCGCAGCTGCTTGAGGTGCGCGACGCGGTTCACGAGGTTCTTCAGCTCGGTGTAGAAGACGAGGTTGAGCACCAGCGCGCTGAGGAACCAGCGCGGGTGGCGGCGCACCTCGGGGGCCGCGAGGCGGTAGGCCGCCGCGGTCTGCAGCGGACCGGAGGCGAGGACGTACAGCGTGACCAGGCCGAACAGCGGCGACGTGAGGTCGAGCCCGCCGTCGCGCCAGACCAGGAAGCCGAGCAGGGGCCAGCTCATCAGCGCGATCCACGGGTACACCTCGCGCCAGGCCAGCAGGTAGGTCGCGCCTGCCTTCTGCCGCAGCGTCAGGTCGGGCGCGCGCAGCAGCGCCGAGAGGTGGCGGCAGGAGACCTGGAACCAGCCCTGGGCCCAGCGCATCCGCTGCTTCCACAGCGCGCCCAGGGTGGTCGGGGCCAGCTCGCGGCTGACGAGCCCGGGGTCGTTGACGATCCGACCGCCGGCGGCCAGGACGCGCATGGAGGCCTCGATGTCCTCGGTCAGGAACGAGCCGCGCAGCCGGATCCGCTCCAGGGCGCTGGCGCGCCAGTAGCCGTTCGACCCGCCGAAGATCCCGAAGCCGTGCACGCGGGCGCGGCCGGGGTGGGCGACGGCGTAGATCTGCTCGAACTCGACGGCGACGAGCCGGGTGAGGCGGTTCTCCTCGCCGTTGCGGATCACGCAGTGGCCCTGCACGACGTCGGCGTCGTCGGCCAGCCAGCGCCAGGCGCGGTCGAACGAGCCGGGCGCCGGGTGGTGGTCGGCGTCGAAGATCCCGACGAACTCGCCGTCGGCGACCCGCAGCGCGGCGTTGACGTTCTGGGCCTTGGAGGTGCTGTCCGGCACCTTGAGCACGACGAGGTCGGGGTCGCCCTCGGCGAGCGCCGCGAGCTCCGCCTCGACCGCCATCGGGGTCGGGGTGTTGTAGGCGAGCACGACCTGCAGCCCGCCGGAGTACGCGTGGGAGCGGAAGACCTCGAGGGTCTCCAGGACCGTGTCGGCCTCGTTCGGCAGGTAGGCCGCGATCACCGCGGAGGCCCGTGGCGCCGGCCGGTCCGTGGCCGGGGGCGTGATCGGCCGGAACGCCGCGCTGGCCTCCGCCCAGATCCCGCCGGCGGTCATGAGCAGCGCCGCGACGAGCACCCAGTAGAGGCCGTCGGCGACGTCGAGGCCGACGGAGTGCAGCGCGACGAGACCGAGGAAGGGCAGCGCGATGCTGCCGACGGTGGCCAGCAGGACCTGGCGGCTGGCGGACCAGCGCGAGATGGAGGGCGTACGCCGTCGCGCGGCGTCCGCGGTCAGCCGCGGCTGCAGGTCGCGCTGCCGCACGGACTCCTCGGCGGCCTGCGCGGCCTGGCGCAGGGCGGCCTCGGGGTCGCGCTGGCGACCGACCGGGGCCCACCCGACGCCGAGGTCGACGACCCCGGCCCGGAAGCCGAGCGAGTCGAGGACCTCGAGCGCGTGGTACGCCATCTGCTGCAGCCGCACGGGCCGCGCGGCGCGGTCCTCGTGCCGCAGCCGCAGCGCCAGGCGGCCGTCGGGCATCGGCACGACGAGCTCGCCGGGGCTGAGGAAGACGGTGAGGCGACGGGCCGCGTCGGCCACGAGCTCGGCCGGCGCGCGCACCGAGGCGGTGGCGTCGTCGCCGTCGGCCCAGGTGGGTTCCAGGACGGCGACGATCTCGCGACGACGCGACCGGTTCAGGCGCGGGGGGCGGGGCGGCGCGAGCAGCTGCTCGGGCGTCCCGACGGATCCGGTCGGCGTCAGCGACAGCCGGTCGTCGGGGTGGGCGAGGGACGTCGCGGACGGGGGTCCGGACGCTTCGGAGGGGGACACGGAGAGGGACACCGCTGCTCCTTTCGGGCAGGGGCCTCCCGGGAGGCGAGCGCGCAGGGTGAGGCGCCGGCGCGACCGGTCGGCGTTCGGGCGCGACCGGTCCCCGGGGGACCCGTGAGGGGACGGAGGGAGTGCGGTCCACAGGGCCGACGTGCGGCGTGCGCACGGGCGTGGACGGGCGTGGACGGGCGGCGCGCTGCGTGAGGCACCGGGTCGCCGGTGGGCGACCCCCGTGGTGGTGCGCGGTTCGTGCCTGGTTCGGTCACAGCCGGCGACGTCGAACCACCGTGACAAGCCCTCCGCCGCGGATCAAGCCCGGGGCGGTGTGGGTCGACTCACGCGCGGCGGGCGCGTGGGTCGACCGGGCGGCCGTGGTCCGGCCGCCCCGGCGGTCGGGCGCCTCAGCCGACGGCGCCCTGGACGGCCGCGACGAGCGCGGGGTCGTCGGGCGTCGTCGTGGGGGCGAAGCGGGCGAGCACCGTGCCGTCGGCGCCGACGAGGAACTTCTCGAAGTTCCACTGCACGTCGCCCGGCTCGGGGTTCTTCTTGAAGCCGCCCTCGTCGGCGTAGGGCGCGGTGACGAGCTCGTCGTAGACGGCGTGGCGACCGGGGCCGTTGACCTCGATCTTCTCGCTCATCGGGAAGGTGACGCCGTAGGTCGCGGAGCAGAACGTCGCGATCTCCTCGGACGAGCCGGGCTCCTGCTCGCCGAACTGGTTGCACGGGAGGCCGACGACGGTGAGCTGGTCGGCGTACGCCTCGGCCAGCTGCTCGAGGCCCTCGTACTGCGGCGTCAGGCCGCACTTGCTCGCCACGTTCACCAGCAGTGCGGGGCGCCCGCCGGTCAGCTCGCCGAGGGTGGCGGGGGTGCCGTCGAGACGCGCGATCGGGGTGTCGAGGAGGCTCATGGGTCGCAGCGTACGGGGCCGTGCGGAGCGTGGAGCAGCGCGGCCGACGCACCCGGTCGGGAGCGTCGGCCGCGCGGGTCGTCCTCCGGTCAGGCGGTGACCTTCACCGGGACGTCCGCCTTCAGGTCGGAGGCGTGCAGGAGGTCGCGGCCGCGGGTCTCGGGCATCGTCATCAGGGTCAGCGCACCGACCAGGCCGACGACCATCAGGGCGAACGCGGGCACGAGCTCGTTGCCGGTCCGGCCGATCAGCCACGTGACGACGTAGGGCAGGGTGCCGGCGAAGAACGCGCCGGCGACGCTGTAGGCCATCGACAGGCCGCTCTGGCGCGTGCGGGTGGGGAACAGCTCGGCGACGGTGGACGCGTGGGTGCCGAGGATGATCGCCAGGACGAAGGCCAGACCGAAGGTGGCGGCGAAGCCGGCGCCGAGCGTGCCGTTGCGCATGAGGGCGAACAGCGGCACGGAGCCGACGACGAGCAGGGCCGCCGCGGTGAAGAGGACGGGCTTGCGGCCGACGCGGTCCGACACGATGCCCGACAGGGGGATCACGCCGATGGCGACGAGGGACGCCGCCGTGGACAGCAGGGCCGCCTGGGTCGACGAGAAGCCGACGATCTCCTCCTGGTAGGTGATCAGGTAGACCAGCACGACGTAGAAGGTGCAGTTCATGAACGTCTCGATGCCGACGGTCTGGGCGAACTGGCGTCCGTTGGAGCGGAACACCTCACGGACGGGCTGCGACGCGACGGTCTCCATCTCCTCGAGCGCCCGGTACTCCGGGGTGTCCTCGATCTTGAGGCGGATGTAGAGACCCACGAACGCCATCGGGACGGTGAGGAGGAACGGGATGCGCCAGCCCCACTCCAGCACCTGGGTCTCCGTGAGGACCGTGTGGAGCAGCCACACCGCGAAGGACGCGGCGAGGAAGCCCAGGACGGAGCCGAACTCGATCCACGAGCAGCCGAACCCACGCTTGCGCGCGGGGGAGTACTCGGCGAGGAAGGCGGCGGCCGAGCCGAACTCCCCGCCGGCGGCGATGCCCTGGATGATCCGCGCCACCACCAGCAGGACGGGGGCGAGCAGGCCGGCGGTCTCGTAGGACGGCAGGAGGCCGAGCATCAGCGTTCCCGCCGCCATCGTCACGATGACGATCGACAGCGTCTTCTTCCGGCCGTACCGGTCGCCGACGTAGCCGAAGAGCACGGACCCGATCGGACGCACGAAGAACGCGATCGCGAAGACGGCGAACACCGACAGCAGCGCGGCGTTGCCGTCCTGCTCGGGGAAGAAGATCTGCGCCATGGTCGTGGCCAGGTAGGCGTACACGGCCCAGTCGAACCAGTGCACGAACACGCCGATCGAGCCGGCGACCAGGCTCTTGCGAAGGCCCTTCTGGGTCTCGTCGGTCTCCAGGCGGTCATGGGTCGTCATTGCAGCTCCCTGAGGGATGAGGGGCGATGGGTCCACCGAGCCGGGGGCGGCTGGCGCAGCGAGCGCGTCGTCGGCCGGCTGCCACGTCGTCGTGTCGGCCGGGTCGTCCGGGCACCGCCGGAGGGGTCTGGGACCCCTGCGGTCGCCGGTCGGCGGTGAGCCGGCGACCGCTGGGATGTCCTAGATCACACCCCCTCCCCTCCGCCCCGGGCAAGGGGAAGGGGACGCGAATAGGCGATGGCAGTCATCTGTCCAGCGGAAGACCACGGCGCGGTGCGCGGCCCGTGTTGCGACGCCCGGGCGGGCGATCCATGCTGTGCCGGGACTCGTGAAGGGGGTCAGGTGATGAAGCTGCCCGCGTTCACCCTCGTGCAGCTGCGCTACTTCGCGGCGGCGGCCGAGGAGGGCAGCATGACGTCGGCGGCCCGTCGGCTCGTGGTCTCGCAGTCGGCGGTCTCGACCGCGGTCGCCCAGCTCGAGCGGGAGCTGGGGGTGCAGCTGCTGATCCGCCACCACGCGCGCGGCCTCACCCTCACCCCGGCCGGGCGGGCCTTCCACGCCGAGCTGCGGGCCTTCCTCGCGCACAGCCAGGAGCTGGCCGAGGCGGCCACGAGCGCGGGCACCGACCTCGCCGGCAGCCTCCACGTGGGGTGCTTCGAGACCATCGCGCCGTTCTGGCTGCCCGAGATCGTCACGACGTGCGCCCAGCGCCACCCGCGGGTCGAGCTGTCGATCCGGGAGGGCGAGCACGCCGCGCTCAAGCGCGGCCTCCGCGAGGGCGACCTCGAGGCGGCCGTGATGTACGCGTACGACCTCGAGCCCGACCTCGAGGCGACCGTCGTCGGGAGCGCGACGCCCTACGTGATGGTGGCGGCCGACCACCCGTTCGCGGAGCGCGGGTCGGTCGCGCTCGCGGAGCTGGCCGACGACCCGCTGGTGATGCTCGACCTGCCGCACACGAGCAACTACTTCCACTCGCTCTTCGAGATCGCCCAGGTCAACCCGCGGGTGCGGCACCGTTCCCGCGGCTACGAGACCGTGCGGGCCATGGTCGCGGCCGGACACGGGTACGCCGTGCTGAACCAGCGCCCCGCCCACGCGCTCACCTACGGCGGCGCCGTCGTCGTCACCCTCCCGATCGAGGAGCGGCTCCCGGCGCTCGACATCGTCACGGTGCGGGTCGGTGGCACGCGCCCGACCCGGAAGGCGGCGGCCTTCGTGCGCCTGTGCGCCGCGGTCGGCGAGCGGCTCGGCGTGGGCGGGTCGGCGGAGCCCACCTCGTAGCCATCGGAGGATCCGATGCAGGAGGCCGCAAACATCTGTTGGACAGGTGATCGAGGCCACCGCAGGATCGGAAGGGCGCCGGCTCCGCTGCCGGGACCGGCGCCCCGATGACGAGTGGGAGGTCAGGAATGACACGCGAGCAGACGGACGTCGTGGTGATCGGTGCGGGTCAGGCCGGGATCGCCGCGAGCGAGCACCTCGGTGCCGAGGGCGTGCCGCACATCGTGCTGGAGCGGGGCCGCATCGCGGAGCGGTGGAGGTCGGAGCGCTGGGACTCCCTCGTGGCGAACGGGCCCGCGTGGCACGACCGCTTCCCCGGCCTGGAGTTCTCGGACGTCGCCCCCGACGAGTTCGCGTCGAAGGAGCAGGTCGCGGACTACTTCGCGGCGTACGCCCAGAAGCTCGGCGCACCGGTGCGCTGCGGCGTCGAGGTCACGTCCGTCCGGCGGATCGAGGGCTCGCAGCGCTTCGAGGTGCAGACCACCGACGGTGTGATCGAGGCCCGCTTCGTCATCGCCGCCACCGGGCCGTTCCAGAAGCCCAGCATCCCGCCGATCGTGACGGGCGCCTCCGAGGTCCTGCAGATCCACTCGAGCGCCTACCGCAACCCCGGGCAGCTGCCGGACGGAGGGGTGCTGGTCGTCGGGGCGGGCTCGTCCGGGGTCCAGATCGCCGACGAGCTGCGGCGCGCGGGCCGCGACGTGGTCCTCTCGGTCGGCCCCCACGAGCGCCCGCCGCGGTCCTACCGCGGGCGCGACTTCTGCTGGTGGCTGGGAGTGCTCGGTCTCTGGGACGCGGAGACCCCGCCCGAGGGCGCCGCCCACGTGACGATCGCGGTCAGCGGGGCGAAGGGAGGGCACACCGTGGACTTCCGCGACCTCGCGGCGAACGGCGTGCGGCTCGCGGGCATGGCCGCGTCGTTCGAGGACGGCGTGCTCCGCTTCGCCGACGACCTCGACCGGAACGTGGCCGAGGGCGACGCCAGCTACCTCGCCCTGCTGGACGCGGCCGACGCGTACGTCGAGCGCACCGGCCTCGACCTCCCCTCCGACCCCGCGGCCCGCGACCTCGGACCGGCGCCCACGACGATCCAGGGCGGGCCGGTGACGGCGCTCGACCTGGCCGCGGAGGGCGTGTCCACCATCGTGTGGGCGACGGGCTTCACCGCGGACTACAGCTGGCTGCAGGTCGAGGACGCGCTCGACGCGACGGGCCGGCCGCAGCACCGCCGCGGTGTCTCGACGGCGCCCGACGTCTACTTCCTCGGTCTGCCCTGGCTCTCCCGTCGCGGGTCCAGCTTCATCTGGGGCGTGTGGCACGACGCCAAGCACGTCGCGGGCCACGTGCAGACCCGGCGCAGCTACCTCGCGTACGACGCCGCGGCGGCGCGGGTGCCCGTCGGGGGCTGACCCGCGACGAGCCCCGACCGACGCACGACGCCCACCCCACCGACCCGGGAGACACCATGACCCAGAAGAGCATCGTGGCCGGCGGCCACCTCCGCGTGCGCCCGTTCAACACGAGCCGCACCTACCCCGAGCAGAACCTGGACAACGACCTCTGCCAGGCCGTCGTCGCCGGCAACACGGTCTACGTCCGCGGCCAGATCGGCCAGGACCTCGACACGAGCGAGTCCGTGGGGATCGGCGACGTCGAGGCCCAGACCGAGCGCGCGATGGCCAACATCGACATGCTGCTGCGCGAGGCGGGCTCGGAGATGGCCCACCTGGTGAAGCTCACGATCTACATCGTCGACCCCCGCTACCGCGAGACGGTCTACCGGACCATCGGCCGGTGGACGAAGGGCGTGCACCCGATCTCCACCGGCCTGGTGGTCAGCGCCCTGGCGCGGCCCGAGTGGCTGGTCGAGGTCGACGCCGTCGCCGTGATCCCGGAGGTGGCGCGGTGACGTTCTCCGTGCTCGGCGCCGACGGCGCCGGTGGGATCGGGATGGCGGTCTCCTCGTCGAGCCCCGCGGTGGCCGCCCGCTGCATCCACCTGCGACCCGGCGTCGGTGTCGCGGCCTCGCAGAACGTGACCGACCCGCGCCTGGGCACGAGGCTGCTGGACGCCCTCGAGCAGGGCCTCCCTGCCGCGGACGCGCTCGCCTCCGTCACCGGCGCGGAGGCGACGATCGAGCACCGCCAGCTGTGCGTGCTCGACGTGGGCGGCGACGGTGCCGCGTACTCGGGTCGGCACGCGCTGGGCCGGCACGGCTCCGTGACGGGGTCGATGGTCGTGGTCGCGGGCAACATGCTGTCGTCGACGGACGTCCTCGACGCCGTCGCCGACGCCTTCGTGGCCGGTGAGGGCGACCTCGAGGTGCGGCTGCTCCGGGCGATGACCGCGGGCCTGGCGGCCGGAGGCGAGGAGGGGCCGCTGCACTCCGCGGGCCTGGCCGTGGCCCGGCGCGCCGGATGGTGCGAGACGGACCTGCGCGTCGACTGGAGCGAGTCGCCGCTCGAGGACCTCGGCGAGCTGCTCGAGCTGTGGTTGCCGCAGCGCGACGACTACGTGGTGCGCGGGACCGATCCCTCCGCCGCGCCGTCCTACGGCGTCCCGGGTGACCTGTGACGGCCGACGTGCGTGAGGCGTACCGGTCGCGGGCGGGCGCCGTCGTGCGCCGGGACATGGACGCGCTCGTCGACCTGTCGGAGCGCCTGCACGCCCACCCGGAGACGGCCTGGGAGGAGCACCGTGCGGCGGGCTGGGTCCCCGAGCCCCTCGCGGATGCGGGCTTCGAGGTGACCCCGGGCTACCTCGGCCTCGAGACGTCGTTCCACGCCACGGCCGGCAGCGGCCCCTTCCGGGTCGGGATCTGCGCCGAGTACGACGCGCTGCCCGGCCTCGGGCACGCCTGCGGCCACAACCTCATCTCCGCCATCGCCGTCGGCGCCGCCCGCGCGCTCGCGGCCGTCGCGGACGAGGCCGGCCTGACGGTCGAGGTCTACGGCACCCCGGCCGAGGAGGGCGGCGGCGGGAAGATCGAGATGCTCGATCGCGGCGCGTTCGTCGGCCTCGACCTCGCGATGATGGCGCACCCCGCGCCGGTGGACGTCGTCGAGGCGGAGCCCTTCGCCGTGTCCCACTCGCACGTCGAGTTCACCGGCAGGGCCGCCCACGCCGCGGCGTACCCGGAGGACGGCATCAACGCCGCCGACGCGTTCACCATCTCCCAGGTCGCGCTCGGCCTGCTGCGCCAGCAGCTGCCGGCCTCGGTCCGCGTCCACGGGATGATGACGAACGGCGGCGAGGCGCCCAACGCGATCCCTGCCCGCACGGAGGGCCGGTGGTACGTCCGGGCCGAGTCGCTGGAGCAGCTGGCCGAGATCGAGCCGCGCATCTGGCGCTGCTTCGAGGCCGGGGCCCTGGCGACGGGCTGCGAGCTGTCGGTCGAGGCGGAGAGCAAGCCGTACGCGGAGTTCCGGGCCGACGCGGCAGCCCTCGAGAGCTACCGGCGCAACGCCACCGCGCTGGGCCGCACGTTCGAGTCCGGCACCCGAGCGGCGCGGATGAACCGCGCGTCCACCGACATGGGCAACGTCTCTCAGGTGGTCCCCGCCATCCACCCCTACGTCGGGATCAACTCCCTCCCGGCGCTGAACCACCAGCCCGAGTTCGCGGCGCGCTGCGTGGGCGCCGATGCGGAGGCGGCGGTGCACGACGCCGCGGTGGCGCTGGCGTGGACGGCGCTCGACACCGCCGGGGAGCGGCGATGAGCGTCGCGTCCGCCACCCGCACGGAGCGCGACTCCCTCGGCGAGGTGGAGGTGCCGGCCGACGCGTACTGGGGGATCCACACGGCACGGGCCGTCGAGAACTTCGCCGTCAGCGGCACCACGGTCGGGCAGCACCGCGACCTCGTGGCGGCCCTGGGGACCGTGAAGCTGGCCGCCGCGCGCACCAACCACGCCCTCGGGCTGCTCGACGACCGCCGCCACGACGCGATCGCGCTCGCCGCGGAGGACGTCCGCCGGGGTGCGCTCGACGGATCGTTCGTCGTCGATCCGGTCCAGGGCGGCGCCGGGACCTCGACGAACATGAACGCCAACGAGGTGATCGCCAACCGGGCGCTGGAGCTGCTGGGCCTGCCCCGGGGGCGCTACGACGTGATCGACCCGCTGGACCACGTCAACCGGTGCCAGTCCACCAACGACGTCTACCCGACGGCGATCCGGATCGCCCTGGTGGACGTGGTCGACGGACTGATCGGGGCCACCGCCGCGCTGGCGGACTCCTTCGCCGCGAAGGCGACGCGCTTCCGGCTCGTCCCCAAGATCGGTCGCACGCAGCTGCAGGACGCGGTGCCGATGACCGCGGGGCAGGAGCTGGGGGCCTTCGCCGTCACGCTCCGCGAGGAGCTGGCGCGCCTGTCGGACGTGCGGCGGCTCCTGTGCGAGGTGAACCTGGGGGCCACGGCGATCGGCACGAGCATCACCGCGCACCCCGACTACCCGCGCGAGGTCGTCCGCCACCTCGCGGAGATCTCCGGACACCCGGTCGTGCGGGCCCGCGACCTGATCGAGGCCACGAGCGACGCCGGCGTCTTCGTGCAGACGTCGAGCGTCCTGAAGCGGCTGGCCGTCAAGGCGTCGAAGATCTCGAACGACCTGCGGCTGCTGTCGTCGGGCCCCCAGGCCGGGTTCGGCGAGCTGCTGCTCCCCCCGCGTCAGGCGGGGTCGAGCATCATGCCGGGCAAGGTGAACCCGGTGATCCCGGAGCTGGTGAACCAGGTCGCGTTCTCGGTGATCGGCAACGACGTCACCATCACCATGGCCGCCGAGGGCGGGCAGCTCCAGCTGAACGCCTTCGAACCGATCATGTGCCACTCCCTGCTGCAGAGCGCGCAGTGGCTGCGCCGTGCGCTGGACGCGCTCCGTGAGCTGTGCGTCGACGGGATCGAGGTGAACACCGAGTCGCTGGCCGCAGCCGTGGCCCGCAACGTCGGCCTGGTGACGGCGCTGACCCCGGAGCTCGGGTACGCCCGCAGCGCGGAGATCGCGAAGTCGGTGCTGGCCGGGGAGGGCGTCGTCCGCGACCTCGCGCTCGCCACGGGGCGGATCGCTCCGGACGTGGTCGACGCGCTCCTGCGCCCGACCGCGCTCGCGAACCTGGCGCCCGTACGCCCGGACGACGGCTCCGCGGCGGACCCGACGACCGGCGACCCCTGGTTGCAGCTCGGCTGACGCACGACGCGGGCGTTCGTGCCGACGGCGGCTGATGTAACACCTGCTACATTCCCGCCCGTGACGGACGCTACCGCCTGGCTGCTGGTGATCCCGCGCGTGCCCGCCCAGCCCTCGCGTCACCGCGTCGCCGTGTGGCGCGAGCTGCGGCGCACCGGTGCGGTGCCGGTCGCCGCGGGCACCTGGACGCTGCCCGACCTGCCCGCCTTCACCGACCGCCTCGCCACGGTCCGCGAGCTGGCCGAGCGCGGCGGGGGCTCCCTCGCGGTGCTGGCGGCCGCGGCCCACGGCGACGGCGACCTCGCCGTGCTGGTCGAGGCCTTCGCCGCCGCTCGCCGCGACGAGTGGGGCGAGCTCGTCGCCGAGTGCGACCGCTTCGAGGCCGAGATCGCGAAGGAGATCGCGAAGGAGAAGTTCACCTTCGGCGAGCTCGAGGAGGAGGAGCAGGGCTTCGAGCGGCTGCGGCGCTGGCACCGCGACCTGGTCCGCCGCGACGTGCTCGGCCTGCCCGAGGCGGCGGTCGCGACGACGCGGCTCGACGAGGTGGGCCAGGACCTGGCCGGCTACGCCGAGCTCGTCTTCGCGGCTCAGCTGCCGGGGGCGGCCGACGGGCCCGAGCGTGGCTGAGCGTCCCGCCCGCTGGTCGCCCTGGCGCACCGTCACCGTCTTCGGGTTCGTCAGCCTCGCCGCCGACATGGTCTACGAGGGCATGCGCTCGGTGGCGGGCCCCTACCTCGCGGCCCTCGGCGCGGGCGCCCTCGTCGTCGGGCTCGTCACCGGCGCGGGGGAGGCCACGGCCCTCGTGCTGCGCCTGGTCTCCGGCCCGCTCGCCGACCGGTGGGGCCGGCACTGGACGCTGACGACGGTCGGGTACGCGATGACCGCCGTCTGCGTACCGCTGCTCGCGCTGGCCCCGCACCTCGGCGCGGCCGGCCTCTCGTTCGCCGCGGTCCTCATCCTGCTGGAGCGGGCGGGCAAGGCGGTGCGCAGCCCGTCGAAGTCGGCACTGCTCGCCGACGTCGCCCGCGAGGTCGGCCGCGGCAAGGGGTTCGCGGTGCACAAGGCGCTCGACCAGGTCGGCGCGTTCGCGGGACCGCTGGCTGTGGCCGGTGTGCTGGCGCTGACGGCGTCGATGTCGACGGCGCTGGCCCTGCTGGCCCTGCCGGGCCTCGTGGCGATGCTGCTGCTCGCGCTGCTGCGGGCCCGGGTCGGCGGGCCGGGCGGGATCGGCGACGGGCCGCCGGAGCCGTCGGGCGGCACCGGTGCGGGCACCGCGATCGAGCCCGCGGACGCGACCGTGCTGCCGCGGTCGTTCTACCTGTTCGCGCTGTCGGTGGCCTGCTCGACGGCGGGGCTCACCACCTTCGGCGTGCTGTCGTTCCACCTCGTCGAGGCCGGCCTCGTGCCGCTGGCGGGCGTACCGCTCGTCTACGCCGGGGCGATGCTCGTCGCGGCCGTCGGCGCGCTGGCCACGGGGTGGGCGTACGACCGCTGGCAGGGCCGCGTGCTCCACGTCCTCGCGCCCCTCGTGGCGCTGGTCCCGGTCCTGGCGCTGGCCGACGCGCTGGTGGCGGTGCTCGTCGGCCTCGCCGCCTGGGCGCTGGCCGGCGGCGTCCAGGACTCGACCGTCAAGGCCCTGGTCGCCGACCTGGTGCCGCGGCGGCGGTTGGCGACGGCGTACGGCCTCTTCGCCGCGTTCCAGGGCGCCGCGGCACTGCTCGGCGGCGTCGGCGCGGGTGCCCTGTACGCCGAGCACCGCGGCCTGCTGGTCGTCCTCGTCGCCCTGCTCCAGGTCGTCGCGGCGGCCCTGCTCGTCCGGGTGCTGCGGCGCTCGGGCGCCGGGGCCCGCGGGGTGGCGGCGCGGTAGGTGGCTGTCGGCGGCGCGCGCTAGGTTCGCCGGGTCCCGCACCACGCCCGTCGAGGAGCACCGTTGAGCTTCGTCCCGCTGACCGGACCGGCGACCTTCCGGGCCGCCGACCCGCCGCGGGACTCCGTCGTCACGTTCACGGGCCCGGCGCGGACGGTCGACCTGCCGGTCCGGGCCGCCCTGCCGGTGCTCACGCGCGCGCACGCGGACCCGTCGGTGCACCCGAGCGTGGGCCTGCTGGCGGGCACGGCCCTGCTGGCGGTGCGCCTCGTGGCCGCGGGCGGGTTCGCCCCCGCCTCCGAGGGTGACGCGTGGTCCGCCGTGCTGGGCGCCGACGACCACGACCGGCTGACGATGCTCGCGCGTGCGCGGGCGCACGAGGAGATGGACGCCGACGAGGCGTACCGGACGGCGCGCGCCGCGCTGGACGCCATCGTGGACACGCTGCCGCGCACGCCGCCCAGCGCCGGCCGGGGCGCGCTGCCCCGCGCCCGGCCCGGCGTCGGCCGGCCGCAGCCGCCCGAGCGGCCCGCGCCGGTCGAGCGCACGGAGTTCACCGAGCGGCTGCGGGCGCGGATCGCGTCGGTACGCCGGCAGGTCGCCGACCCCGGCACGCTCGCCCAGCTGGTCACCGTCTCGCTGCGGGTCGAGGCCGACGAGGAGGAGCTGCTCGCCGGGTCGGTGCGCCTGGTGCTCCAGGTCCACGACCAGCGCGACCCCGCGCGCTTCTGCGAGGCCGGGGCGCTGTGGCGCCGCGAGGAGTCGGCGGGAGGGTTCGGCGAGCGGGCGCGGACGCACGCGGCCATCGCGCTGCGCGACGCCGCCGGCGCCTGGCCGGTGCTCGACCGGTTCGGCGACCTGGCCGTGCCCGACGAGATCACCCTCGACGGCGACGAGATCGCGAGCCTGCTCGAGGACGGCGTGGCCGCGCTGCGCGAGCGGGACGTCGACGTGCTGTGGCCGCGCAGCCTCGGGCGGGACCTGACCACGCGGGCCGTCGTCGAGCACCGGCCGCGCTCGGACGGCAAGCGCGAGGACCTGCTCTACACCGGCCTGTTCGGCACGGAGTCGCTCTTCGGCTTCTCCTGGCAGGTCGCCCTCGGCGGTGAGGCCCTCACGCACGAGGAGATGGACGAGCTCGCGAGCGCCGCCTCGCCGGTGATCAAGCTGCGCGGGTCGTGGACGGTGGTCGACCCGGCCGTCGCGCGCCGGGCCCGCAAGCGGCTGGTGCGCGGACTCAAGCCCGCCGAGGCCGTCGCCGCCGCCCTGACCGGGGTGGTCGAGGTCGACGACGCGCCGGCGGAGGTGATCGTCGGCGCGTCGCTGCTGAAGGCCCGGGAGCGCTTGCTCGCCGCCGCGACCCGCGAGCCCGTGCCCACCCCGGCCGCCCTGCAGGCCACCCTGCGCGACTACCAGCGCCACGGGCTGACGTGGCTCGCCGAGCTGACCGGGCTGGGGCTCGGGGCCTGCCTGGCCGACGACATGGGTCTCGGCAAGACCGTCACGCTCATCGCGCTGCACCTGCACCGGCTCGAGCAGGAGCGCCCGCCCGAGGCGCCGGCGCCGGGCCCGACCCTCGTGGTGTGCCCCGCCTCGCTGCTCGGCAACTGGGAGGCCGAGATCCGGCGTTTCGCCCCGGGCACGCCGGTGCGTCGCTTCCACGGGCAGGCCCGCTCCCTCGACCCCGTCGCCGGGACGGATCCCGGCTTCGTGCTGACGACCTACGGCACGCTGCGCAGCGACCTGGCCGGCCAGACCAAGGCGCTGGCCGGCGTGCGCTGGGGTCTCGTGGTGGCCGACGAGGCCCAGCACGTCAAGAACCCCGCGTCCAGCACGGCGCGCTCGCTGCGTCGGCTCGACACCGCGGCCCGGGTCGCGCTGACCGGCACGCCGGTCGAGAACGACCTGACCGAGCTGTGGGCGATCCTCGACTGGGCCACGCCCGGTCTGCTGGGCAGCCGCAACGCGTTCCGTCGCGCCTGGGCCGCGCCCATCGAGTCGGGCGCCGACCCGGCCAAGGCCCGGCAGTTCGCCGACCTGATCGGGCCGTTCCTGCTGCGGCGCCGCAAGTCCGACCCGGGCATCGCCCCGGAGCTGCCGCCGAAGACGGAGACCGACCACCTCCTGGACCTGACGCGCGAGCAGGTGGTGCTGTACGAGGCGTACGTCCGCGACTGCATGGAGCGCATCGAGCGGGCCGACGAGGACAGCCGGCGCGGCCTGGTGCTCGCGATGCTCACCGGGCTCAAGCAGATCTGCAACCACCCGGCGCACTTCCTCAAGCAGACCAGCGGGCGGATCGCGGGGCGCTCCGAGAAGGTCGACCTGCTCGACGAGCTGCTGCCGACCCTGGTGGCGGAGGGGTCGTCGGTGCTGGTCTTCACGCAGTACGTGGCGATGGCGCGGATCCTCGCCCAGCACCTCGAGGTGACGGGCGTACCCCACCAGCTCCTGCACGGCGGCACCTCCGTCGCCGAGCGCGAGCGGATGGTCGCGGCGTTCCAGGCCGGCCCGGAGGCCGACGGCCCGCCGGTCTTCCTGCTCTCGCTCAAGGCGGGCGGCACGGGGCTCAACCTGACGCGCGCCGACCACGTCGTGCACCTCGACCGGTGGTGGAACCCGGCGGTCGAGGAGCAGGCGACCGACCGGGCGTACCGGATCGGTCAGACCCGGCCCGTGCAGGTGCACCGGTTCGTCACCCGCGGCACCATCGAGGAGCGGGTGGCCGAGCTGCTGCAGCGCAAGCGGGCGCTGGCCGACGCGGTCCTGGCCCGGGGCGAGGGTGCGCTGACGGAGCTCGGCGACGCGGAGCTGCGCGAGCTCGTCGCGCTACGGCGGGACGGGCGACCGTGACCGAGGGTCGCGTCACCCACCCGCGGATCGAGGCCCGGCCGCGCGCCGGCCACCGGCTGTGGTGGGGCAAGGCCTGGCAGCGGGCCGTCGAGGAGGCGTCGTTCGCCGAGGCCGACCTGCGTGCCGCGATGCGGCTGGCCCGGGGCGGGATGGTCGGCGGCATCACCGTCGGCGCCGGCTCGGTGCTCGCCGCCGTGCGCGAGGGCGACGACGCGTGGACGGTGACGGCGGAGGTGCCGGTGCTGGACGACGCGGCGCTCGGCGCGCTCGTCGAGGTCGTCGCCGCGCAGTCGCGGCGGCTCGCCGACCTCGCCGCGGGCGACCTCCCGCACCAGCTGGTGGAGGACGCGGAGGAGGCCGGCGTCGAGCTGCTGCCCTACGGCGGCGAGCTGGCGACGACCTGCACCTGCGGCGCCCCGCTCGACCCGTGCCGCCACGGTCTCGCCGTGCTCGTGCAGGTGGGCTGGCTGCAGGCGGCCGACCCGTTCGTGCTCCTCGCCCTGCGCGGCGCCGCCCGCGACGAGCTGACCCGGAGGGTCGGGGAGCTGTCCGCCCCGGCGCCCGGCCCGACCGGCTCGGCCGGTGCCTCCCCGGCGAGCGACGACGAGCCGGACGCCCTCGACGTGGCGACCGACGCCGCCCTGCGCGCCTCCCGCCTCCTCGCCGACCTCGGCATCGACCCCTGACCCACGCGCCTGACGTCGAGCTGCGGGCGCGGCCGGGCCCGGGCCCCGGGACCACGAGACCACGAAGAAAACGCGGACGGCGACTGGGAGAACGCGGACCCTGACGGCGCCGGACGGCCCCGTGGTCCGCGTTTTCTCCGCCTGGGTACGTCCGGCGTACCGCGGCGCAACCCGCAGCTCGGCGCGCGTACCGCGGCGCAACCCGCAACTCGGCGCAGGGACCGGGGCTACCGGTCCGCGACGAGCATCGACGTGCCGAGCGCGACCATCATGCTGCCGCCGGCGGCGCCGAGGCCGTCGAGGCGCTCGGGGCGCCGGGTGAACCAGTCGCGGGCGCGGGAGGCGGCGAGCGCCCACACCGAGTCGGAGCAGACGGCGAGCAGCGCGAACACCAGGCCGAGCGCGGCGACCTGCACCCCGGCGGGCAGCCCGGAGGCGTTCGTGAACTGCGGCAGGAACGCCACGAAGAACACCAGCGTCTTGGGGTTGGTGGCGCCGACGGTCGCCCCGATCCGCAGCGCGGTGAGCGGCGAGGCCCGACGCGCGACCTCCGCGGTCGCGTGCGCCTGCGCCTCCAGGGCCCGGCGCGCGTCGCCGCGCCGCCGGACGGCCTGCACGCCGAGCCACACGACGTACATCGCCCCGACGACCTTGACGACCGTGTACGCCGTCGCGCTGGCCGCCACGACCGCGCCGAGGCCCGCGGCGACGAGCAGCACCTGCAGGGTCAGCCCGAGCGCGTTGCCGACGACCGAGAGCAGGGCGTCGCGGCGCCCGACGGTCAGCGCGCGACCGATGGTGAACAGCAGGCTGGGGCCGGGCACCTGGATGAAGAGCACGGCGGCGAGGAGGAACGCTCCCCACTGGTGGGTCGTGGGCACGGCGCCATCATCCGATCCCGCAGGCCCGCAGCGCCATCCGGTTGAGGAGGTCGCGCAGCGCGGGGTCGTCGAGCAGGCCGCTGTGCGGCGTCGAGTTGAGCAGGCCGAAGAGCGCGTGCGCCGTGGAGCGCGACGCGTCGAGGTCGAGGTCGGGGTCGAGCTCGCGCAGCCGCGTGGCCCACACGTCGACGTAGGAGCGCTGCAGGCTGCGTACGCGTTCGCGTGCGGCGGGCGGCAGCGACGACCAGTCCCGGTCCTGCACGACGATGAGCGAGCGGTGCTCGACCGCGAAGGAGACGTGCCAGTCGACGAGCGCGCGCAGCGCGTCCTGCGGGCTCGCCGCGCCCCGGGAGCGGGCGGTGCCGACCTCGAGGAGCCGCTCGCTGATGCCGACGAGCATCTCGGCGAGGATCGCGTCCTTCGAGGCGAAGTGCTTGTAGAGCGCCGGCCCGGAGATCCCGCAGGCGGTGCCGAGCTCGGTGACGGAGACCCCGTGGAAGCCGCGCGAGGCGAACAGGTCGGCCGCCGTGGCGATGATCTGCTCGCGGCGGCTCGTGGTCACCGGCACAGGGTAGGGGGTGGGGCGGGTCGCACCGGGTTGGTGGCGACGGCGGCGTTTGCGACGGACGCCGGAGGGTACTCCTCCGGCCGGCGCGGAGCCCGAGACCGCGCGAAGGGAGTTCTGTCATGGTGTCCTGCCCGACCTGCGGCCATCAGGTGCCGTCCGACTCGGCGTTCTGCGAGCGCTGCGGCACGCCGCGCGACGCGACGCACATCGCGCCCGGGGCCGCGCCCGGCGGGTACGACGCCAGCGACGGCTCGTCCGCCGGCGGTGACGCCCCGACGAGCTTCGCGAGCGCCCAGACCGCGCAGACGATGTACGGCAGCTCCGGCGACGGCCAGGGCGGCCAGGGCGGCTACGGCGGCTACGGCCAGTCCGGCCAGGGCGGGTACGACCAGGGTGGCTACGGCCAGTCCGGGCAGGGTGGCTTCGGCGACCAGGGCTCGTACGGCCAGGGCGGCGGCTTCGGCGACCAGTCGGGCGGCGGGTACGGGGGCGGCGGCTACGGCGGCGGCTACCAGTACGGCTCGTCCGACCCCGCGGGCGGCGGCAACGGCAAGGGCAAGTGGATCGCCATCTGGTCGGCGGTCGCGGTGCTCGTGGTCGCCGTGGTCGGCGTGGCCGCGTTCCTCGTGATCGGGCGCGACGGCGACGACCAGGCCGACGACCCGGGCGGCGACGAGACCACGGGGGAGACCGACGGTCCCTTCGAGCTCGAGCTCAACGCGTACAACGACATCCCCGTGGTCGACGGCGTCGCGACCTTCGAGCTGGAGGCCGACGCCGACCAGGTCGTCGTGATGAGCTCGACGCAGGAGGACCTCGGCGCCCCCGAGGGCCCGGACTTCGCCGACTCGACGTTCTGGATCTCGGTGGACTGGGAGGCCGGCGAGGGCCTGGCCGGCTGGACCGCGGCCGACGACGGCCCGCACGAGATCGAGATCCCCTACGAGGGCAGCGAGGAGCTCGAGACCGTCTCGGTCTACGTCAACGTGGTCGACGGCGACACCATCGACCCCGGTGAGGACGTCGAGGTCCCGCGCACCGAGGACGGCCGGTACGCCCCGGTCAGCGGCGCGGTCTTCGCGGGTCTCGACGGCACCTACGAGGTCGCCGACAACATGTACGGCACCAACACCAACGACGGCGAGTGGAAGTGCAACGACACTCCCGTCTGCACCGCGACCGGCAACGGCTTCGCGCTCGTCACGGCCCCGAACCTCACGTTCGAGGAGGTCGAGGACCCGAACGCGGGCGGCAGCACCGGTGGCTCCGGCGACACGGGTGGCTCGGGCGGGGCGACGGGTGCTCCCGCCGACGCCGAGTTCGCCGAGGGCGGCACGTCGACCGACGAGGCGCAGCTGACCGACCCGTCGGGCTCGACGCCCGGCTCGGCGACGTGGAACTTCTCGGTGACGACCGCGGGTGCGGTCGAGGTCGAGATCTTCAACGGCTACTGGGACCAGGACATCACCCTGACGGTCACGAACAGCGCCGGTCAGCAGGCGTGCACGGCCAACGAGGGCGGCGAGTGGGACAGCGAGACCTGCTCGTTCGACGCCGCGGTGGGCGACTACACGATCACCGTGACGGTGCAGGCCAGCGACGACCTGCCCAGCGAGGACCCGGACTCCTACGTGCGGGCGTACCTCAACCTCTACTGAGCCGGCCGGGCGCCGACCGAGCAGCGACCTGCGGGCGCGTCACCCGTTCTTCGGGGGGCGCGCCCGCAGCTCCTTGGCCGCGTAGCGGCCGAGCTTCCAGGTCGCCCAGCCGTCGGCGCTGAGGGCGACGACGCCGCCCAGCACGGGCACGCGTCGGCTCACGGTCACCGCGAAGCGCTTGCCGATCACCCGCGTGATCAGGTCGGTGGCCACCTCGTTGGCGAGCTGCACGTCGAGGCCCGGGTCGTGCTCGGGCGCGGTGGCCAGGGCCATCGGCGGAGCGGGCAGCGTCTTCTTCTTCAGCATCCGCTTCACCTCCTCGGGCCCCATCAGGCAGGCGAGCACCGCGTTGCGCACCCGCGGGTCCTCGAGGTCGTAGCCCCGCAGGTGGGCGATGATCGAGATCAGCCGCGACTGCACCACCGTCAGGCCGCTGATGTTCGCGGGGATGGTGACGGCCACGGTCACGAGCCCGCCGACGTTGGTCAGGAACCCCTGGGCTCCCGCGTACGTCGCGTGCTTGACCGTCGCGGCCGAGATCGCCTTGTCGACGTCGCCCTCGGCGTCGTCGAGGAACGCCTGCGCGGCCTTCGCCGCCGGCGGGAGCGGGCCGACGCCCGCGATCGCGTGGTGCAGTGCCTTGCGCACGAAGCCGGAGGTCAGCTTCGGCGCGACGGTCGGGACGTTCGACGCCGCCGCGCGGGTCACGCTCTCCTTGATGCCCATGGCCCGCAGCCTACGGATGGCTAGGTTGGAGGACGTGCCTGTGGAGCCGAGCCCGACCTTCTGGGACTTCGACGACCCCCGCCTGCGCAGCGGGGACGACGACGTCGTGGGCGCGGGCGCCGACCTGGAGCCGGGCACCCTGCTCGCGGCCTACCGCCACGGCCAGTTCCCGATGCCCGACGAGGACCGGCTGCTGTGGTTCTCCCCGGTACGCCGGGGCGTGCTGCCCCTGGGACGGCTGCGGGTGAGCCGGTCGTTGCGGCGCTCGCTGCGCGACTACGAGATCCGGGTCGACACCGCGTTCGCCGAGGTGGTCGACGCGTGCGCCGACCCGTCGCGCACGGGCGCGTGGATCGACGACCGGGTGGCGGAGGCGTACACGGCGCTCCACGAGCTCGGGTGGGCGCACTCCGTCGAGGCGTGGTGGGAGGGCCGGCTGGTCGGTGGTCTGTACGGCGTGGCGATCGGCGGGCTGTTCGCGGGCGAGTCGATGTTCCACCACCGCACGGACGCCTCGAAGGCGGCGCTCGTCGGTCTCGTCGAGATCCTGCGCGCCGACGAGGACGAGGTGCCCACGCCGCGCCTGCTCGACGTCCAGTGGCAGACGCGGCACCTGGCGAGCCTCGGGGTGACGGAGATCGAGCGCAACGCATACCTCGACCGGCTCGAGGAGGCGCTGCTGCTCCCGCCGCCGCCCGCGTTCGCGGACGCCTGAGCGCAGCGAGGCGCCGGCGGGGGTTTGGCGCGCCGCGGATCGCGACATCCTCGGCCCCAGCCCGACCGTCGGCCGGGCCGACGAAGCGAGGCGCGACATGAGCGGACACCAGCCACCCCCACCCCCGCCGGCGGGGCCGCCCGGTCCTCCCGGGCCGCCCGGCTTCCAGGGGCCGCCCACGGCGCCGCTGCCGCAGCCCCCGCGTCGCGGCGGCTGGAAGGTCGTGCTGCCGGCGGTGCTCGGCGTGCTGGCCCTCGTCGCGGCGATCGCGGTCATCGTCTGGGTGCTTTCGACGCGCGAGGACGACACCGACGACGCGGGTGGCTCGGGCGGCTCGGGCGACGACCGCAGCAGCGCCGAGTCCGAGGGCACGGGGTCCGGCGACGACGACACCGACGGGGGCGGGGACGCCGGAGCCTTCTGCGACGCCGTGCTGGTCGTCGAGGAGGTCGTGGACGACCAGCCCGACGAGGACATGGACCTCGGCGAGGCGATCGAGGCGCTGGAGGGCGCGCCGCCGCCGGACTCGGCGGGCGAGGACGTGACGGCCGGCTACGAGGCGTACCTCGACGTCCTGCGCGAGGCCGACGGCGGGTCGCGCGACGACGCCGACGACCTGATCGGCGAGCTCGAGCGGGACGGCGACTTCGTGGCCTTCGCGACCTACGCCCAGCAGGAGTGCTTCGAGGACCCGGACGACGACGCGACGGACGACGCGACGGACGACGGCTCGGACGACCCCGACGACTCCGACGACTCCGGCGACCGCGACGGCTCCGGCCGTGGCGACGGGCCGGGCGGCAACGGGATCGGCGGCGAGATCGACCCGGACCGCGAGGACTGAGACCCGCCTGAGATCGGTCTGAACGGCCACGTTTGCGCGCCGGGACCCGGGGGAGGGTGCCCCGCGCGCCGCCGCTGGGAGCGGGGGCACCCCGAGACGCAAGGAGCACGATGATGAAGCGAGTCATGTCCCTCGCCGCGCTGGCGCTGGCCGGCGCCACCCTCACCGCCTGCGGCAGCAGCGCCCCCACCGACGCCAGCAAGGACGACTTCTGCGAGGCGTTCACCGAGGCGGCCACGGACTGGTACCCGGAGAGCGAGGACGAGGAGATCGACACCACCGGTGCGATCGAGACCCTCGAGGAGACCGGCACGCCGGAGGACATCGGCGAGGACGCCCGCAACGGCTTCGAGGTCTACATCGACGCGCTCGACGAGATCAACGGCAACTCGATTGCCGACTACGACGGCGAGGACCCGGTCGAGGTCAGCGAGGACGACGAGGCCGACTTCGACGCGCTGTCGGAGTACGTCACCCAGGAGTGCGGCGGCTCGGCCGGCGGCGTCGAGGGCGGCGCCGACGGTGGCGCCGAGGACGGCACGGAGGACTGATCGTCCGCATCCGCAGCACCACTTCCCGACGGGGCGTCGGCGACCACGGTCGCCGGCGCCCCGTCGTCGTGCCCGGGCCGGCTCGGACGGTCCGGGTAGCGTGCCGCGCATGAGGCGTACCCCTGGCCGGACCGTCGGCGTCGCGCTCGCCGCGGCGAGCCTGCTGGTCGCGACGGCCTGCTCGGGCGACGAGGCGGAGCCCGAGGCGGCGCCGACCAGCGCGGCCACGTCGTCGGGCGACCAGGTCCTCGAGGACTTCTGCACGGCCGCAGGGCTGGTGCGGTTCATGGAGACCGGGGAGGACCTCAACCTGTGGGCCGAGGACCTCGGCGCGCGCACGCGCCCGGCGGACCTGCCCGCGGACGCGGCGGCCGGCCTCGACCTGCTGGTGGAGTACGCGGCGTCGGTGCCCGCCGACGCGGTCGCGGAGGACCTCGAGCAGCCGGCCTACACCGACGAGGAGGTCGCGCAGCTGCAGGCGTACTCCGCGTACCTGGAGTCGTGCCCGCAGGTCACCGACCCGCCGACGCCGTCGACGACCGCGACCCCCTGAGCGCCCCGAGGCGAGCAGTCAGCCCACCTGCGGCGTCGAGCCGTCCTCGCTGACCATCGGCCGTCCGGCGGCCTGCCAGTCCAGCATCCCGCCGTCGAGGTTCACCACGTCGCGACCCTGCTGGGCCAGCCACGCCGTCGCCTGCGCCGAGCGCCCGCCCACCTTGCAGACCACGAGGGTCTGCGTGGTCGGCACCTCGTCGAGGCGGCCGGTCAGCTCGCCGAGGGGGATGTGCAGGGCGCCCTCGACGTGACCCGCCTGCCACTCGGACGGCTCGCGGACGTCGAGCACCACGAGGCCCTCGGGCAGCGGGTCGGGGACGCCGTCGATGGTGACGGTGGGGATGGAGACCATGGTCGTCACGGTACTCACTTGAGCAGCTTGGACATCCTGCGGTCCGCGAGCGGCTTGCCGCCGGTCTGGCAGGTGGCGCAGTACTGCAGGCTCGAGTCGGCGAACGACACCTCCCGCACGACGTCGCCGCACATCGGGCAGGTCTCGCCGGTGCGGCCGTGCACCGCCATGTTCGTCTTCTTCTCGCCCTTCAGCTCGCTGGCCGCCAGGCCGCGGGAGCGCCGCACGGCGTCGCCGACGACCGTGTCGATCGCGGCGTGCAACGCGTCGACCTGCTCGTCGTCGAGGCTGTTGGCCGCCTTGAACGGCGAGAGCCGCGCGGCGTGGAGGAGCTCGTCGGAGTACGCGTTGCCGATGCCCGCGATGGTCGACTGGTCGCGCAGCACGCCCTTGACCTGGGCGCGCCCGGCCGCCTGCAGGATGTCGGCGAGCACGTCGCGGGTGAAGTCGGGCGTGAGGGGGTCGGGGCCGAGGCGGGCGATGCCGGGGACCTCGGCGACGTCGCGGACGACGTACATCGCCAGGCTCTTGCGCGTGCCCGCCTCCGTGACGTCGAGACCGGAGCCGTCGTCGAGCACGATCCGCGCGGCCAGCGTCGACTTCGAGCTCGGCCGCGGCGGCAGCGCGGGCACCTCGTCGCGCCAGCGCACCCAGCCCGCGCGGGCGAGGTGGATGACGAGGTGCAGCCCGCCGACGGAGATGTCGAGGAACTTGCCGTGGCGCCCCACGCCGTCGACGAACGAGCCGTCGAGCGCGGAGAGCGGCGGGTCGAACGTCTTCAGCGCGCTGAACGCGGCGAGGTGCACGGCCGTCACGGCGCGCCCCTCCAGACGACCGGACAGGTCGAGGGCCAGCGCCTCCACCTCGGGCAGCTCGGGCATGGCGCCGAGCGTAGTTGCGCCGTGGGCCGGAGCGCGAGGGCCGTCGTCAGTCGACGTCCGCCGCCATGTCCGCCTCGCTGCGCACGACGCAGAACTCGTTGCCCTCGGGGTCGGCGAGCACCACCCAGCCGCGACCCTCGGGCGTACGCCGGTCGTCCACCACCGAGGCGCCGAGTCCGAGCACCCTCTCGACCTCGGCGTCGCGCTGCCCGGGACCGTCGCCGGTCAGGCAGAGGTGCATCCGGTTCTTGACGGACTTGGCCTCGGGCACGCGCAGGAAGAGCAGGTCCTGACCGGTGGGCAGACGGATGCCGACCTCGTCGTCGCCCGGCTCGTCGTCGTCGGCGAGCGGGAGGTCGAGGACGGCGCACCAGAACGTCCCGAGGGCGTGGGGATCGGCGCAGTCGATGCAGATGTTGGCGACGTGGACACCCATGCGCCCACCCTGCGGCGACGGACGCCGACGGGCAAGGGCGCGCCGTCGGCGCGTCTCTACGGAACGGTCTAGAGACGTGGATACGGTCATCGACATGGATCCCGTGCGCAACCCGTACGCCCCGGGCGCCGGGCAGCGGCCGCCCGAGCTCGCCGGTCGCGACCGCCAGCTGCAGCAGTTCGAGGTCACCCTCGAGCGCGTCGCGGCCGGCCGTCCGGAGCGGAGCATGGTGCTCTACGGCCTGCGCGGCGTCGGCAAGACCGTGCTGCTCAACGCCCTGCGCTCCGCCGCGGTGCAGCGGGCCTGGGGCACCGGCAAGATCGAGGCGCGCCCCGATGCCGGCATCCGGCTCCACATCGCCCAGGCCACCCACGCCGCCGTGCGCGAGGTCGCGCACCGCCACCGTGACCCCGACCGGGTCGACGGCGTCGCCGGGGTGCTGAAGTCGTTCGCCCTGGCCACCCGCCAGGCCGACCGCCAGGGCCGCGGGTGGGTGCCGGGCGCGCACCTGTCCGATGTGGTGGCGACCAAGGGGCGCGCGGACTCCGGCGACCTCGAGCTCGACCTCGTCGAGCTGTTCACCGACATCGCCGACCTCGCCCGCGACCTGGGGGTCGGGATCGCGTTGTTCATCGACGAGATGCAGGACATCGACGTCGCCGAGCTCGCCGCGTTGTGCGGCGCCTGCCACGAGATCGGGCAGCAGGGCGCGCCGCTGATCGTCGTCGGCGCCGGGCTGCCGCACCTGCCGGCGGCGCTGGCGGCCTCGAAGTCGTACGCCGAGCGCCTCTTCGCCTACGTCGAGGTCGACCGGCTGCCGCACGAGATGGCGGAGCGGGCCTGGACGGTCCCGGCCGCCGGGGAGGGCGTCACCTTCGAGCCGGAGGCCCTCGCGGAGCTGTACCGGGTGACCGAGGGCTACCCGTACTTCGTGCAGGCCTACGGCAAGGTCACCTGGGACGCCGCCCTCGCCGACCCGATCGGCCTCTCCGACGTGCAGGCCGCGGCCCCGGAGGCGGAGGCCGAGCTGGGCCGCGGGTTCTTCGGGGTCCGCTACGAACGGGCGACGCCGGCCGAGCGCGACTACATGGTCGCGATGGCCGACCTCGCCGTGCAGACCGGTGACGGCCCGGTCGCGACCGCCGAGATCGCGCGCCACCTCGGTCGCAAGCCGCAGTCGCTGAGCCCCGCACGCGACGGCCTGATCAAGAAGGGCCTCGTCTACTCCGCCGAGCGTGGCCAGATCGCCTTCACGGTGCCGCACTTCGCGCGGTTCCTGCGGGGCCGGGACTTGAGTACGACGTAGCGTCACGGTCTTCGCTGGGGTCATGCGCAGCCCCGTCGTCTACCTCGTCTCCTACGGCCTGTCGGTCCTCGGCAACTCGGTCGCCGCGGTCGTCCTGCCCCTCGTCGTCCTGCAGACCACCGGCAGCGCGCTCGACGCCGGCATCGTGGCCGCGGCGACCGCCGTGCCGGCGGTGCTGGCGGGCCTCTTCATGGGTGGCGTCATCGATCGCGTGCACCGGCGTACCGCCTCCGTCGTCACCGACGTCGTGTCCGGCCTGGCGATCGCGGCGCTGCCGCTCATCGACCTGCTGACCGGCCTGTCCGTCGGCTGGTTCGTGCTGCTCGGGGTGGTCGGCTCGTTCGGCGACGTGCCCGGGCTCACCGCCCGGGAGACGCTCCTGCCCGGACTGGCGCGGCACGCCGGTCTGACCGTCGACCGGCTGCTGGCGGCGCGCGAGGGCGTGGGCGCCGTCGTGCTGCTCGTCGGCCCCGCCCTGGCCGCCGGTCTGGTCACCTTCCTCGACGGCACCGGCGCGCTGTGGGTGACCGCCGGCCTCGCGCTGGCCGCGGCCCTGACCACCCTGCTGCTGCCGCGGGAGGTCGGCGAGCTCGACGCCGCCCCGGTGGGCCGCTCGCCGCGCGCCGCGCTGGTCCACCTGCGCGAGGGCTGGACGTGGCTGTTCCGGAGCAGCCCCGTGCTGCTGGGCGTCACCCTGCTGAACCTGCTGCTGGTGACGGTGCTGGTCGCGTACCAGGGCCTCCTGCTCCCGGTGCACTTCACCCTCGAGGGCCAGGAGGGCCGCCTCGGCCTGGTGCTGAGCGCGCTGGCGGCCGGGATGCTGGTCGGGACGACCGCGTACGCCGTCGTGGGCGCCCGCCTGAGCCGCCGCACGTGGTTCGTCGTCGCGATGCTCGGGGCCGCCGTCGGCGTCGGCATGGTCGGGGCGCTGCCACCCGTCGTGGTCGTGCTGCTCGGCGCCGCCGTGCTGGGCCTGTTCTCCGGGATCGGCAGCACCGTGCTCGGCGTCGTGATGGTCGAGCGGATCCCCGACGGGCTGCGCGGGCGCGTGATGGGCACGCAGAACGCGATCATGACCGCGGCGCCGTCCCTCGGCATCCTCGGCGCCGCCGTGCTGGTCGACCAGGTCTCCCCGCAGGCCGCCGGCCTCGCCGTGGCGGGCCTGTGGTGCGCCGGCGTGCTCGTCGCGCTCGCCGCCCCCGCCCTCCGCGACCTCGACCCCCACGCCCTCGGCCCCCGCGCCGGCGGCGGAGTCTGAGGGTGCGGGGCGCGTCGAGTTGCGGGTCGTGCCGCGCTGGGCGCGTCGAGTTGCGGGTTGTGCCGCGCTGGGCGCGTCGAGCTGCGGACTGCGCCGGGGGTACGCACGTCAGCACGGATCGCGGCGAACGGGTGCTCGGGCAGCTCGTGCTCGCCGATGCGGCCCCGTTCGCCGCTGTTCGTGCACCTTTGCCGCGGCGCAACCCGCAACTCGACACCCGGATCCGCGGCGCAACCCGCAACTCGACGCCCGGATCCGCGGCGCAACCCGCAACTCGACGGAGCAGGGGGGGGCACGGGCGTGCGGGACACTGACCGGGTGGACGTCGTGAGCCGGGCGGGCTGAGCGGTGCGGTCGAAGGAGGTCGCGGCGCTCGCGGGCGTGTCGGTGCGCACGCTGCGGCACTACCACCAGCTCGGTGTCCTGCCGGAGCCGGAGCGGGCGTCGAACGGCTACCGCGACTACGGCCTCGAGCACGTCGCCCGGCTGCTGCGGGTGCGGCGGCTGGCGGAGCTCGGCGTACCGCTCGAGCGCGTCCACCGCTACCTCGACGACCCGGCCGACGGACGGGCCGACCACGACGACGCGGCCGCGCTGCTCGACGACCTCGACCGCGAGCTGGCGGAGCAGATCGCGCGGCTCGAGGCGCAGCGCGAGCGAGTCCGGCGGCTGCGCGAGGCGCGGGCGCGACCCGAGGTGCCCGCCGGCCTGCAGGAGCTGATGGACGTGGTCGGCGTCGGCGCCCTGGGGGCCGGCGTCGCGGGCCTCGCCGGGATGGTCGCGGTCGAGCGGGACGCGGGGCTGCTCGTCGCGCGGCTCGCGGAGGGCCCGGACGGCGAGGCCGACCTGGCGGGGTACGCCGACGGCGCGCTGCGCATGGACCGCGAGCGGCTGGCGGCGGTCACGGCCCGGTTCGCCGAGCTCCCCGAGGCGGCGACCGACGCGCCGGAGGCGGTCGCCGCCCTGGCCGCGGAGCTGGCCGACCTGGCCCGTCCGCTGCTCGAGGGGCTCACGACGGGGGCGCTGGGGGAGCGGATCGCGGCGCTGCGGGAGGACGAGGTGCCGGACGTCGCCGACGACCCGCGGCTGACGGGCGCCCAGGCGGCCGTGCTGGTCGAGGTGGGCCGCCTCCTCGGCGCGTGACTCCTGCGACCGCGACGCCGATGTGGGAAGAATGGTCCGCATGAGGCCGGAGGTCGTCGCCCACCGCGGAGCCAGCGAGGACATCGCCGAGCACACGCTGGCGGCGTACCTCGACGCCCTCGACTCGGGCGCCGACGGCCTCGAGTGCGACGTGCGGCTCACCGCCGACGGCCACCTGGTCTGCGTGCACGACCGCGACCTGCGCCGGATCGCACCCGAGCGCCGCCACCAGGTCATCTCGACGATGGAGCTCGCGGACCTGCACGACCTCGACGTCGCGTCGTGGAAGCGGCCGTGGGCCGAGCTGGACGACGAGGCCCCCGTGGTCGACGAGTCCCTCCACGGGGTGCTGACCCTGCGCAAGCTGCTCGAGGTCGCCGCCGACCACCCGCGCCGGGTCGAGCTGGCGATCGAGACGAAGCACCCGACGCGCTACGGCGGCCTCGTCGAGCGACGCCTCGTGCAGCTGCTGCGCGACTTCGGCTGGGACCACGCCGAGGCGCCCGTTCGGGTGATGAGTTTCTCGCACACCGCGCTGCAGCGGGTCCGTCGCCTCGCGCCGGACCTGCGGGTCGTGCAGCTCTTCGAGCACGCGCCGATGTGGCCGGCCCTGCGCCGGATGATCGGCGAGGACTGGATCGTCGGGCCGGGGATCGGCGAGCTGACCGACCACCCCGGCCTGGCGTGGCGGCTCGCGGAGGGGCGGCACGAGGTGCACGCCTGGGTGGTCAACACCCCCGAGCAGCTGGCGCTGTGCCGCGAGATCGGGGTGAGCGCCGTGATCACCGACCGGCCGCGGGTGATCCGCGGGCTCGTCGACGCGACCTGACGCCTGCGGCGGCGGGCGCGCGGGGCGTACGCCCTAGGGTGGTCGCCATGGCGAAGCGCTCCCGCACCAAGGCCCGCGACCAGCAGACGACCCCCGGCGAGGTCGGTCCCCGGCAGCCCTGCCCCTGCGGCTCCGGCCGTCGCTACAAGGCGTGCCACGGCGACCCGAGCGGCCCCCCGCCCGTCTTCGTGCAGCGGCCGTTCGAGGGCCTCGCCTCCGAGTGCGACCTGATCGCGCTGCGCGAGCTCGTGCCCGCGGCGTCGGCGCCGCTCACGCTGGTGGGCTCCGACCGCACGGTCACCCTGGCCACGCTGCTGCCGGGCGCGGCTCCGGCGTACGTCCGCGAGGACGGCTCGATCGTGCTCGGGCTGCAGGTGCTGCACAGCTTCGGCGACCCCTCGCGCGACCTGGCCGCCGTGCTGCTCGAGGCCATCGAGCAGGCCGAGGCCGGTGAGGTGGGCACCGTCGGTCTGACGGCCGACCCGGGCGAGGGTCCGCGCCTGCAGGACCTGCTGGTCGACGGTCCGCTCGACATCACGGTCCACGACTCGTTCGGCTACTGGGCCGACCTGATCGGCGACGAGACGGGCGCCGTGGCGGCCGCGGCCGAGCAGGCCGACGCCCAGATGACGCCGAGCTCGCGCCTGACCGGCGTGGACGCGGCCTACTGGGCCGACGTCTCGACCAAGGAGCACCTGCGCTGGCCGATGCCGCACCCGGAGGACGCGCTGCTCGACGCCCTGGCCCGCCTGCACGCCGCGGGGGAGGACACCCTCGTCGAGGGTGGCCGCCTCGTCGGCATGTTCCGGGCCCACGGCCTGCTGACGCCGGTGTGGGACCTCGCCTCGGGAACGGGTGCGGACGCCCTCGAGGAGCCCGCCGCGGCGTTCGCGGCGCGGCTGGCCGAGGTGCTCGACGACGACACGCCGCTGAGCACCCAGGAGCGCTCGGTGCGGTCCGCGCTGGCCGGCCGGCAGGTCACGATTCGCTGAGCCTGGACCAGACGGATACGGTCGGGGGAAGTCACGGAACCCGCGGGCCCCGAGGAGTTGCCTCGCCGGTCCCGGGTCAGTAGATTCTTCAATGTCCGGTCGTTGCTGTATCCCCCGTCAGCAGCGGCCGGACCTTCATTTCCGGCCGGGACCGTCCGCACCGCGAGCACCGTCCACGGTTCGTCCACGGCAGAGGGCCGGCTCCCGCAGCAGCGGGAGCCGGCCCTCTCGTCGTCCGGCCCGGTGCGGGCCGTGGAGCGTGTCGCTCAGACGTTGACGCCGAAGTCGGCGGCGATGCCGCGCAGGCCCGAGGCGTAGCCCTGGCCGACGGCCTTGAACTTCCACTCGCTGCCGTTGCGGTAGACCTCGCCGAAGACCATCGCGGTCTCGACCGAGGCGTCCTCGGTGAGGTCGTAGCGCGCGATCTCCGTGCCGTTGGCCTGGTTGACCACGCGGATGAACGCGTTGCGCACCGCGCCGAAGTTCTGGTTGCGCGTGTCGGCGTCGTAGATCGAGACCGCGACGACGATCCGCTCGATCTCGGCGGGGATGGACGCGACGTTCGCCTTGATCAGCTCGTCGTCGCCCTCGCCCTCGCCGGTGAGGTTGTCGCCGGTGTGCTGGACGGAGCCGTCCGGCGAGGTGAGGTTGTTGAAGAAGATGAAGTGCTGGTCGGAGACGACCTTGCCGTTCGCGCCGAGGAGGATCGCCGAGGCGTCGAGGTCGAAGTCCCCGCCCGAGAACGTGTTGACGTCCCAGCCGAGGCCGATGTCGATGGCGGTGAGGCCGGGGGCCTCCTTCGAGAGCGAGACGTTGCCGCCCTTGCTGAGCGAGACTCCCATGGTGCGTTCCCCTTCGGTTGGTGACGTCGGTCGACGCCGTGGTGATTTCCGTCTTCCCCGTGTCTAACGGACGAGTGGTCGCCCGAGTGCCCGGGGCTGCGCCGGTCTAGCGGTTCGACTGCTGCGAGCGCGCCACGAGCCGCTGCCCGAGCTGGCCGGCGGACTGCGCGTCGAGCAGGTTGGTGTGGCTCTCGACGACCTTCATCAGCGCGCCGTCGACCCGCAGCTGCTCCGAGCTCTGCAGCAGGATCGTGCCGGCGCCGGTGAAGTCGTACTGCCGCTCCTCGCCGGACTCGCGCCCGAACATGCCCTGCACCCCGGCCATGAACGACTGCGCCATCCAGTTGTAGTCGTAGTGCTGGCTGGGCGAGGGGCAGTCGGCCCAGCCGAGCAGCGCGTCGGGGTCGGCTCGGAACGGTGGCTCCACGAAGATCACCGGCCCGTTCGACGAGGCGAGGAACTTGCCCGTGCCGACCAGGGTCACGAACCCGGGCACGATCGACTGCTTGAGCTCGAGCGAGGTCTGGAACCCGAGGAGGTTGGCCTGCTTGATCGTCAGGTTGCCCTCCTCGAGGTCGTAGGAGTTCACGTCGTGGCCGCGGTCGGCGACGACCACCTTCCCGTGCCCGCTCGCCACCACCCACTCGCTGACGTAGAGCGGCGAGGAGAAGCGCGCGGCCACCCAGCTCGCGCGGGAGGCGTACTGGCTGACGCCGGCGAAGTCGACGTTGCCGTAGTAGGCGATCATCGCGCCCTTCGACACGAACCACTCGCCCGCCAGGGCGATGGAGAACGCGTACGCGTTGACGTTGTCGTCGTCGGGCAGCGTGCTCGCGTCGAAGGTCGGGGACTGGATGCCGTCGATCATCAGAACTTCTCCTCCGAGGCCTGGACGTAGACGGTGCCGTGGCCGGACACGTGCAGCTGGAACGCCTCGCCGGAGCCGCGACCGATGAGGTCGCGCATCCCCACGGACGCCTTGAGGTCGACCTGCAGGGCGCCGGTGTGCGCGACGTACGCCTGGGGGTCGACGCCGACCTGCTCCCCGGCGAGCTGCAGCGGGAACGTGCCGCCGTGGGAGAGCAGCGCGACCGTGCCGTGGCCGCTGACCCGGGTGGTGAACAGGCCCTGCCCGGTCATCGCGCCGCGGGCCATCTGGCGCACGCCGCCCTGGCCGACCATCTCGATGCTGGTCTGCAGGTTGCCGTCGTGGGCCAGCAGCCGGTCGGCCTCGACCACGAGCGAGTCGCCGGTCAGGTCGACGACGGTGACGTAGAGGCCGCGGAAGCCGTACAGCACCGTCCCGTTGCCCTCGGCGACCATCATCCGGTTGGACTCCCCGGACATCGCGGCCCCGACCATCCCCCCGACGCCCTGGCCCTGCCCCGCGACGGGGCGGAACGCGACCTCGCCGGAGTAGCCCAGCATCGCGCCGCGGCGCGCCAGCACGGGGCTCGCCTGCGTGACGTTCACCCGCACGACCTTGGCGTTGACGACCTCGTAGCTCATCGCGTGCCCCTCACCGCTCGGCCGGCTGGATGTAGACGCGCCCGTGGCCCTCGAAGCGCAGCGAGAACGGCTCCCCGCTGCCGTCGCCGACCAGCGAGCGCCAGGTGACCCCGGAGACCAGGGACATCTGCAGGTTGCCGAGCCCCGCGACGTACGCGTCGGGGTCGACGACCAGCGGCTGCCCGGGCGCGACCTCCAACCCGATCAGCGGGCCGTCGGAGACGATCGCGAGCTGCCCGGACCCCATCACCTTCGTCGTCGCCAGGCCCTGGCCGGAGGTCATCCCCCGCAGGCCGGCGAACTGGACGTCGAGCTGCAGGTCGGGCGTGACCGCGAGGATGTGCTCGGACTCGACCGTCACCGTGTCGTTCTGCACGTGGATCACGGTGACGTCCTGCGCCTGGTAGGCGAGGTGCACGCGACCGTGCCCGGAGCACTCCATCAGCGAGATCGACTCGCCCGCGACGCGCTGGCGGATCGCGGCCCGGAAGCCGCCGCCACCGCCCATGCCGGCGCTCTTGAACTCGACCTGGCCCTGGTAGGCGACCATCGAGCCCGACATGGCCCGCACGGTCGTGCCCTGCAGGTCGGCCAGCAGCACCCGCTTCTCGGCCCTGAGCTGCGCCATCCGCCCCTCCTCCTCGCGTGCCCGTCGCACGTCTGCCGGCCCCTCTATGCCACCCGGGCGCCGGAGTTATGCACGGGCGCCCCAAGTCGGGCCGATCGGAGCCTAGGGGAGCGCGTCGGCCCTGCCCAGGGGTGCGCGGGACGGGTCTGCGGATGCGGGTCCGGGGCGGTCTACGCGCGCCGCAGGACCCGGCCCCGCAGGCCCGGGTAGCCCTTCACGTTGGCCCGCCGGATGCGCCGGAAGCGGTAGGGCAGGTGCTCCGGCGACTCCTCGCCGGTCAGCATCGACAGCGCCTCGCGCGCCCGCTGGTACGCCTCGTCCGTGAGGTCGTCGGCGAACCGGCGCAGGTCGTCGCGCAGGTGTCCGGCGGGCCCGCCGTCCTGCGCCTCCTCGTCGAGTCCGTCCTCGTCCTGGTGGTCGTCCTCGGCCTCGTCGGGGTCCTCGTCCTCCGGCGGGGTGGCCAGGCCGACCAGCACGTTCTGCAGGCCCTGGTCGACGACGACCGTGCCCGGCCGGGCGATCGAGGTGAGGCGGGCGGCGACGTTGACGGTGGCGCCGTAGACGTCGCCGAGGCGGGTGACCACCCCGCCGTACGCCACCCCGGCCCGCACGGCGGGGAACGGGTCGTCGGGGTCGCTGCCGCGGTCGGTGAGGACCAGGGCGATCTCGGCGGCCTGCACGGGATCGTCGGTGACGTAGAGGATCTCGTCGCCGATCGTCTTGATCACGCGGGCGCCGCGGTCGACGACGACGGTCGTCGCCGCGTCCTCGAACTCCTCGACCCAGGCGACCAGCTCGGCCTCCGTCAGCTGGCGGCTGCGGGAGGTGTAGCCGACGATGTCGACGAAGCCCACCGCGAGCGGCACGGGCCCCTCGCCGGGGCGGGCGCCGGCCGGGTCGGCCACCGTCGGGGTGAGCATGCGGTTCGCGGCGCTGACGAGGTGGCGGCGCCACACGTAGCTCTGCAGGACCTCGAGGCGCGGCAGGATCTCCTCGGTCAGCTCGACGACGCGTGCGCCGGGCTCCTCGGAGTCGAGCGCCAGCCGGGCGAGCAGGTCGACCTGCCACTCGGCGAGCCGCGCGAAGCTGCGGCCCCAGGTGCGCACCAGCGCGGCCTGCGACTCGGCGTCGAGGATGCCCAGCATCACCAGGTCGCGCGCGAGCGACAAGGCCTCGACGTCGGCCTCGGTGAACGCCACGTCGTCCTCGTCGTGGTGGGCGAAGCCCAGTCGGTGCCACAGCTCCTCGGCCAGGGTGAACGGCACGCCGACGCGGTCGGCGACCTGCCGCCGGGTCAGGCTCGGCTCCCCGCCGAGCAGGCCGACCTCGACCGAGCGCACGACCGCGCGGGCCCCGTCGCCGTCGATCGCGAGCCGCTCGGGGGCGAGCGGGACGTCGCCGGGGCCCTCGGCCCCGCCGGCGCCCTCCGCTCCGCCGGGCGCTGCGGTCACTCGGTGCCGACGCGCGAGGCCGCGGCCTCGCGGACCGCCTCGCCGAAGGCGGGCACGCGCGCGCTGAGGTCGGTGATCGCCTCGGGGGTCAGGTGGACGACCTTGAGCCGCGTCAACGCCACGATCGTCGCGGTGCGCAGCGTGTGGTTGACGATCGCCATCTCGCCCATGATGTCGCCGGGCCCGAGCGTCGCGATCTCGCGGCCGTCGCGCCGCACCGACACCTCGCCCTCGAGGATCACGTACGCCTTGTCGGCGCCCGTGCGCTCGTTGATCGGCGACCAGCCGGCCGGCAGCGGCAGCAGCGTGCCGGCCGCCTTCACGGTCGCGATCTCGGCGGGCGTGAGGGAGTCGAAGACAGGCATGCGGTCCACCTTCCGGGGTCGCCGGCGACGACCGTCGACGCCGGTTTGGATCCTCCCCGCCGTGATCCTCGCGGCTGGGCCCGCACGTGTCCAGCAGCTCGGGCAGCGGGTCAGAACGACGCCTGGGGGTCCAGACCGGTGCGCAACCGCCACGCCGTCAGCGCCACCGTGAGCCCGGCGCGGTGCTCGGGGTCGTCGAGGTCGACACCCAGCAGCCGCTCGACGCGCCGCAGCCGGCCGTAGAGCGACTGGCGGCGGATGCCGAGCGCGTGGGCCGTGGCGGCCTTGCCGAGACCGGCGGAGAAGTACGCGTCGAGCGTGCGCAGCAGGGCCGACCCGTGCGCGCGGTCCTCGTCGACGAGGGGGCCGAGCTGCTCGGCGACGAACACGGCGAGAGCGGCGGGGTCGACGGTCGCGGTCAGCAGCCGCTGCACGCCCACGTCGCGCGGCAGCACGACGCCGTGGACACGGCCGTAGCGCCGCGCCAGCGCGGCCAGGTCGCGCGCCTCCCGCAGGCGGTCCGAGAGCCGCGTCAGGTCGGCGTCCGGCGGGGTCACCGCGAGCAGCACGCCGGGGGCCGCGGGCAGCCGCTGCGCCAGCTGGTCGGCGACCACGCCGAGGTGGCGCCGCACGCTCCCCGCGTCCCAGGAGGCGGGCGTACGCCCCACGGTGACCACGTGCGTGCCGACGATGCCGGCCACGGCCGCGATCCCGGCCGCGCCGGCGGGGCCGTCGCCGGACCGGCCGGGGCCGAGCTGGTCGCGCAGCGCGGCCAGCAGGTCGGCGGGCGCGACGCGGGGGCCGGCGTCGAGCGCGGTGGTGACCAGCTCGTCGGCGCCCGGGGCGAGCCCCGCGTGGGCCAGGCGCGCGGCGACGTCGCCGGCGGCGAGGAGCACCCCGGCGTGCAGGTCGGTCACGGCCGCCTGCTCGGCCGAGGAGTGCCGCCCGACGTCCGGGTGGCGGGCCAGCTCGAGCGCGACCGCGACCGCCGCCTGGTCGGCCACCCGTCGGGTCAGCGGCCCCTCGGCGCCGTGCAGGACCAGCGCGCCGCGGGCGCCGTCGCGGCCCCCGACCCTCGCCCGCGTCCGCTCCGTCGGCTCCGCGACCGTGCGGATCCGGCTGCTCTCGACCAGGCGGTCGTCGAGGTCGACCAGGTCGGCGCGGCAGCCGGCGGCGCGCGCCACCTCGTCCAGCAGGGGCCGCAGGCCGGCGCCGTCGAGCACGAGGTCGAGGAAGCGCAGCGGGACCGCGTCCGCCGCGCCGTCCTCGCCCCGGCGCCGCACCACCAGCTCGTGGAAGTCCTCGACGTGCCGCTCGAAGGGCACCACCGCGTCGAAGGTCATCAGGACGAGCCCCCGCCGGGCGGCGCGGTCGACGAGCGCGTCGGGCACGGACAGGAACGACCGCCCGAGCTCCAGCCCCAGGGCGACGCAGCCGGCGTCGGCGAGCTCGTCGACGTAGCGGCCCAGCTGCGCGTCGGTGCGCCCGTGCAGGCCGAGACCGGTGGTCAGCAGCACCTCGCCGCCCTCCAGGAGCGCGCCCATCTCGTAGACCTCGGAGGAGTGCACCCAGCGCACGCCCGTGCCCTCGACCCGGCCCGCCAGCACCCGGGGCTCGGCGGCCCGGAACGAGGGCAGGTCGAGCACGTCGGCGAGCGGGATCACGAGGCGCCTCCGGAGGGCGTGCGGGTGACGGGCAGGAGCGGGCGATCAGGGGACGGAACGTCAGGCAGGACGGGTGGCGAACGGGACGGATCGTCCCTGGGCGGTCGCGGCCCATCGGACCATCATGTGGGGCACGTCACAAGCCCCGTCGTGGCGGCGGGGCCCACGGAGCGAGAGGTGCACGACATGGACGAGCACGAGCAGAGGTTCCTGGACCTGGCCGTCGAGCAGGCCCGCACGGGCTGGGACGAGGGCGGGGTGCCGATCGGCGCCGCGCTCGTGCACGACGGCGAGGTGCTGGCGGTCGGCCGCAACCGCCGGGTGCAGCTCGGCAGCGCGATCCGGCACGGCGAGACCGACTGCCTGGAGAACGCGGGCCGGCAGCCGGCGCGGGTCTACCGCGAGAGCGTCCTCTACACGACCCTCTCGCCCTGCTACATGTGCGCCGGGACGGTCGTGCTGTACGGGATCCCGCGCGTCGTGGTCGGCGAGAACCGCAGCTTCCAGGCCTCCGAGGACTGGCTGCGCTCCCACGGCGTGAAGATCGACGTCGTCGACGACGCGGAGTGCCGCCGGCTGATGGAGCGGATGATGGCGGAGCGGCCCGAGGTGTGGGCCGAGGACATCGGCGAGGAGTCGTGAGCTCCGACGAGGCCCTGCGCGGGGCGGGGACGCAGGCGGCGGGGTCCCCAGCGGCCGGGCAGCCGGGCGTACCGGTCGTCGACCCCGACTACCCGGTCACGCCGGTGCCGCCGCACGCGCGCAAGTCGCTGTTCTCGCTCGCGGTCGTGCTGCTCGGCTTCACGGTCTTCACCCCGACGATGCTCGCGGGCGCCGAGCTCGGCAACGCGTTCCCGCTCGCCGACCTGCTGTGGGTGATCCTGCTCGGCTCGCTCATCCTCGGGGCCTACGTCGCCGTCCTCGGCTGGATCGGCGCCCGCACGGGGCTCACCACCGTCGTGATGGCCCGCTACACCCTCGGCACGTCGGGCTCGCGGCTCGCCTCGGTGCTGCTCGGCGGCACCCAGATCGGCTGGTACGGCGTCATCATCGGCACCATCGGCGAGCTCACCGCCCAGGCCGCCGGGTGGGAGTCGTACGCCGCGAAGGCGGCCGTCATGGTGCTCGCCAGCGCCGTGATGTGCCTGACCGCCTGCTACGGCTACCGCGGGATGTACTGGGTCTCGCTCGTCTCGACCCCGCTCATCCTGATCCTGGCCGTGTGGGTGCTGCAGCGCTCGCTCGACGAGGTCGGCGGCTGGGCCGGCCTCGACCGCCTCGAGCCCGACGGCTCGATGGCGACCGCCGTCGCGGTCACCACCGTGGTCGGGACGTTCGTCTCCGCGGGCACCCAGACGCCGAACTGGACCCGCTTCGCCCGCTTCGGCTGGCACGCCGTCGTGGCCTGCTGCGTCGGCTTCCTCATCGGCAACGGGCTGATGATCTTCTTCGGCGCCGTCGGCGCCATGACGTTCGGCGAGGGCGACTTCGTGCTCGTGCTCTACCAGCTCGGGCTGGTCGGCTGGGGCCTGTTCCTGCTGTTCGGCAACCTGTGGAAGTCGAACGCCGACACCGCGTACGCCTTCGGGGTCGCCGGCGCCGCCCTGTTCGACCGGCCCAGCAAGACGCCGTTCGTCGTCGGCGGCTCGGTGATCGGCACCCTGCTCGCGCTCCTCGGCATGCACCAGCACCTCGTGGACTACCTGGTGCTGCTGGGCATCTTCGTGCCGCCGCTGGGCGGCGTGATCATCGGCGACTTCCTCGCCCGCTGGCGCCGCGGCATGCCGGAGGGGGCGCCGCTGCCGCGGGTCGACGGCCTGATGCTCGGCAGCTACGCGGTCGCCAGCGCCCTGGCCTGGGGCTCGGACCGCATCGGCGTCGGCATCCCGCCGGTGGTCGGCATCCTCGTCGCGGCAGCGCTGGCGTACGCCGTCGGTCGCGCCCGCCGCGACGCCGTCGCCGCCGTCTGAGACCCGGGGTGCTGCGCGGCCCTCAGCCCACGGGGTCGCGCAGCACCGGGCAGCTCATGCACCGCGGGCCGCCGCGGCCCGAGCCCAGCTCGGAGCCGGCGATCCGCACGACCTCGATGCCGGCCGCCTCGAGCCGGTCGTTGGTCTCGTCGTTGCGCTCGTAGGCCACGGCCACGCGCGGCGCCAGCGCCAGCGTGTTGTTGCCGTCGTCCCACTGCTCGCGCTCGGCGGTGACCGGGTCGAGGCCGGTGTCGATCTGCTGCAGGGTGTCGATGCCCATCGCCTTCGCGGCGGCCACGAGGAACGGCTCGGGCGGCGCGACCGCCAGCTCGAGCTCGGCCTCCCCGGCGCCGACGTCGCCGCGGGGGGTGACGGCGTACGCCCGGAGGCTGTCGGCGACGTTGGGGTACATCACGATCTTGTCGACGTCGACCATCGTGCACACGGTGTCGAGGTGCATGGTGGCGCGCTCCTGCGCGATCGGCACCGCGAGCACCGTGTGCGCCAGCCCCGCGTGGAAGGCCTGGCGCGCGAGGCGCTCGACGCCGGCGGGGGTGGAGCGCTCGCCGACCCCGACCGCGACCACGCCGGGGCCGAGGAGCAGCACGTCGCCGCCCTCGACGTACTCGTTGTGCCAGCCGTGGAAGCGCCGCGTGCCAGCGAACCGGGGGTGGCGGGTGTAGATCAGCTCGGTCAGCTGCGTCTCCCGGGCCCGCGCCGGCATGGCGAGGCTGGTGACGGCGACCCGGTCGCGCACCCACACGCTGGAGTCGCGCGTGAACAGCAGGTTGGGCAGCGGGTCGACGAGGAAGTCGTCGGGCGCGAGCAGCGAGGTGACCAGGCCGTGGCCGCCGCGCACCTCGTCGTTGCGGATGCCTGCGGTGAGCACCTCGGTGAGCTCGGCCGGGGAGGCGTCCGCGAGCGCGTGGCCGAGGTACGCCCGCAGCGTGTCGCCCAGGTGCAGCCCCGTGAGCGCCGAGGTGATGGCGTGTCCCCGGGCCTGCGGGTCCTCGAGGGTCTTGGTGAGCAGCTCGGTCAGGTAGAGCACCTCGACGTCGCGCTCGCGCAGCGCCGCGGCGAAGGCGTCGTGCTCCTCCTGCGCGCGGCTGACCCACGGGATCCCGTCGAAGAGCAGCTTGTCGTTGTTGCGCGGGGTGAGGCGCTTCAGCTCGGGGCCGGGGCGGTGCAGCATCACCGTCCGCAGCCGGCCGACCTCGGAGTCCGCGCCGTGGACCGGGCGCACGTCGTCGCTCATGGGGCCAGGGTAGGACGCAGGTCTCACCTCGTCGCGGAGCCGGATGCGGCGAATCGGGTACGCCCGCGACCCGCGGACCTTACTGTTCGCTGACCGCAGGCCCCACCCGGCGCCGCAGCGAGCCTGGGAGGGACCGATGGACCGACGTGCTGCCGTCGTCGGCGCGCTGTGCGGGCTGGCCGGCACGGCCCTGGTGGTCCAGACCTTCCTGCCGTGGGCCTCGAGCGGTTCGCTGTCGCGGACCCCGCCCGTCGAGGTCGTCGCGCTGGCCCTCGACGGCACGCTGAGCGTCGTCGGCGCCGGCGACGTCGTCGTCCTGCTGGCGGTGCCGGTGCTCGGGGCCCTGCTGCTGGCCACCGCGGCCGTGCGCCTGCGACCGGTACGCCTCCTGCGCGCGCTCGCCGGCGCCGTCGCGGTCGCGCTGGTCGCCGTGCTGCTCGTGCGCCTCGCCGGTCTCGACCCCACCCGTCTCGACGCCGCCCGACCGGGCCTCGGTGCCGCCGTCGGCGGCCTCGCCGCCCTCCTCGTCCTCGTCGGCGTCGCCCTCGACGCCTCCCCCGGACGCACCGCCCGCACCGCCCGCACCGTCCAGGAGTCCTGATGAGCCACGTCGCCGCCCCGCCGCCGCTGCCCGCGCTCCCCCCGCGCCCGGGCGCCCCGCTCGGCGAGGAGCCGACCGCGTCGCGCCGCGGCTGGATCACCGTCGTGCTCAGCGCGCTCGCCGTCCTGCTGGTCGGCGGCGTGCTCGTCGCGGTCGCCGGCTTCGGGGCGGGCTCGAGCTCGCCCGAGGAGGCGGTCGAGGACTTCCTGAACGGCATCGCCGCCGAGGACGGCGCGGCCACCCTCGCCGCGACGAGCCCCGGCGAGGTCCGGGGCGCCGTCGCCTTCGAGGAGGCGATGGAGACCCGGCTCGCGGCGTTCGGTGCCGAGGTCACCGACGTCGGGAGCATCGGTCTCGAGTACGAGATCGAGGGCCTCGAGCTGTCCAGCGAGGCGGTCGGCACCGACGTCAGCCGCGTGACGGTGACCGCCGGGACGCTGCGGATCTCGACCGAGGACGGCAGCCCGATCTCGGAGGTGCTCACGGAGACCTTCTTCGGGGCGATCGCCTACTCCGGCGCCTACTCCGGTGGCGGGGACGCCGTGGTGTACGACTCCGAGGACGAGTACGGCTGGTACGCCTACAGCGACGAGGACCTGCCCGCCGACGTGCAGTCGACCGAGGTCGAGGACGTCGATCCGGACTGGGTGACCGGGTGGGACGACAGCGGCAACGTGCTGGACGAGGAGTCCACCTCGTTCGACATCGACCTCGCCGACGTGCTCGGCAGCGCGGTCGGCCTGTTCAGCTACGACGTCGACGACGAGGGCAACCCGATCGCGTCGCCCGGCGTCGACACCACCTTCGTGGTCGTCCGCCAGGACGGCGACTGGTACGTCAGCCTGCTCGGCACGGTCGCGGACCTCGCCACGACCCTCTCGGAGGGTCCCGAGCCCGACTTCGCCGCGCTCGACGCGGCCGTACGGGCCGCCTCGTCCGGCGACCGCACCGTGGGCGAGAGCCCCGAGGAGGCCGTGCGCCTGCTCGTCGACGGCGCCGGCTCCGGTGACGTGACGGCCCTGCTCGACGCGCTGCCGATCGACCTGGTCGGCGGCCTCTACCCCTTCGCGGAGGTGCTGCAGGAGCTCTACGACGACGGTGGCGTCAACCTCGCGGTGACCGAGCTCGAGACCACCGACGAGGGCGGGTCCGGCGACGTGCGGCACGTCCGGGTCGACCGGCTCGTCCTCGAGGGCACGGTCGGTGGCGAGGACGGCTCGTTCGAGCTCGACGGCTCGTGCATCACCTCCCAGGGCGTCGAGGAGTGCCTGCCCGCCGAGCTGGTCGAGGCCACGGGCATCGACGGGCTCGTGCTGACGGTCGTGGCCGTCGAGGGCGGCTACCAGGTCGACCCGGTCGCGACGGTCTACGACAACCTGACCACCGCGCTGGCCGCGGTGCCGGACGCGTACCTCGTCGACTTCCTCGGCGTGGCCGAGCACGGCGAGCGCGAGACGGTCGGCGTCGGCGAGCACACGGTGACGCCCGACGCCGCCGGCAACGTGCTGCTCGAGGTCGAGGCGGGCGAGGGCCAGGTGGTCTCGGTGGCCGTCCCCGCGGGCGTCGAGGTCGACGACATCTCGTTCTACGCCCCGGGCGAGCGCTTCCCCGACTGGAGCGCGGCGGTCTACGGCACGTGGGAGCCCGAGCGGGGCGAGCACCCGGCCGTCGGCGCCGCGCGCGTCACCGCGGCCGGCGCGCAGCTGGTGCAGCTGGTGGTGCCCGCGGGCGAGCCGGTGCAGGTCGTCGTGAACGTCGACGACGCGTCCGCGCTCCCACTCGTCGCCGACGGTGAGGAGGTCGCGCTGCAGCACGGCACCTACGGCCTGGCTGCGTATGCCGACGCCCGGGAGGAAGGATGGAGCGCGGGGGGCGTCGACGGCGCCGGCGCTCTGACCTCCTGCGAGGACGCCGGGTGCCTGGACGTCGTCGTCGTCGCGGCTCCGGGCGTCACGGTGGACTTCGAGGCGTACGCCGACTTCGAGGACGACCTCCCGGACGACTTCTCGGAGTTCCAGTACCGCGACGACAGCGCGTACGAGCTCGACCGCGCCGAGGCGCAGATCGCCGGCGCCGGCGACGAGGGCTGGCTGGACGTCGAGCTGTCGACGGGGTCCGCCACGGCGGAGCTGACCGTCACCTCCGCCGGGTGGGTGCTCCTCGACGCGATCAACTACGACGAGGAGGCCGACATCGTCCTCACGCTGCGCGACGCGGACGGCGCCGTGATCGTCACCGGCGACGCCAACGCGGAGTACGGCGACGAGTGGGCGGACGCCGAGCTCGAGCCGGGCACGTACACGATCGAGGTCACGCTGTACGGCGACGCCACGTCCGGCGGCGAGGTCGGTCTGACGATCGTCTGACCGGCGCGGGGCCGCCGCCGACGGCGGCCCCGCGTCTAGGCTCGCCCGCGTGTGGATCGTGGTGGTGCTCTCCCTGGTCGTCGGCGTCGCCGGGCTCGCGGTCGGGCTGTTCGCGCTGCGGCGCACCGGCTCCGACGTCGGCGAGGAGGGGCTGCCGAGCGACGTGCTCGGCCTGCGCCAGGAGGTCGCCGCCCTGCGCGCCGAGGCCGCGGGGGCGCTGCGCCACCTCGCGGTCGTGCGCTACGACGCGCACGGCGACATGGGCGGCCACCTCTCGTGGAGCCTCGCGCTCCTCGACGACGCCGGGCACGGCACCGTCGTGACCTCGATCCACGGCCGCAGCGAGGCGCGGACGTACGCGAAGACCGTCACCGCCTGGAGCAGCGAGCAGCAGCTCTCGCCCGAGGAGACCGAGGCGATCGGCGCCGCGCGCCCCTGACCGGGCCCAGCAGCGGCGGGACCGCTCAGCGCGGCACGCGCACCAGCAGCCGGCCCTGCACGCACTCCATCCGCAGCTCGCGGCCCGAGCCGACGGAGTCGCCGTCGAGCTGGCGCGGGGTGTCGGTGTGGGCGCGGACGGTGACGGTGCGGCCGCTGAAGCGGTTGATCAGGTCGTCGGTGCGCGAGCGCTTGCTGAGCACCCGCAGCGCCAGCGGGATCCACGACCAGAACCGGCTGGGGTGCAGCAGCACCACGTCGAGCATGCCGTCGTCGATCGTGGCGTCGGGCAGCAGGGGCATCCCGGCCTGCAGGTAGCCGACGTTGCCGACCACGACGGTGCGGGCGCGGTGGGTCGTCGGCTCGCCGCCGTCCACGACGATGTCGACCTTCACGGCCGGGAACATCAGCGAGCGCAGCGCGGACAGGACGTACGCCAGCCACCCCACGCGCTTCTTGATGTCCTCGTTGACGCCCTCCATGATCGCGGCGTCGAAGCCCATCCCGGCCATCACCATGAAGTGGGTGTCCTCGATGCCGTCGCCGCCGACGCGCACCATGTCGATGGCGCGGTCCTGGCCGTTGAGGCCGACGTCGATCGCGGAGCGCAGGTAGAGCGGGATGTCGAGGTTGCGGGCCAGCAGGTTGCCGGTGCCGGCGGGGATGATGCCGACGGGTACGCCCGTGCCCGCGAGCTCCGCGCAGACCTCCCGGACCGTGCCGTCGCCGCCGCAGACGAGCACCAGGTCGGCGCCGGCGGTCGCCGCGGCGTGCGCCATCCCGGTGCCCGGGTCCTCGACGGTCGTCAGGTGCCAGGTCGGCTCGTCCCAGCCCGCCTCGGTCGCCTGCCGGGTCACGGTGGCGCGGAACGCGGCCTCGTCCTCCACCTTGATCGGGTTGAGCACGACGGCGAGGCGCTTGGAGGAGCCGGGCACCTCGGGCAGCGGCTCGGCCTTGTCGGCGATGCTGCGCGGCAGCGGGGAGTAGACGGCCAGGCCCAGCAGCACCATGCCCGCGCCGAGCAGGAACCCGCCGACGACGTCGCTGGGGTAGTGGCGGCCCAGCAGGATCCGGTCCGCCGCGACCAGCGCCACGACGAGGATGCCGGCCGCGATCGCGATCCGGCGCACCGCGCGGCGGCGTACCAGCATCACCGCGATGCCCAGGCTGACCCCGGCCAGCGCGGTCACGCCGGAGACGTGGCCGGAGGGGTAGGAGTAGGTCTCCAGCGTGCCGACGACGTCCTGCCAGTCCGGTCGCGGACGGCTGACCAGCAGCTTGATGCCCGTCGTGGCCAGGGAGGTCGCGAGCATCACGCCGACGACGTAGACCGCTGCGCGGCGGTACGCCCGCACCACCAGCAGCGCGAGCACCAGCGTCATGATCGTCAGGCCCACGGTGCCGAACACGACCTCGACCACGGCCAGGACGTCGCGCAGCCAGTCGACGTCGGTGCGCCAGGCCTGCGCGCCCTCGCCGCGGTCGTCGAGCGCGGCGAGCGGTCCCCAGCCGCCGGTCGCGAGCGCGCCCACGACCCCGACCAGCACGAAGCAGACGAGGGCCCAGCCGAGCTGCAGGCTGCGGGAGCGGTCGAGCACGCGGTCTCCTTCGTCGAGGTGGGGGTGGGCGGCGCCGGGCCGTGCGGACCCGGGAGGGGCCCAGGAGAGTATGCCTGCCACGTGCGTGCGGCCCTGCCGATAGCCTCGCCCCATGATCGACCCGCGCCTGCTCCGCGACGAGCCCGACCGCATCCGTGCCGCCCAGGCGAAGCGGGGCCTCTCCGACGCGATCGTCGACGAGGCGCTGGAGGCGGACCGCTCCCGCCGGGCCGCGATCGTCGCGTTCGAGGACAAGCGGGCGCAGCAGAAGCAGCTCGGCAAGCTGATCCCCCGGGCCTCGCCCGAGGAGAAGCAGCAGCTGCTGGCGCAGACCAAGGAGCTGGCCGCCGAGGTCAAGGCCGCGGAGGAGCAGCAGAAGGCCGCCGAGGAGGCCTGGCAGGCCGCCCTGCTCGCCATCCCGAACCCGGCGGCCGAGGAGTCGCCGGCCGGCGGCGAGGACGACTTCGTGGTGCTCGAGACCGTGGGCACCCCCCGGGACTTCGCGGCCGAGGGCTTCGAGCCCCGTGACCACGTCGAGCTCGGCCGCCTGCTCGGCGCGATCGACCTCGACCGTGGCGCCAAGGTCTCGGGCAGCCGCTTCTACTTCCTCACCGGCATCGGCGCGCAGCTCGAGCGGGCCCTGCTCAACCTCGCCATGGACCAGGCCCGCGAGGCCGGGTTCACCGAGGTGATCGCCCCCTCGCTGGTCAAGCCGGAGGCGATGGCGGGCACGGGCTTCCTCGGCCAGGCCGCCGACGACGTCTACCGCATCGAGGGCCAGGACATGTACCTCGTCGGCACCTCGGAGGTGCCGATGGCGGCCTACCACTCCGACGAGATCCTCGACGGGGCCTCGCTGCCGCTGCGCTACGCCGCCTTCAGCCCGTGCTTCCGCAAGGAGGCCGGCTCGCACGGCAAGGACACGCGCGGCATCATCCGCGTGCACTGGTTCGACAAGGTCGAGATGTTCGTCTACACGACCGTCGAGGACTCCTTCGCCGAGCACGAGCGGCTGCTGGAGTGGGAGAAGCAGTTCCTCGACAAGCTCGAGCTGGCCTACCGGGTCATCGACGTCGCCGCCGGCGACCTCGGCCTCAGCGCGCGCCGCAAGTTCGACTGCGAGGCGTGGATCCCCACGCAGGGCAAGTACCGCGAGCTGACCTCGACGTCGAACTGCACCGACTTCCAGACCCGCCGCCTCGACACGCGCGGACGGTTCGAGGACGGGGTCGCGCCGGTCGCGACCCTCAACGGCACGCTGTGCGCCATGACCCGGACCATCGTCGCGATCCTCGAGACCCACCAGCAGGCCGACGGCTCCGTGCGCGTGCCCGTCGCGCTGCGTCCCTACCTCGGCGGCCGCGAGGTCCTGGAGGTGCCCGGTGCCTGAGCAGCCCGCCGGCTGGCGGCCCCGCCTGGTCGCGCTCGACATCGACGGCACGCTGCTGCGCTGGCGCGACGACGACGCCACGCCGCACGAGGAGGTCAGCCCCGCGGTGCACGCCGCCGTCCAGCGGGCGCTGGCGGCCGGAGCCCACGTGGTGCTCTCCAGCGGCCGATCCATCGACTCCATGACGCCGGTGGCCGACCTGCTCGAGCTGCGCGGCCACCAGGGCGCCGACGGCGACGACCGGCTGTGGATCGTGGCGTCCAACGGCGCCGTGCTGACCCGCTACGCCCCCGTCGAGGTCGTGCACGAGGAGACGTTCGACGCCCGCGAGGCGGTGCGCGCCGTGCTCGAGCTGCACCCGAGCGCGCTCGTCGCGGTCGAGGAGCGCGGCCGGGGCTACCGCGTCAACCGACCGTTCCCCGACGGGGAGCTCGACGGCGAGCTGGTCGTCACCGAGGTCGACGAGATGGTCGCGAAGCCCGTCAGCCGCGTCATCATCCGCGACCCCGACGCCACCGCCGAGGACTTCGTGGAGATGAGCGGCAAGCTCGGCCTGCACGGCACCGACTACGTCGTCGGCTGGACGGCCTGGCTCGACCTCACGCCGGTCGGCATCTCGAAGGCCTCCGGCCTCGCGCACGTGTGCGAGGCGCTGGGCGTCGACGCCGCCGACGTGCTCGCGATCGGCGACGGTCGCAACGACCTGGAGATGCTGGCGTGGGCCGGTCGCGGGGTCGCGATGGGCCAGGCGATCGAGGACGTGCGCGCCGCCGCCGACGCGGTCACCGGGCCGGTCGACGAGGACGGCGCGGCGGTCGAGATGGACCGCTGGTTCGCCTGATCCCATGACCCGCCCGCCCCGGCTCGTCGCCACCGACCTGGACGGCACGCTCCTCGACGCGGCCGGCCGGGTCGGCGAGCGCACGCGCACGGTGCTCGCCGAGCTCGACGACCGCGGCGTCCCCGTCGTCTTCGTGACCGGGCGCCCCGTGCGCTGGATGCACCACCTGTGGCAGGAGGTCGGCGGGCACGGGCTGGCGATCTGCTCGAACGGCGGCATCGTCTACGACGTCGCCGCCGGCGCGATCCGCGACACCCGCGCCCTGCCCGGGCCGGCGCTCCTCGAGCTCGTCGAGCGGTTGCGCCGCGAGCTGCCGGGCACGGTCGTGGCCTACGAGACGACCGACGGCTTCGCCCGCGAGCCCCGCTGGACCCCGCGGCGCGCGGACGACGGCGACCTCGCCGACGTCGTCGTCGACGACCTGGAGGCCTTCGCCGCCTCCGGGCCGGCCTGCGTCAAGGTGCTGGCGCGCGCCGACGACGCCGACCCCGAGGCGTACTGGCACCGGCTCGAGGACCTCGTCGGCGACCTCGTCACCGTCACGTTCTCCTCCACCTCCGCGCTCGTCGAGATGAGCGCCGTGGGCGTCACCAAGGCCAGCACGCTCGAGCTGCTGTGCGCCGACCTCGACGTCGACGCCTCCGAGGTGGTCGCCTTCGGCGACATGCCGAACGACATCCCGCTGCTGAGCTGGGCCGGCCACGGGGTGGCGATGGCCGGGGCGCACCCCGCCGTGCGGGCGGTCGCCGACGACGTCGCCGGCGACCACGACGACGACGGGGTCGCACGGGCCTTGGTGGCGCTGTTCGGTCTGGCAGGATGGGCGGCCGACGACGAGGCCGACCACGGAGGTACGCGATGAACGACGCTCGACGCGCAGGCCGCGCCGCTCGCGGCGGGGCGGGGCTGGCCGCGCTGGCCCTCGCGTCCGGCGCCGCGATCGCGCTGCCCGCCGCCGCGTCCGCCGCGGCGCCGAGCGCGAGCGCGACCTCCGGCTCGATGACGACCCAGGTCCCGACGACCGACTGCCCGGGCGACTACGTCCAGCAGGTGCAGGAGGTGCCCGACGTCGTCGCGGGCACCGTCGTCGCCGTCGAGGAGACCACCGGCCCCGAGCCGGACGTCCCGGCCTACCAGGTGGCGCTGCGCGACGTCCGCCCGCTGACGGGCGACGTGGAGGCCACGGCGGACCTCGCCGTCCTCGCCGTCGGCCAGCCCGGCGCGGACGCGATCGTGCCGGTGGCCGAGGAGGGGTACGTCGTCTTCGTGACGCCCCGCAACGACGAGTCCGGCGCCGCCTTCGGCGCGCGGCTGTGCGACTTCGTGCCGCAGGCCCAGCAGGCGCAGGTGCAGGACGCCATCGCGGCCGCCGACGCGGAGGCCGAGGCGGGCGACGCCGCCGCCACCGACTGGACGAGCCTCGAGGCGGGCGACGGCACCGACTACGGCGCCGCCGTCCTGCCGGGCGTGCTGATCGGCGCCATCGGCGCGTTCGGCCTCGCCGGCACGGTGCTGCTCAGCGCCGTCGTCGGCCGCCGCCGCTGAGCCCCTACAGGTACATCCCGCCCGACTCGCCGGAGCGCTGAGCGCCCTGGCCCGGGGCGCCGGGGAACCCGGGCTGGCCGGGGGCGGGCTGACCCGGCTGACCGGGCTGGCCCTGCTGGCCGCCGGGGAGCGCGCGCCGGATCTGCTCGAGCTGGGCGCGAGCCGCCATCTGCTGGGCGTAGATCGCGGTCTGGATGCCGTGGAAGAGGCCCTCGAGCCAGCCGACCAGCTGGGCCTGGGCGATCCGCAGCTCGCTCTCGCTCGGCGTGCCCTCGGCGAACGGCAGAGAGAGGCGCTGCAGCTCCTCGACGAGCTCGGGCGCGAGGCCGGCCTCCAGCTCCTTGATGGAGGACTGGTGGATCTCCTTGAGGCGGTTGCGGCTGGCCTCGTCGAGCGGCGCCGCCTTCACCTCCTCGAGGAGCTGGCGGATCATGCTGCCGATCCGCATCACCTTCGCGGGCTGCTCGACGAGGTCGCGGGGGCTGGTCTCGCCCTCGTCGTCCTGGTCGCCGGTCTGCGCGAGGGCGCTCGCGGGCACGGCCGCGACGGGCTGGCCGTCGGGGCCGATGATCACGACGTGCTCCTCCGCGCCGTTCCGCCCGGCCGGGCCGGGGCGGGTCGCGGACTGCTGCTCCTCGGGCGTCTCGCTCATGTCGACCAGCCTAGGCGGGCCCGCGTGACGACCCCGGCGGCTCAGGGGACCAGCAGCACCTTGCCCGCGTGGGCGGAGTCCTCGAGGAGACCGTGGGCGCGGGCGACCTCGTCCAGCGGGACGCGGTCGTGCACGATCGGCCGCACGTGCTCGGAGCCGACCAGCGGCCACACGCGGGCGACCACCTCGGCGCAGATGGCGGCCTTCTCCTCGGCCGGCCGCGCCCGCAGCGAGGTCGCGATCACCGACGCCCGCTTCGCGAGCAGCCGGCTGAGATCGAGCTCGCCCTTGGTCCCGCCCTGCATGCCGATGACGACGAGCCGTCCGCCGGTGGCCAGCGCGTCGACGTTGCGCGCGAGGTAGCTGCCGCCCATGTTGTCGAGCACGACGTCGGCGCCGCCGAGCTCGCGGAGCACCTCCACGAAGTCCTCCTCGCGGTAGTCGATCGCCCGCTCGGCGCCGAGCTCGACGCACAGCTCGCGCTTCTCGGGCGAGCCGGCGGTCGCGAGCACCCGCGCGCCGAGCGCCGAGGCGAGCTGGATGGCGAAGGTGCCGATCCCGCCCGAGCCGCCGTGCACGAGGAAGATGTCGCCCTCGCCCAGTCCGGCGGCCATCACGACGTTGGACCAGACGGTGGCGGCGACCTCGGGGAAGGCGGCGGCCGTCAGCAGGTCGACCCCGGGGGGAAGCGGCATCACCTGGCCCGCGGGGACGGCGACGTGCGTGGCGTACCCGCCGCCGGCCAGCAGTGCGCACACCTCGTCGCCGACCGACCAGCCCTCGACCCCCTCGCCGAGCGCGGCCACACGGCCGCTGCACTCGAGCCCGAGCACGTCGGTGACGTCCGGCGGGGGCGGGTAGAAGCCGCGGCGCTGCAGCAGGTCCGCGCGGTTGACCGCGCTGGCGGCCACCTCGATCAGGACCTCGCCGGGGCCGGGCTCCGGGTCGGGCAGGTCGGTGAGCACCAGGGCGTCGAGGCCACCGGGCTCGGGGGCGATCACCGCACGCATGGCGTCGACCCTACGCTGGCGATCATGACGTCCCCCCTCGCCGTCGCCCTCGTCCAGGAGGCCTCCGGACTCGACCCCGCGGAGAACCGGCGGCGCGCCGCCGACCTCGTCGACGGGGCGGGCGTGACGGCCGACCTGGTCGTCCTGCCCGAGGTGTTCGCACGGGACTTCGGCAAGGCCGGCTCCGACGTGGCGCCGTTCGCCGAGCCGCTGGACGGGCCCTTCGTCACGACCCTCGTCGAGGCCGCCGGCCGGGCCGGCGCGACCGTGGTCGCCGGGATGTTCGAGACGTCCGAGGACCCGGAGCGGCCCTACAACACCCTCGTCGTCGTCGACGGCGACGGGCTGCGCGCCTCCTACCGCAAGATCCACCTCTACGACTCGTTCGGCTACCGCGAGTCCGACCGCCTCAGCGCGGGCGCGACGACGCCGGTGACCGTCGAGGTCGGTGGCTTCCGGCTCGGTCTCGCCACCTGCTACGACCTGCGCTTCCCCGAGCTGTCCCGCAGCCTGGTCGTCGACCACGGCGCCGACGCGCTCGTGGTCCCGGCCGCCTGGGTCGCGGGGGAGGGCAAGGCCGAGCACTGGCGGACCCTGACCTCCGCGCGCGCCATCGAGAACACGGCGTACGTCCTCGCGGTGGGCCAGCCCGCCCCCCGCTACACCGGGTTCACCCGCCTGGTCGACCCGCTCGGCGGCCTCGTCGCCGAGGCCGGGGGCGACGGCGCCGAGGTGGTCGTGGGCGAGCTGCGTCGCGACCTCCTCGACGAGGCGCGCAGGACGAACCCGTCGCTCGCGAACCGACGGTTGTAGCCTTGGCGGCCGTGCCCAAGGCCCTCGACCTCACCCCCGCCCGCCGTCTGACGGCCTGGTGGGTGCTCGTCCTCGGTGGCCTCGCCCTCCTCTCCGCCGGTGCCACCGGCCTGCTGCCCGAGGCCGCCGCCGGCGGCGTCGGCGCCGTCGCGGTCTCCAGCGGGTACGCCTGGGCGCTCGCCGCCCGCACGGGCGGCCGGCCGCTGGTCTTCGGCGCCCTGGCCGCCGTCATCGGCGTGGTCGTGCTGCTCGTGGACACCCAGGTGCTGCGCACCGGCGCCGCGGTGGCGACCTGCACCCTCGGCGCGGCGCTGGGGGTGATGGCGACCGTGCCCGCCCGACGGTTCCTGCACGCGGCGCGCGAGGTCGTGATCGCCCTCGTGATCGCGGGCGGCGCGGCCGTCGGCGCGGTGGGCTACGGGCCCACGGTCTCGGTGGTGCGGTTCGAGTACACGGCGCTGGCGCTGTCCTTCGGCGTCGTGCTCGCGCTCGTCTACCGCCTCGGTGCGGGCCTGCACGGCCTGGGCCGCCGCGGCGTCGTGGGCGCGGTCTTCGGGTCGGTGGTCCTGCTGCTGATCCTCGTCTACGGCGAGGCGCTGGAGACCTACAGCGACACCTCACTGCTCGACAGCTGGCAGAGCCTGCGGATGTGGGTCCGCGACACCCTGGGTGCGGTGCCCCGCCCGATCCAGGCGGTGCTCGGCATCCCGGCGCTGGCCTGGGGCGTCTACATGCGCGCCCGGCGGCGCCAGGGCTGGTGGTTGTGCGCCTTCGGCGTCGGCGCGACCGCGCCCGTCGCGAACAGCGTGATGAACCCGGCCGCGACGCTGGTCGAGGCGCTGCTCGGGGTCGTCTACTCCATCGTCGTCGGCCTGGTCGTCGCCTACGTCGTGGTCCGCATCGACCTCGCCCTCACCGGCTCGCGCGGCTCCCGGGCGCGGCGCGACGAGGAGCGCAGCGCCGTGCGGCCCGAGCCCTCCCGCACCCGCCCGCTGCTCTGAGCGGGCCGGACGCGTGCGTACGCATCGGTAACGGCTAGCGTCGGCGTCATGGCGCGCAAGCAGGTCGTGGAGGTCGTCGCGGAGATGGTGGCGTCGGTGGTCGAGGTCGGGTGCGCCGTCGGCGACGCGGTGACCCCGCAGAGCACCGTGCTGCTGCTCGAGTCGATGAAGATGGAGATCCCCGTGCACCCCGAGCACGCCGGGCGGGTGCTCGAGATCAAGGTCTCCGCGGGCGACGTCATCCAGGAGGGTGACGTGCTCGTGGTGCTCGACCCCGCCTGAGCCGGTAGGCCCGGCGGCGTCGGCGGCTCAGGCCGGCCGGGCCGGGCGCTGGCAGAGGGGGCGGGATTCGAACCCGCGGTGGGTCTCCCCACGACCGCTTTCAAGGCGGTTCCGATAGGCCACTCCGGCACCCCTCCACGTGCGGCGGACCGGGGTCCGGCGCGCACGGTGCGTCAGTCTAGGGCGGCCGGGCGCGGCTCCGCCCGCGTGGCGGCGACCACCTCACGCAGACGCGCCACGTGGTGGTCCACGTCGACGAGCAGACGCATCAGGTCGCGGCGCACGGCGTCCGGCTCCGGGCTCTGCAGGACCAGGTTGTCGAAGATGCGGATCCGCTCCAGCAGCATGTTGCGCGCGGTCAGCAGGGTGGTCTCGCCCGCGGCCGTGGCGTCGCGCCAGGCGGCCGTGTAGGTGTCCGTCTCGGCGACGAGGAGGTCGCGCACGGCGCCGAGCCGCTGACGCACCGTCCAGCGCCAGTTGCCCAGCGCCGGCCCCTTCCGGCTGTGCGGCGGGGGGAGGGCGTCGAGCGCGACGTGCAGGGCGTGCAGGGCCGGGGTGGTGCTGCGCACGGGACCTCCCGGGGCGGCTGGTCGGGGCGGGGGACGGACGATCAGATCGATCGTAGTCGACTGTGACGACGGTCACTCGCCACCGTGCGCGACAATGGTCGGGTGCAGCAGCAGGACATCCGCATCGCCCCCGCCTTCGCCGCCCGCATCCTCGGCTTCGCCGTCGTCGCGCTCGGCCTGGCCATCCTCGTGCTCGTGGTGGTCGCCACCCTCGCCGACCTCTCCGCCGGCGTCACGGTCGTGGTCGCCGCCGTCGGGCTGTTCGCGATCGGCGTCACCGGGCTCTACCTGGTCAACCGCGCGGTCGCGCTGCGGATCACCGACCAGGGCTACCGGCTGCGGTACGTCCGCGGCGCCGGCGTCACCCGCGCCCGCTGGGGCGACGTCGAGGACGCCGTGACGACCTACGTCGCCGACGCCCCCTGCGTCGTGCTCCGCCTGCGCGACGGGGGGAGCACCACCATCCCCGTCGAGATCCTCGCCATCGACCGCGAGCGGCTCGTCGCCGTCCTGCAGGAGGCCCTGGAGCGCGGCAGCGGGCTCAAGCGCCTGCGCTGATCCCCACCGGATCCCCACCGGATCCACACCGGATCCCGGCCGTGATCCGGGCCTGATTCGCAGCCGCGCGGTACGCCTTGTAGCCTGTGCGGGCTGTCGGGGAGGCGTCGCCTAGTCAGGTCTATGGCGCCCGCCTGCTAAGCGGGTTTGGAGCTACAACTCCATCGAGGGTTCAAATCCCTCCGCCTCCGCCAGTGGTGGCCACGAGCCCCCGGTGAGCCCTCGGGCCCGCCGGGGGCTCGTGCCGTCCCGGGGTCGACGGTCGTCCGGGGTGGCCATTGCCGGGAGCGCCGCGATGGCGCATGATCCGGACGCCGGGACGTCCCGGCCGCGCCGTCAGCCGTGCCTCCGAGCCCCTCCCCGACCCGCCCGTCCCATCCCCTGCCGACCCGTCGCCGGGGCCCGCGCCGACGCCCGTCAGAAGCAGCCGAACACCCCCTCGGGGACGCTCGGCAGCACTGTTCTGCATTTCTCTGCATTGCACAGAGATGACCCAACAGATGGCTCCCGGAGGGGTCGGGCATGCCGCAGTATTGAGGAGTCGGCCCGTCCGGGGCCGCCAGTCCGTACCAACCGTCTCGGCCATGATGAGGGAGCACGAACATGACGATCATCCGCCGCGCCGGCATCGCCCTGGCAGCCACGCTGGTCAGCCTCGGCGCGATCGGCGCGACGTCGCAGGCCGCCCACGCTGACACCAGCTGGGGCATGAAGAAGGTCTCGATCGTCAAGACGCAGCCCGGGCAGGTGTCTCCCCAGGACACCAGCTGGGGCATGAAGTGAGCTCCTGCTCCTGACCCCCCCGCCGGTCCCCACGACCGGTTGCACAACTCCACAGACTCCTGAGGCGAGGGCCCAACCCAACCCCCACAAGTTCGGTCCCTGCCACCCCCCGGCTCGCTTCAGGTGATGGACGGTGACGCGCTCTGCGCGTCACCGTCCTTGTGCGTTCAGGGTCGTGCAACTTCCTGCAGGTCCTGGGGCCGGAGGACGTCGGCGAGCTCGCGACCCATCTCCGCCGGAAGGCTGGCCCGCGCGATGGTCCCCGTGGGCTGTCGCGGGGAGAGCTCGAGCGAGCCGCCGAGGCTCCGCAACCGTGAGGTGTGCGACGCGAGCCCGACGTGCCCCGACCGCACCTGCTCGCCGGGTGAGATCCCGGCCGCGAGGCCGATGCCGTCGTCGCTGACCGTCAGCTCGACGTGGTCGCCGTCGCGGCAGAGCTCGACGAGCACGTGCTCGGCGTGGGCGTGACGCAGAGCGTTGCGCACCAGCTCCCGCCCGGCTGCGTACAGCACGTACGCACGGCCCGGGTCCAGGTGGCCGACGGCCTCGACGGCAGCGGTGACGGGCACGCGGCCGTGGTCGGTCGACTGGCGGACGAGCTCGCGGACCGCCTCCTCGAGACCGAGCTGGGAGAGGACCTGCGGGTGGAGGCTGGCGACCGTACCCCGCAGGTGTGCCGTCACCTGGACCAGGAGCTCCTCCGCCGCCGCCACCCGGTCCGGGGCCGCCGTCGTGTCGGCGATCTGCTCCAGGAGCCGCCGCACGGCGATGACGTCCTGCAGGGGGCCGTCGTGGAGGTCGTCGGCGAGACGGGTGCTGGCGCGGACGTCGGCGACGAGCAGCTGCGCGGTGAGGCTGTCGTGCGCCAGGCGGGACTCGTTCTCGACCCGGGCACGGTGGGCCAGGACCAGGGAGAGGGCGGTCGTGGTCAGGGCCATCCAGGTCAGGAGCAGGAAGTGCATCCACACTATGCCCGAGATGTACGGCCCGCCGCGCACCGCGAAGTTCTGCAGCCAGATCCCGGCGTACCCGGCCGCCACGAGGAAGCCCACCGCCGCCGTGAGGAGCGGGCGGTAGTAGAAGACGGTGAAGACGGGGTAGAGGTAGAAGACGGGCGTGATGTAGGAGGTCGCCCCGGACGAGCCGAGCGCCATCGCGACGAACAGGGCCAGGTCGACGAAGATGCTGGCGGGGCCGGCCCACGGAGCGACGTGTCGCCGCCGGGACCACCAGAGCGTCAGGCCGCCCCACACCGCGAACGCCCCCACGGCCGCCGCGTAACCGATCCAGTCGTCACCGACCTCGTGCAGCACCGGGGCGAGCACCAGCAACGGCACCAGCAGAGCGATGCGCAGCAGAGCCGTCACGGTGTGCACGGAGGCGAGGATGCTGGATCCCAGGGTCGTGCGGGTCACTGCAGGATCCCGCGTCGCATCGCCTCGGCGACGGCCGCTCCACGGTCGCTGACGCCGAGCTTGTCGTAGATGCGCTGCAGGTACGTCTTCACCGTCGAGAGGGAGAGGTAGGTCTCGGCGGCGATCGACGGCGCCGACCTGCCTGCTGCCACCGACTCCAGGATCTGCCGCTCGCGGCCGCTCAGCGCGACGGCCGGTGCGGCGCTGCGACGGCGGCGTACCTCGTCGAGGAGCTCGGGCACCAGACCGCCGGGCAGGAAGTCGCGACCTGCAGCGACGTCGTGGACCGCTCGCAGCAGCGTGCTGCGGTCGCAGTCCTTCGAGAGGAAGCCGGCGGCCCCGCTCTCCACGCAGCGCAGGACGATGCCGGGGTCGGTGAAGGCGGACAGCAGCAGCACGCGCGAGGGCAGCCGCTCGAGCGCGACCTGCGCCGCGACCGCGGCACCGTCGAGGACCGGCATGCGGAAGTCGGTCAGGACCACACGGGGTCGGAGCTCGCGGACCGCAGCGAGCAGGGCCTCGCCGTCGTCGGCCTCGGCCACGACGGACACGCCGGAGGCCGCGGCCAGCATCTGGACCAGGCCCGCTCGGACGACCGGGTGGTCGTCCCCGACGGCGACTGTGAGCATCCCTACCTCTCCCTGATCAGGGTGACTGGCGGCAGCGCCGCGGGCCCAGCATGCGGTGGGGGCATGCGACCCGCAACCGGAACGGCGTAGCGGCCGACGGGTTGTCGGTCGATCGGTGGACACGCCGTGTCGTCCGGTCGTGCAGCACTCGGTCGAGCGGCAGCGGCGAGCCCGCCGCCTCGCCTAGCGTCGACGACGGCTCGACGACTCGAGTGCTCGTCCCGCCCACGACCCGACTGGGGGAGTCCCGTGATCCGACGACTGCGACGCAGGGTCCGCTGCCGATGGCGACACGGTGGGGCCTGCCCCCACGTCGAGCGGCACCACCGGTGAACGTGGACGCGGCGGTCCTCGACGGGGAGGGACGTCTGAGGATCGAGGCCTCGCAGCCCGTCCACCTGCTGGTGCTCAGCGCGGACCCGCGCACGGGCGACGGTGCGTTCCTCAGTCTCGAGGCCCGTCGCGGCACGAACGTGGTCCGGCTGCCCCTCGACCGGCCGGGGGTGTCGGTCGAGGTCGTGGACGTCGCCACCGGCGCGGTGTACGCCCGCCTCGGTGCGCCCGAGGACTGACGAGCCCGGCGTGCCCGACGGAGCCGGCGACCGTGTCCCGGGCGGGCCTCAGTCGGCGGGCCGCTCGTGGCCCGAGACGCCCCGCTGGCCCATGGTGTAGCCGAGCTGGAAGCGGGTCTGGGCCTCGAACTCCTCCTTGAGGTCCGCGACGTAGCCGGCGTACGTGCGGGGGCTCACGCCCAGCCGCTTCGCGCTGACGGGGTCGGCGTGCCCCTCGATGAGCATCCGGATCGTCATCGCGCGCTGCTCGGCGGCGATGTCCTTGAGCATCGACGTCTCGTTGTTGGTGAACGCGCGGGCGCGCTCCCAGTGCCGCTCGAACATGTCGACGAGGTACGCCACCAGCGACGGCTCGCGGATCGCCAGCGCGACCGTGTGGCCCTCGCGCCCCGGGATGATCGCCGTGCGGCGGTCGACGACGATGAGGCGGTTGAAGAACTCGTCGAGGGTGCGGACCTCGGCCCCGCGGGCCGTGACGGTCGCGACGTACTTGTGCGTGATCGAGCTGCGTCGCGCCGCGTGCTGGTAGAGCGTCCGCATCGTCAGCCCGCGGCCCAGGGCCGCGACGTCGCGCTCGGCGGCGCGCGCGAGGGCGGCCGCGTTGCGTCCCACCTGCGGCTGGGCGGTCAGCAGCTCCGACTCGGCGTCCGCGACGATCGCCGCGATGTAGGGGTCGATGGCCTCGCCGCGGATCTCGGTGACCGGTCCCGAGGCCGGCTGCGGGGCCTTGCGCCACGCCTGTGAGAGGGAGCCGAACGTGCGCGCCCAGGCCGAGGACTCGGCGAGCAGTTCCGCACCGCGCTGGCCCAGCGGCGTGACGACCTGCGACGTGGCGGTCGTCGGGTCCATCGCGGACCACCGGTCGGTGCGCGGGTCGCGGGTCAGCAGCCCCAGCCCCACCAGCAGGGCGTGCGCCTCCACCAGCGCGCCGCCCGGCGCGAAGCGCGGGTCGTCGCCGGCGAGGCCGCCCGCGAGCGCCTCGTCGTAGAGCGCGATGCCGTCGTCGTCCAGCACCGCGCGTTCGTTCGGTCCTACGTCCACCACCGCACAGGCCCTCCACCCCCGTGGATCCAACCCCGGCCCCGATGATCCCACGTCGGGGTCGCCGGGGCGCGGGTCTCGCCGGGCGGCGACCGCGACGGCGTGTCGCGAGGCGGTGGATCAGGCGGCCGCGGGGCTCGGGCCGGGCGTGCGGTCGCCGCGCAGGAGACCCGCCAGCCGGGCGCGGTGGGCGACCAGCTCGACGACCGCCGCGTGGGCGCCGATCACGTCGGCGACGACCTCCGCCCCGGCCGCCCGCGCGGCGTCCGAGCAGCGGCGGGCGAAGAAGCCGGGCGCCAGCAGGTAGGGGACGACGGCGTCGCCGGGGCGCACGACGTCCTCGGGCCGCTCGCCGAGGCCGGAGAGCGTGGCGACCCGCACCGGCGAGCCCCAGAGGCTGCCGAGCATGTGGGCGGTCGCCGCGAGGTCGTCGAGCGAGCCCGGACGGCGGGATCCGGCGGCCACCATCGTGACGGGGCCCCCGGGCGTCGCGCCCGCCTCCCGCAACCGCGCACACATCGCGTCCGCCAGCAGCGGCGACGGGCCGAGCGCGCCGGCCAGCCGGGCGGGCACGGGTGCCGACCGGACGGCCTCGGGCACGTCGGAGTCGACGTGCAGGCCGGAGCTCAGCAGCAGCGGCACGACGACGACGGGGCCACGGGCGGCGGCCAGCACGTCGGTGAGCAGCGGCTCGGCGAGCTCGACGTACGCCGCCACCGCCCGCATGCCGGTGCGCTCGGCCGCCGCGGCGGTCAGGGCCCGCGCCACGGGGCTGCCGGAGCCGTCGCGGGTGCCGTGCGCGACCGTGACCAGGGTCGGTGCCGCGGCGCTCACCGGTCCACCGCCAGCCGGTAGCCGCGCTTGTAGACGGTCTGGACCAGCCGGGTGCCGACTGCGGCCCGCAGCCGGGCGACCGCCATGTCGACGGCGTGGTCGGAGCCCTCGCCGGTGGCGCCCGCGCTGCGCGGCAGCGCGGACAGCAGCTCGCGCCGCGAGACGACCGCGCCCGGGCGCTCGGCCAGTGCGTGCAGGATCGCGAGCGGCGCCGGCGTGAGGGCCGCCTCGGTGCCGTCGACCAGGACCGTGTCGCCCAGCAGGCGCAGGGCGTGACCGGCGACGTCGAGGACGACGCCCTCGTGGCGCAGGGGCAGCTCGGTCTCGAGCAGCTTCACCATCGCCGCCAGCCGCGACCGGTCGGGCTCGACGGTGGGGACGCCCCACAGCTCGAACGCCGCGGCGGTGACCGGACCGACGCACGTGGCGAGCACGTCGGCCTGGAAGGCGGCGATCACGTCGTCGCGCCGCCCGACCGAGGCGGCCGCCTCCATCAGCGAGCCGACCGCGGGCGCGGACGTGAAGGTGACGGCGTGCAGCGACCGGTCGGCGACGCGGTCGATGAGCCCGAACATCGGGGTGGGGTCGTGGGCCGGTTCGACGCGGTAGACCGACACGGAGGTGACGCCGGCCCCGAGGCGCCGCAGCGCGTGGGCGACCATCGAGAGCGACTGGCCGTGCTCCTGGACGACGATGTGCGTGCCCGTCAGGTCGCGCCCGCGCAGGTGGGCGAGCACGTCGTCGAACCGCTCGGAGTCGGGCGCCCACAGCTCGCGCAGCCCGCGGCGGCGCAGCGCCCCGACCGACTTCGGGCCGCGGGCCAGGATCTCCGCGCCGCCCAGGTGCTCGACGAGCCGGTCGAGCAGCCCCCACTGCTCCGCGGCGTCGAACCAGGCCTTCATGCCGATCCCGGTGGTCGCCAGGAAGAGGTCGACCCGGCTGTCCAGCACCTGCTCGGTCGCGGCCCGCAGCTCGTCGTCGGCGACCTGGCGCGGCGTCGCCGACAGCGCCGGCGCCACGACCACGGCGGCCCCGCGGCGCTCGAGCAGGGCGACCTGCTCGTCGACCTTGCGGGCCGCGGTCACGCCGACGGTGAAGCCGGTCAGGGGGCCGGGTTCGGGCACCGGGACCTCCTCGGTCTGGGTCTGGACCTGCGTCACGAGCTGCGTCACGACGGCTGCGGGTCCACGCCGATGTGGACCGCTCCGTCGACGACGCGCACGGGGAACGTCGCCACGCGGACGTCGGGGTCGTCCAGGCAGACGCCGTCACGCAGCCCGAAGGGCTGCTTCAGCATCGGCGAGGCCACGAACGGCACGTCGCCGCGTGTGCCCACGATCCCACGGGCCAGCACCGAGGCGTGCGCGTAGGGGCAGCGGTTGTCGAGGGCGTACCACTCGTCGTCGTAGGTGCGGAACAGCGCGACCGCCCGCCCGCCGACGAGGGCGGCGACGCCGCGCTCGCGCGGCAGGTCGTCGGTGCGGCACACCGCGGTCCACACGGTGGCAGTGGTGGCGGCCGTGCCGATGGCGGTCATCGGGGTGCTCCCACGGGGATCGTGGCGCCCAGGTCGACGGACTCGGTGGGAGCGCCGGGCTCCGGCACGATCTGGCCGCGGGTGGTGCCGAACGAGATGGCCGGGTCGGGCACGTCGGGGGCGTTGACGAACGACACGAAGCGGGACAGCTTCTCCGGGTCGTCGAGGGTGGCGCGCCACTCGTCGAAGTAGGTGTCGACGTGGCGCGCCATCGCCGCCTCGAGCTCGCTGCCGAGCCCGAGGGCGTCGTCGACGACCACCTCGCGCACCCGCTCCAGCCCGCCATCGAGCGACTCGACCCAGGGCGCCGTGCGCTGCAGCCGGTCGGCGGTGCGGATGTAGTACATGAGGAACCGGTCGAGGTAGCGCACCAGGTCCTCGGTGCCGACGTCGCCGACCAGCAGCTCGGCGTGCCGCGGCGTCGCGCCGCCGTTGCCCGCCACGTACAGGTTCCAGCCCTTCTCGGTGGCGATGACGCCGAAGTCCTTGCTGCGCGCCTCGGCGCACTCGCGGGCGCAGCCGGAGACGCCGCCCTTGAGCTTGTGGGGGCTGCGCAGGCCGCGGTAGCGCAGCTCGAGGTCGATGGCGAGCTGCACCGAGTCCTGCACGCCGTAGCGGCACCAGGTGGACCCGACGCACGACTTCACGGTGCGCAGCGACTTGCCGTAGGCGTGGCCCGACTCGAACCCGGCGTCCACCAGCCGGGTCCAGATCAGGGGCAGCTCCTCCATCCGCGCGCCGAACAGGTCGATCCGCTGGCCGCCGGTGATCTTGGTGTAGAGCCCGAAGTCGCGCGCCACCTCGCCGATCACGATCAGCTTCTCGGGGGTGATCTCGCCGCCGGGGATGCGGGGGACGACGGAGTAGGTGCCGTTCTTCTGGATGTTGGCGAGGTACGCGTCGTTGGTGTCCTGCAGCGCGCCGGTCTCGCCCTCGAGCACGTGCCCGTTGAGCTGGCTGGCCAGGATCGAGGCGACGGTGGGGCGGCACACGTCGCAGCCGCGGCCCGAGCCGTGGGCCTCGACCACCTCGGTGAAGGTGCGGTAGCCGTGCACCGCGACGACGTCGAAGAGCTCCTGGCGGGTCAGGGCGAAGTGCTCGCAGAGGCTGCGGTCGACCTCCTTGCCGACGGACGCGAAGTAGTCCTCGACGATCCCCTTGACCGTCGGCACGCAGGAGCCGCAGGTCGTGCCGGCGCCGGTGCAGGCCTTGACGGCGCCGAGGTCCTCGCAGGTGTGCTCCCCGTCGACGTCGACCGCGTCCAGCAGGTCGCGCTTCGTCACGTTGTTGCACGAGCACACGACGGCCTCGTCGGGCAGGCCGAGCTGCAGGGCGCCGCGCGACTCCGGGAGGATCAGCTCCTCCGGGTTCTCGGGCAGCAGCATCTGGCTGGCGACCATGGGCCGCAGCAGGCCGTACGCCGACGCGTCGCCCACCAGGATCCCCCCGAGCAGCACCCACGCGTCGTCGCGGGCGGTGCCGTCCGCGTCGGGACCGGCGGGGGCGACGACGAGCTTCTTGTAGAGCCCGGCCACGGCGTCGGAGAAGACGAGCTCCAGGGCGTCGGGCGTGGTGGCGAACGCGTCGCCGAAGGAGGCGACGTCGACGCCGAGCAGCTTCAGCTTGGTGGACATGTCGGCGCCGGTGAACGCGCCCGCGCTGCCGCCCAGGAGGGTGTCGACGACGATCTCGGCCATCGCGTAGCCGGGCGCGACGAGGCCGTACATCACCCCGGCGGGCGCCGCGCACTCGCCGATCGCCCACACGCGGGGGTCGGAGACCGAGCGCAGCTGCTCGTCGACCAGCACGCCACCGCGCGGGGCGACCTCCAGCTCCGCGTCGCGGGCGAGGGCGTCGCGCGGGCGGATCCCGGCCGAAAAGACGACCAGGTCGGCGTGGATCGGGTCGGCGTCGCGCAGGCCGAGGCCGGCGACGCGGCCGGTGCCGTCGTCGAGCACCTCGGTGGAGGCGACGCCGCAGTGCACCGTGAGGCCGAGCTTCTCGATGTGGCGCACCAGCACGGCGCCGCCGGTCTCGTCGAGCTGCACGGGCATGAGGCGCGGGGCCATCTCCACGACGTGGGTGTCGACGCCGAGCTGGTGCAGGGCGTTGGCGGCCTCGAGGCCGAGCAGGCCGCCGCCGATCACGACGCCGCGGCGGCGGGTGCCGTCGGGCCCCGGCGCCGCTGCCGCGCGGATCGCCTCGAGGTCCTCGATGGTGCGGTAGACGAAGCAGCCGTCGAGGTCCTTGCCGGGCACCGGCGGCACGAACGGGGCGGCGCCGGTGGCCAGCACGAGCTCGTCGTAGCCGACGGTCTCGCCCGCGGCGGTCGTCACGGTGCGCGTCGCGCGGTCGATCGCGACCACCGCGGTGGTGAGGCGCAGCTCGACGCGGGGGTCGGCGTACGCCCCCTCGGGCAGCAGCGAGAGCGCCTCCGCGCCGACCTCGAAGAACGAGGTGAGCGCGACGCGGTCGTAGGCGGCGCGCGGCTCGTCGGCGAGCACGACGACGTCGTGCGTCTCCGTGAGGCCGCGCTCGACGGCGGCGGCCACGAACCGGTGGCCGACCATGCCGTGGCCGACCACGACGATGCGGGGTCGGCGGCCGTCGGTGGTGGGGCTCATCTCGTTCCTCCAGTGGGTGCGGGGACGGGGTGGTCGGTGGGTGCGGCTGCCGGTCCGGCTGCGGCTGGGGGGTCGGTCGCGAGCAGGGCGCGTACGGCCGGGGCGCAGCCGCCGCAGCCGGTCGTCGCGCGCGTGGTGGCCCGGGCCTGCTCGAGCGAGGAGCAGGCCCGCAGGGCGCCGGCGCTGACGCCCGCGCAGGCGCAGACCTCGGCGTCGTCGGGCAGGTCGGCGGGTCCGCTCGCGCCGCTGCGGGTCTCGGGCAGCAGCAGGTCGCCGGCCTCGTGGGGGCCGAGCACGGTGCCGCGGTCGAAGAGCTGCGTGACGAGCCCGACGCGCGAGAGGTCGCCGACCAGCGCGGCGGCGACGATGCGGCCCTCGCGCACGACCAGGCGGCGGTGCGACCGGGCGATCGGGTTGGTCATCTCGACGACGTCGCCGCCCTGCGGGTCGGTCGGGTCGCCCAGCACCGCGACGTCGAGACCGGTGGCCCGCAGCCGCGCGACCTCGCGCACCCCGGCGTACGCCCGCTCCTCGCCCAGCAGCCGGGCGGCCAGGGTGGTCGCCTGGTCCCAGGCCGGGCCGACGAAGCCGGAGACGCGACCGGCGTGCTGCGCGCAGTCGCCGATCGCGTGGACCCGGGGGTCGGCGGTGGTCAGGGTGTCGTCGACGACGACGCCGCGGCGCACCTCCAGGCCAGCCGCGCGGGCCAGCGCGGTCGACGGGCGACCGCCCGCGGTCAGCACGACGAGGTCGGTGGCGAGGACGTGCCCGTTGTCGAGCCGCACGCCGACGGCGTGGTCGGGCGCGGGGCTCGCGACGAGCCGGGTGGCGCGGGCGCCGGTGTAGACGGTCGTGCCGAGCCGGGCCAGGTCGCGGGTGAGCACCTGGGCGCCGGGCCGGTCGAGCTGGCGGTGCAGGACGTGGTCGGCGCCCTCGACGACCTCGGTCACCACCGCGTGCTGGCCGCGGCGCGCGCCGAGCGCCCGGGCGACCTGCAGGCCCAGGAGGCCGCCGCCGACCACGACGGCGCGGCGCACGGGGGTGCGACCCCCCTCCTGCGCGTCGGCCAGCGCGTCCGTCAGCCCGCGGCAGTCGGTCATCGACCGGAAGGCGTGCACCCGCGGGTGCAGCGAGCCGTCGGGACGCACCAGACCCCGCACCGGCGGCAGCGTGGGGATCGATCCGGTGGCCAGCACGAGGCGGTCGTAGGCCACCCGCTCGCGGGAGGCGAGCTCGACCTCGCGGGCCTCGCGGTCGACGGCGACGACCCGGACGCCGGTGCGCAGGGCGACGCCGGCGTCGGCGTACCAGCGCTCGTCGCGCAGCGTCGTCGCCCGCTCCTCGTGCGTGCCCTCGAGGACGGCGGAGAGCAGGATCCGGTTGTACGGGGCGCCCTGCTCCTCGCCGAGGACGGTGAGGGCACCGCCCCGGCGCAGCCAGCCGCCGGCGACGAGCGCCTCGACGAGGCGCACGGCGGCCATGCCGTTGCCGACGACGACGAGGTGCTCGGGGCTCATGCGCTCACCGCCGCGGCGCAGACCTTGAACTCGGGCATCCGGCTGGCGGGGTCGAGCGCGTCGTTGGTCAGCCGGTTCGCGCCGACCCAGTGGAACGGCACGAAGACCGTGTCGGGGCGGATGCCGTCGACGACCCGGGCCGGGGCGCGCAGCTCGCCGCGGCGGGTGCGGACCGTCAGCACCTCGCCGTCGGCCGTGCCGAGACGGCGGGCGAGCAGGGGGTGCAGCTCGACGAACGGGCCCGTGTCCGCGAGCTCGCGGATCCGCCGGGTCTGGGCGCCGGACTGGTACTGCCCGAGGACGCGACCGGTCGTCAGGTGCAGGGGGTACGCCTCGCACGGCTGCTCCGCGGCGCCGCGGTAGGACGTGACGAGGAAGCGGGCGCGCCCGTCGGGGTGGCCGAAGCGCTCCGCGAACAGGCGCGGGGTGCCGGGGTGCGCCGTGCCGTCCGCCGCGGGCGCGGGACAGGGCCAGAACACGCCGTGCTCGGCCCGGATCCGGTCGTAGGTGATGCCCGCGTAGTCGGCGACGCCGCCTGCCGAGGCCCGTCCGAGCTCGGCGAAGACCTCCTCGGGGTCGCTCGACCAGGTGACGGCCTCGGTGCCGGGGGCCTTCAGCCGCTCGGCGAGCCCGGTGATCACCTCGAGGTCGGTGCGCACGCCGGACGGCGGGGTGATCGCCCGCTGGCGCAGGACGACGCGGCCCTCGAGGTTGGTCATGGTGCCGGTCTCCTCGGCCCACTGCGTCACGGGCAGCACGACGTCGGCCAGCGCCGCGGTCTCGGAGAGCACGAGGTCGGCGACGACCAGCAGGTCGAGGGAGCGCAGGCGCTCGGTGACGTGCAGCGCGTTGGGCGCGGAGACGACGATGTTGGAGCCCAGGACGAGCATCGCCCGCGGGCCGGCGGGGGCCGTCGGCGTGGCGGGGCGCCCGAGCGCGTCGAGCAGCTCGTACGCGCTGCGGCCCTTGCCCGGCAGCAGGTCCGGGTCGACGCCCCAGACCGCGGCGACGTGCGCGCGGGCCCCCGGGTCCTCGATGGAGCGGTAGCCGGGCAGCTGGTCGGCCTTCTGGCCGTGCTCGCGCCCGCCCTGGCCGTTGCCCTGCCCGGTCAGGCAGCCATAGCCGGCGCCGGTGCGCCCCGGCATGCCCAGCGCGAGCGCGACGTTGATCCAGGCCAGCACGGTGTCGGAGCCCTGGCTGTGCTGCTCGACGCCGCGGGCGGTCAGCACGAGCACGCGACCGCCGGCCCGCTGCGTCGCGATCAGCAGGTCGGCGAGCGCGCGCACCTCGTCGGCCGCGATCCCGCAGACCCGCTCGACGCGCTCCGGCCACCACGCGGCGACCTCGTCGCGCACGGCGTCGAAGCCGGTGGTGCGCTCGGCGACGTACGCCTCGTCCACCGCGCCGGCGGCCATCACCAGGTGCAGCACCCCCAGCGCCAGCGCCAGGTCGGTGCCGGGGACGGGCGCGAGGTGCAGGTCCGCGCGGTCGGCGGTCGGGGTGCGCCGCGGGTCGACGACGACCACCCGGCCGCCGCGCTCGCGCAGCCGGTCGAGGTGACGGGCCGCCGGGGGCGCGGTCTCGGCGAGGTTGGAGCCGGCGAGCACCAGCACGTCGGCCTGCTCGACGTCGGCCAGCGGGAAGGGCAGGCCGCGGTCGAGGCCGAGGGCCCGCAGCCCCGCCGAGGCCGCGGAGCTCATGCACCAGCGGCCGTTGTAGTCGATCTGGCTGGTGCCGAGCGCGACCCGGGCGAGCTTGCCGAGGGCGTACGCCTTCTCGTTGGTCAGGCCGCCCGCCCCGAACACGGCCACGGCGTCGGGGCCGTGCTCGGCGCGCAGGTCGACGAGCCGGCCGGCGACCAGGTCGAGCGCCTCGTCCCAGGTCGCCGGCCGGAGCTCGCCGCGGCTGCCGTCCTCGCCGCGGTCGCGCACCAGTGGCGTCGTGAGCCGCTCGCGGTGGCCGCGCAGGCCGGTGCTCGTCCAGCCCTTGCGGCACATCGCGCCCGCGTTGGTCGGGAACTCCGCCCACGGCTCGACCGTGAGGGCGCGGCCCTCGCGGGTCAGCCTCATGCCGCACTGCAGGGAGCAGTAGGGGCAGTGGGTGGTGGTCACGGTCGACTCCTGTCGGTCCGAGCGCTCAGACGTGCGCGGCGGCGCTGCCGCGGCGCAGGTACACGGCGTACGTGACGACCCCGCAGAGCACGTAGTAGGCGGCGAAGACGGCGAACGCGCCCTGCGTGGCGGCCAGCGGGTCGTCGACCCACGGGGCGCTGAAGGCCAGCGGGATGAGGAAGCCGCCGATCGCGCCGACGGCGCCGATCACGCCGAGGGCGGCGGAGGCCTGCTGCGCGGCGGTGCGCACCGCCTCCGTGCGCTCGGGGGTGCCGGGCGTCGTGGCCCTCTCGGCGCCACGGCGCCAGATCGCGGGGATCATCTTGTAGGTCGAGCCGTTGCCGATGCCGGTGCAGGCGAAGACCACGAGGAAGAAGCCGAGGAAGAGCGGGAACAGGTCCTGGTTCTGCGCCGCGATCATGGGGTCGGCGGTCGGGTTGGGCGTCAGCTGGAGCACCGTGGCGAGCACCGCGAACGTGCCGAGGGCGAGACCGACGAAGGCGAGGAGCGTGACGCGGGCGCCGCCGAAGCGGTCGGCCAACCAGCCGCCGAACGGGCGGGTGACCGAGCCGACGGCCGCGCCGAGGAAGGCGTAGTAGGCGAAGTAGATGCCCGTGCCGAGCGGCGCGGGTTCCGGCACCCAGAAGTTCAGGCGGATCAGCAGCGGCATCGCGGCCGAGTAGCCGATGAAGGACCCGAAGGTGCCGATGTAGAGCACCGACATCACCCAGGTGTGCGGCTGGCGCACGATGCGCAGCTGCTCGCGCGGCTTCACGACGGCGGTGCCGAGGTTGTCCATCCACAGCCAGGCGGCCACCGTGGCGGCCACGGCCAGCGCGGCGTACACCAGCGCCGCCCGCTCCAGGTGGATGCCGCCCTGCGAGGCCTGGACGAGGCCGAAGATGCCCGCGCCACCGACGATGACCGGCAGCAGCAGCTGGATGAGGGCCACGCCGAGGTTGCCGCCCGCGGCGTTGAGGCCGAGCGCGGCGCCCTTCTTCGCGGTCGGGTAGAAGTAGTTGATGTTGGCCATCGAGCTGGCGAAGTTGCCGCCGCCGAAGCCGGCGGTCGCGGCGATGACGCAGAACAGCCAGTACGGCGTGCTCTCGTTGGTGACGGCCGCCGCGAACCCGAGCGTGGGCACGAGCAGCAGCGCCGCCGAGACGATCGTCCAGTTGCGGCCGCCGAACAGGCCGACGGCGAAGGTGTACGGCACCCGCAGCAGCGAGCCGACCAGGTTCGGGATCGCGACGAGCAGGAACAGTTGCTGCGGCGAGAACGCGAAGCCCATGGCGACGAGGTAGGCGGAGCTGACGCTCCAGATCAGCCAGACGGAGAAGCCGAGGTGCTCCGCGAAGATCGACCAGGCCAGGTTGCGGCGGGCGACCGGCTGCCCGGTCTGCGCCCAGAAGGCCTCGTCCTCGGGGCGCCAGTCGTCGATCCAACGGCGGGTGCGGCGGCGTCGGGCGGCGGTGCCGGACGTCGTGTCGGTCGCGGTCGTCCGGTCCGAGCCGGGCGGGGGAGCGATCAGGGTCACGAGGAGCCTCCTGGGCCACGGGGTTCGTGTGACCAGGAGCCTGGGCTGCGGGTGTTACGCCGGCGTCCGGCGTGTTTCACGCCCGTGTCACTTTTCGCTCACGACCTCACAAGGGGCCCGTGAGGCTGCGTGGGTCCCGGCGCCGGTTTCCCTCCGACGGCCCGGTCCGGCAGGCTGGCGCCCGTGTCCGGCAGCGTGCGTGAGGTGATGGTCACCGTCCCCAAGGTGACGCCCGCCGACGCGACCGTCGCGGAGCTGCGGGCCTTCTTCGCCAACGACCACGTGCACGCCGCCCTGCTCGTCGACGGCGAGCGGCTCGTCGCCGTCGTGGAGCGCGCCGACCTGGCCGGTCACGCGGACACCGTCGCGGGCCGCGAGGTCGGGCGCCTGGACGACCGGGTGGTCGCCGTGGACGCCGACGCCGAGCGTGTACGCCTCGAGCTCGCCGCCGCGGGCCGCCGCCGGCTCGCGGTCCTCGACGCCGACGGCGGCCTGGTCGGCCTGCTCTGCCTCAAGCGCAGCGGCACGGGCTTCTGCGACGACGACGGCGTGGCGGCGCGGGCCGCGGAGCGCGGCGGCTGCTGAGGCCGCGGCCGGAAGTCGATTTCGCCTCGGCGCCCGCGTCGGCTATGGTTTCTCGGGTCGCTCGCTGACGTGTGCGACATGCGCCTGTAGCTCAACGGATAGAGCATCTGACTACGGATCAGAAGGTTTGGGGTTCGAATCCCTACAGGCGCGCAGGACACGAAGGGCCCCGGTCGACGACCGGGGCCCTTCGTCGTTCCCGGTCCTCGCGCCCACCCCGGCGCTCACGCTCGCCTGGCATCCTGGCCCGACCGCACCCGGGAGGACGCCGATGACCACGCTCGCCGACGAGAAGTACGTCGTGCTCACCACCTTCACCAAGGACGGCCGCGCGAAGCCCACGCCCGTGTGGGTCGTGCCGTTCGACGGGGCGCTGGCGGTGTGGACCGTCGCCGACTCGTGGAAGGTCAAGCGGGTGCGCGGCACGGGCCGGGTGCGGGTGCAGGGCTCGGACGTGCGCGGCCGCACGACCCACGGCCCCGTCCACGAGGGCACCGCCCGGGTGCTCGACGCGGACGACTCGGCCCGGGTCGCGCAGGCCACCGCCCGCAAGTACGGCATCCTCGGCCGCCTCACGGTCGGCGCCAGCCGGCTGCGCCGCGGCCGCACCGGGACGGTGGGGCTCCTGCTCGACGTGCGGCCGGTCGACGGGCCGGCGGTCTAGCCGCGCGGCCGCGCTCAGAGCGGCCGCTTCATCCCCACGTGCGAGTCGGTGTACCCCAGCCGCGCGTAGAACGCCTGCGCCCGGTCACGCTCGCGGTCGGTCGTCAGCTGCGCGAGCCGGGCCCCGCGCGCCACGCCGTGCGCGTGCGCCCACTCCAGCATCGCCGTGCCCAGGCCGTCGGCGCGATGGCCGGTCGCGACGCGTACGCCCTCGACCTGCAGCCGCGTGGCCCCACTGCGGGACAGGCCCGGCAGCACCGTCAGCTGGAAGGTGCCGACCACCGCTCCGTCCCCGCCCTCCTCGCGCACCACGGCCAGGAGGTGCGCGGGGTCGCGGGCCACGGCGTCGTAGGCGGCCTCGTAGTGGGCCAGCTCGGCGCCCTCGCGCGGTCGGCTGATCTCGTCGTCGGCGAGCAGGGCGACGAGGGCGGGCACGTCGGCACGCGCCGCGCGCTCGACGCGGTAGGTCCGCCCGCCCAGCCGCAGCCGGCCCCCGACCGAGGCGCGGGCCTCGGCCCGCAGCCGCGCGACGAGCGCGTCGAGCCAGCCGCCGACGTTGCGCCGCGCCTCGGCGGTGTCGGGGTAGCGGCAGCGCAGGTGCAGGCCCGACTCGTCGAGGACGAACCAGAGCATCACGCCGTCGGTGCGGATGGCGGCGCCGACGTACTGCGCCTCGAGCCCGGTGGCGTCGACGCGCACCGGCAGCCGGCGCAGGTCCAGCCAGGAGACCGCGAACATCCCGGGAGCGGCGGGCATCCCGCCCCACGGGGCCAGCACGTCGGCCAGCGGCCAGGAGCCGAGGCGTACGGCCTCCTTGACCGCCGCGGCGCAGGCCGCCGGATCGGGGTCCGTGGACTCCAGCACGGAGTTGGTGATGAACCAGCCGACCGAGTCGTGCCAGGTCGCGCCGCTGTCGGGGGTCGGCGTGCGGCTGTGCACCGGGAACACCGCACGCAGCGGCCCGCCCGCCAGGTCGCGGGTGACCTCGGTCATCGCGGAGACGACGAGCGCCAGCGTCGAGACGCCGAGCTCGCGGGCCTGGATGCCGATCGCGGCGGCCGCGTCGACGTCGAGCACGTCGCGGACCTCGACCCGCTCGCGCTGCGGCGCGGCCACGTCGCCCAGCGGCATCGGGAAGCACGGCATCACGTCGCCGGAGGCCTCGAGCACCTCGGTCCAGCGGCGGCGGACGTCGGTGGGTGCCAGCGGCCGGTCCGCGAGGGCGCGGGTGTGCTCGGCGAAGGGGGCCGCGGGGACGGTGGGCGGGGGCGTACCCGCCTCGACCGCCGCCAGGGCGGCCAGCAGGTCGCGTGCGACGACGAGCATCGACCACATGTCGACGTGGGCGTGGTCGGCGCCGACGACGACGGTCGGGCCGTCGGCCGTCTCGAGCACGCACAGCCGGTGGGAGGGCCGCTGGTAGGGCCCGCACGCAGCGTCGAGGACGTCACGCAGGGCGTCGTTGACCGCCTGGCCGGGGCCGACGGGGTGCTCGACCCACGCGCCCGGCGCGACCGCGACCTCGTGCAGCACCGGGTCGCCGTCGACGCCCGGGCTGAACACCGAGCGCAGGGTGCCGTGCCGCGCGACCACGGCCAGCCACGCCGTGGCGAGGTGTCCCCGGTCGACGGGACCGGGCAGCCGGAAGGACAGCGCCATCCACGACCCCGGCCGGTCGCCGGCCCGCACGTGCCGGCCCTGGTCGAAGGAGACCGGCAGGGCAGCGCCGCGGTCGCCGACCACGACGTCGTAGCCCCAGAGCCGACCGAACGGGAGTCGCAGGTGCGCCACGTTGGTCAGCCGCATGCTCGTACCCTAGGGCTCCCGGGCCCAGGCCCCCGCGACCCCGTGAAGGAGCAGGTGTGCCGACGTCCGTGGCGACCTTCGCCGTGCCGGGGGCCGAGCTCGACGTCGAGCTGAGCGACGAGGGCGGCCGGCCCGTCGTCCAGCTCCACGGCCTGACCTCCAGCCGCCACCGCGACCGGCTGCTCGACCTCGACCTGGGTCGGGGACTGAGCGGTACGCGCCTGCTGCGCTACGACGCCCGCGGGCACGGTCGTTCGACCGGACGTCCGGTGCCAGAGGACTACCGCTGGAGCGTGCTGGCCGACGACCTGCTGCGGCTGCTGGACGCATACTTCCCCGGCGAACGGGTGCACGGCGTCGGCCCGTCGATGGGCACCGGGACGCTGCTGCACGCCGCGGTGCGCGACCCCGGGCGCTTCAGCGGGCTCACGCTGCTGGTGCCGCCGACGGCCTGGGAGACCCGGGTCGCGAAGGCGGACGACTACCGGCGGGCGGCGCAGGTGGTGGAGGAGCACGGCGCGGCCGTCTTCGTCGAGGCCGGGCGGCTGGCGCCGCGTCCGCCCGCCACCCTCGGGGCCCCCGAGACCGTGCCGGACGTGCGCGACGAGCTGCTGCCGGCGCTGCTGCGCGGCGCCGCGTTGTGCGACCTGCCGTCGCGTGAGCAGGTGGCGACGATCGCGGTGCCGACCACCGTCCTGGCCTGGACCGACGACCCGGCCCACCCCGTCTCGACCGCCGAGGCGCTGGCCGCGCTGATGCCGCACGCGACGCTCGGCGTCGCGTCGACCCCGGCCGAGGTGCACCGGTGGCCGGCCGCGCTGCGCGAGGACGTGGCGCGGCCGTAGCGCCGGGTCCCAGCGGTCGCCGGGCCTCAGCGGGTCGGGTCGACCAGCACCTTCGCGTGGCTGGTGCGGCCCGAGTCGAGCTCGTCCATCAGCGCCGCGAGGTCGCCCAGCCCGACGGTGCCGGTGTGCAGGGTGTCGACGCGCACCGACCCGTCCGCGATCGAGCGCATGGCGCCCAGGAAGTCGGCGTGGGTGTACGCCAGGGAGCCCACCACCGTGAGCTCCCGCACCTGCCAGTCGCCGTAGCTGACCTGCGAGTCCGTCATCGGGAAGCCGAGCAGCGACAGGGTGCCGCCCCGGCGGACCAGCTCGGCCGACGACTGGAACAGCCCGGCGGCGCCGGTGCACTCGTAGACCACGTCGGCGCCCAGGCCGGCGGTCACGTCGAGCACGTGCTGGCGGAAGGCGTCGCCCGGCTCGGAGACGTCGGTGAAGCCGAGCTCCTCGGCGGCGCGACGGCGCTCGGGGTTGGGCTCGACGACGAGCACGAGGCCCGCGCCCGCGTGCCGCGCGTGCTGCGCGGCGAGGAGCCCGATCGGTCCCGCGCCCTGCACGACCACGACCGCGCCGAGCGGTTGGCGGGTGCGCCGCACCGCGTGGAACGTGACGGCGGTCGGCTCGACGAGCGCGGCCTGCACGTCGGTGAGCCCGTCGAGCACGGGCATCACGCGGCGGGCGGCCACGACGATCCCGGTCGCGAACCCACCGTGGGCGGGCGCGTCGGGCGTGACCCCGTTCGCCTCCGCGAACGCGGTGTCGCAGTGGTCCTCGTGCCCGGCGACGCACATCGCGCACGCGCCGCACGACGGCCCGACGCACGCGATGACCCGCTGACCGGGCGCGACCGTCGTGACGTCGTCGGCCACCCGGCGCACCGTCCCGGTCCACTCGTGCCCGAACACGGCGGGCGGCACCTTCCCGCCGGACGTGTAGTTGTGCGTGTCCGTGGCGCAGACCCCGCAGTACGTCACCGCGACCTCGACCGCGCCGGGCGGCAGCGTGTCCGGCACCTCCTCGCTCGTCAGCTCGACCTGGGACTCACCGGACACACGGGCGTAGGAGATGGTCATAGTTTCAACTGTAGGTCGGGGATAGCTCCCGTCGCGGGCCGGGGGAAGTTTGCCGGGGTTCATCAAAAGCGCGGCCGCCCGGGGCCCGGTGACGTCATAGTGCCGACATGGAGACCGCGCCCATCACTGCCTGGACCCTCGTGCAGGAGATCCCCGTGCCCGCTGACGTCCACGACCTGCTCGTCGATGGCGAGCAGGCCGTGGCGGCCTACAAGACCTTTCGCGACTCGGCCGTCTTCACGACGAAGCGCTTGATCGTCCGCGACGCCCAGGGACTGACGGGCAAGAAGGTCGAGGTCTACTCGCTGCCGTACAGCCGGATCGACATGTGGTCCTCGGAGAACGCGGGGAAGTTCCTCGACGTCAACGCCGAGCTCGAGCTGTGGACTCGCGCCGGGCACATCAAGATCAAGCTGGACAGAAAGGTCGACATTCGCCGACTCGACAAGCTGATCGCCTGGGCCGTGCTCCAGGCGTGAGCGCCCGGCCTAGGTGTTCTGTCCACGCAGGTTGGGTACGAGGTCGGCTGGTGATCGGCCGCCGAGTGCGGTGTGACCGCGGTGGTGATTG